>CACJAW010000048.1 GCA_902591495.1 uncultured Pseudohongiella sp.
GGCGGGGGTATCGCCGGTTCCTCAACCGCTTTTCATTTAGCTGAACAGGGTCATGATGTAATTCTTCTTGAGCGCGGTGAAATAGCATCAGAAGCTTCAGGGCAGAATATGGGCGGCCTTGGAGGTTCTGGCTGGGGAAACAATCCTAACCTTCTTTCCTATCTGACTGCGGGTAGCGTAGAAATATTTAAACGCATGCAAATAGACATGGGTTACGATATGGAGTTTCGACTCTCTGGCACCCTGACCGCAATCCATACCAATGAGCAATATGAATATTACCAAGATGACGTTGTCTCGCAACGAAACAACGGTTATGAAATAGAACTACTTTCGGCAAGAGAAGCTCGCGCCATTGAGCCTGAAGCTAATGGTGAGCTGCCTGGCTATTTGTATAGATCGCAACGAGGTCAGGCCGACCCTATAAAATCTACCCGTGCATTTGCGCATGCAGCTGAGATGGCGGGAGCATTAATTAATACGGGTCAGAATGTTGTCTCCATTATACCCATGAGCACGAGTGGTTATTTAATACAAACCCAAGCGGGTGAATTCCGGTGTGAGACTTTAGTTCTTGCGACCGGAGCATGGAGCGATCCTGTCGGCAAAATGTTAGGCATAAAAATTCCTATTGTTCCTATCCGCGGGCAAATGTGGGCTACAGAAAGTTTGCCGACTAGATTACTTCATACCATTGGTTCCACAATTTCCAGTCACGCGTGGGCGATGAACAATGGAGCTGATGAGAATACGCCCCCAAATTTAACACACAAAAGTGGGATTAGAACGACACGTCACCTTTATGGACGACAGAGAAAAAATGGTGAGATTATTTTTGGTGGCGACCGTGAAAGCCTAGGTTATAACACTAATATTGATATTTCTGGTATTGAAGTGAATCGTAAGCACGCAGCTGAGGTCGTCCCCTTAGTAGCAAATTTGCCAATAGCACGATCTTGGGCAGGACTCATGCCCTTCTCAATCGATGGCTCTCCCCTTATCGGGAAGATTCCCATTCGCGATAATCTTTTTATTGTGAGCGGGCTAGCTTCATCCGGTTTTGGACGTGGGCCCATGGCAGGGAAACTAGCCGCAGACTATATCCATTCAAAAAATATGACTGGCGTACTTTCAGAAGCCGATCCATCACGATGTGTCTCCGAAGCTTCTTAAATTAGAGGAGCAACGCCCGATTTCATAAGGCTGAATTTGAGATCCAGAGTACTTGATAAGGCTGTAACTTTAATAGCTCATTAATATTTGTGTAAATCCGACCACTTATCAAATCATGCCATTCGTCAGTGTTAATTAGATTGATATCTCTCAAGTTCACTGATTGACACTTTGAACTAATGTTACTAATACAGAAGATACTTTGATCCCGACTAATGCTTTGACGCCAGAATGCGAAAATACTATCACCCAAGTGTAAAGTATATTGTGTGGCATTAGGATGAAATGCCGTTTGTTTTCTCCTGATTGCAAGTAATCTTCGAATTTCCATAAAGATTTTTTGCTGAATTAAATTTGACCCATTTATCACTTCCTCTAGTTCAGACTCATCCCAAATGTGTCTATTTATTGATCTGTTACGTTTTGTGTGCTCGAACCTTTTTATATCATTATGGGCTCCGAACATGCTCTGAATGTAAATAGCTGGAATTCCTTCTAGTGCAAGCATAATAGAGTGAGCGCAGAGGAATCGATCTACACCATAAGAATTAGATTTGTCCTCAAATGAATTTTGTAGCAAATCATACAGAGTAACATTTAACTCGTATGGTTTATCGTAACCTTCCCTAGATTTTCGGTAGGTAACCTTGCCACCAGAGTCTTCAGTTTTTGCTACCAATTTCTGTATTTCGTCATCAGATAACAAACCATCTAGCGGACGAAGCCCTATCCCATCATGAGAGGCGATAAAATTCAGGTAAGCGGTTCCTGACTGAGCTGGAGGCAAACTCATCATCCAAGTCTTTAAATGATTACAGTCCCCAGACAGTAATGCATGCACTAAAAGTGGTGGGAAAGAAAAGTTATAAATTATATGTGCTTCATTTGCATTACCGAAATACGCCAAATTTTCTCTGCTCGGCACATTATTTTCACAAATGAGTAAAGCACTTGGAAAATAATACTCTATTAATGTATGGAATAATTTCACTATCTCATGAGTTTGAGAAAGATTGATACAGGAGGTGCCATGTTCTTTCCATAAAAACGGGACCGCGTCCATCCTAAATATTGAAATGCCATGATTCAAATAGTCGCTTATAATTCGAATAAACTCTTTAAGGACTTTAGGATTCTTAAAATTTAAGTCAATTTGATCACTACTAAAAGTACTCCACACATGCTTTGAGCCATCTCTAGTTCTGACCTCAGTGAGTAATGATGAATTTCTTGGCCTAACAACTTTTTCAAAATTAACATCCGGATTGACTTCGATAAAGTAGTCCTTCCCAGGGTCATCTCCGTTTTTATAATTTTCAAACCATCGACTGCGACTGGAAATATGATTTATGACGACGTCAGACATAAGTTTGTATTTTTTACTAATGGATTCAATGTGCTCCCAATCTCCCAGTGACTGGTTGACTGACGAGTAATCTATTACAGAGAATCCATCATCGGAACTAAATGGAAAGAATGGAAGTATGTGAATACATGTAATATAGCCTTTCAGGTACTTATCAAGGAATCTATCCAAGGTAATTAAAGGGAGTTCATTTTCACATTTTATTGTGTTGCCGTAGGTAATTAGAATTACATCACCTTGATCCCAGTGATTTCTGTGAGGAATGGGCTTTTGAATAACTCTACCCATAGCCATTTCTGATACAAAATCTGCGGCTAGGCTATCGATATCTTGATTGGGGTAAATAACCGATAAATGCTCGCTTACTCGAGAGCGCAGTTCTAATTCAAGTTCGGAAATTGCTTCTACCACATCTAACATTTACCGTCGTGTTCTTTACGATCATTTTCGACAGCCTCTTTTAGTTGCTCCAAAATATCTGGAATTGCGCTTATGACCCTATTCCAGCTTGGGATGAACGGCTTATCCATGGGTTTTTCCAAAAAGTCATCTCCAGCAATCATTAGATTCTTTGCGAACAGTTCAACAGCTTGCTCCTCAGTATGACGGTCATAGTGAAGTCCGTTTATTATTGCGTCATTGTGATAAGTATCTATTAGATCAAGAGCTACCCTATAGTAAGTAGCCTTAATGGTTCGGAAAATCTCTGATGAAAAAACCTCACCGTTAGTCGCTAATTTTCGGAAAAAAGCTTTTGCTATATCCACACTCATTCTTGATAGACCTTTTTCCTGGTCGTTAAGAGATAGATCTTGATGCTTGTGATCATAGATATCTGCAATATCTGTTTGACATAACCTGTTAGTAGCATAATTTCGTTTCATCTCAGAAAGTACACCAATTTCTAGACCCCAATCACTAGGAATACGCAGATCATTTATTACAAAAGCTCTCATACTGAACTCTCCTGCAAGCGGGTATCGAAAACTATCCATGTAATCGAGAAATTCTGAATTTCCACATACTTTTTTTAATGACCTGATAAGCGGAGTAACAAACAAACGCATAACTCGCCCTGATATCTTATTTCCTGCAATTCGAGAATAGTATCCTTTACAAAATGCGTAACTGAAATTGGGATTTGCGATAGGGTAGATTAATCGTGCCAAAAGGCCTCGATCATAGGTTAAGATATCACAGTCATGAAGTGCTATAGCTTCGGAACGCCCTGAGGCCAATATATAGCCATAACAGTACCAAACATTTCTACCCTTCCCCTTATGAGTAGGTGCAAGTCCAATGCCCCTGAGTTTTTTGTCAATGGCAGATAAGCGAGGTCCGTCATTCCAAAGGATGCGGTGGTGATGAGGTAACCTTGAGAAATAATCAAGCGAATGTTTGAATTCATCTTGGGTCGCATTGTCAAGACCTACTACTACTTCTTCTAGATAAGGTACCTTAGTAATCTCATCCACTATACCTGAAAGAGCGGGCCCCTCTAATTCAGAGAATAAAGATGGAAGTACTAACCCCATGGGTCTTACGCTTTTAAACTGATTTAATTCATTCTCTATTTCAACGATCGGGCGCTGACCTAAATTATGGAGCGTACTGACCAAACCATTCTGATGAAAATCACCCACTATGCGATCTTCAATGAGATAGATGATAGGCAGCTAAGCGTAAAAAATGCTTCAAATATCCCCTCAGTCCAACCCCGGGGACCTGTGTTATCGGTATGTATAACCCTCAGTGGTCCCTCGACTTTCAATGAGTGTGACTTAGGGGATTTGATAACTACAGCAACATCAGCTTCGGATAACATTGTCTGGTCATTCAATCCATCTCCCAAAGCAATTATCAAAGCATCAGAGTTGCCATTGTGAGATCTCAGCCAGCGGGTAGCTCGCCCCTTATCATAATTACTCTGAATACTTAAGAATTGACCACCCTCTATTGCTATGAGATTGTTGCGCTCCAACTCGACCTTAAAGTAATCAAGCTTCGTATCGCTGTCTTCCCAAATTATTGGTTCTGAGAAATTCCTGGTCTTCGCGGCAAGAGCTGATATTTCTGACAGTCCAGTCTTGTCCCTCAACTCCGACACAGACCAATCAGAGAATCCCTGGAAATTTAGGCCAAGTTCTTGTCGTAGCTTGATTAACTGTGGCATCCAGGCTGCTCTGGGTCGACCAAAAGTTTTTAACATAGAGTTTTCGTTGGGTCTTGTTTCTACTACCGCACCACCGTTTTCGCAAATTAGAGGTCCCCTACTTTTAATTTTGCGCTGGATTGCTAATATCTCTGAAACGGTTTTACTCGAAGAAAAAACTGGCTCAATATTTCTATCCCGAAGGAATTTAAGTCCTCGTAGCGCCTCATCAAATGAATACGTTATCGGCGCCAGAAAGCTCCCATCAAGATCACTTATGACCATAACATTAGAATTTTTGTAGTAATTTTGGTTAATCATGGCCTTTTACCTTCAAATTTCGGGCCAATTATCCAGTTGTTATTCTTATTTGATATTTAGAATAAGAAATAAACATCAAACCATAGGGTTGATGTTAGATTTTGATTGTTTACTATCGCTCACCCCGATAATGGTTGAATTTATGCACTTGATATGAGCAGTCAAAGCTATCATGCGCACCAAATTAGCGCACAAGTAGTAAAAAAACACAAAGTCCCACGCTCACACAATATGGGTGCTTAGAGTTGAATAATCCTGAAAAAAACTAAAAGAAGTTATTGTGCTGGTGATCACTAAACCTTAATTTTAGAATAGACAAAGTTTGTTGCTTCAATAAACCCCTCTATGCTGCCACAATCAAAACGCTGCCCCTTGAACTTATAGCCTATAACATTTCCTTCCTTAGCTTGAGTGCGGAGTGCATCTGTAATCTGTAATTCGTTATTTTTTCCAGGAGGAGTATTTTTCAAGATGGGAAATATATCTGGAGTTAAAACATACCGGCCGATTATAGCTAAATTGCTTGGAGCAACATCTACCGAAGGCTTTTCAACCATATCGCTAACTCTAAAAATACCGGCGCTTTCCTCCTCACCCGCTATTACTCCATAACGATGAGTTTCCTCCCTGGGTACTTCTTCAATCGCGATGACACTGCAATTGTATTGCTCATATAGCTTTACCATTTGATCAATCACGCTTAATTCAGATCCAAAACAAAGATCATCTGGCAGAATGACAGCAAAAGGCTCACTTCCAATCATTGCCTCACCTATCAATATCGCATGACCTAGTCCCAACATTTCAGTTTGCCTTTTATAAACAAACGAACAGTTATTTATAATATTTCGCGTGCTTTCTATCAGAGTTTCTTTTTCGGTACCAGAAATCGCATTTTCGAGTTCATAGTTAATATCGAAGTGATCTTCAATCGCCCTCTTATTTTTGCCGGTTACAAAAGCCATTTCATCAATCATTGCCGACATCGCTTCCTCTACGCCATATTGAATCAGTGGTTTTGTAACAATCGGAAGCATTTCTTTCGGCACTGCTTTGGTTGCTGGTAAAAAACGTGTTCCAAAACCAGCTACGGGGAATAGACATTTCTTTATTGTCATCATATGAGGACCTTAATCAGTAAACTTAATGCACAGAAAGATTGTAACTAAGATTTTAGTAGCTACAAAGGTTAAGAGTAGGTTTGGTTTAATAAAAGCTTTTAGTAACTAAAAGTTGATCCAAGGATGTTTAACTAATTATCATAGATACAGAAAAAATACTCCTAACAATTTTTCCTTAAATATTTAAATCGATTTACCTTTTGTTTATTAGAAATATCACCCAAGAAAAAGATTAGAACATAGTGTAAGTGATAGTAGAATGGCCAAGTTTTAGTGCTGTTTAGACTGCATTCTGGATAGTATCCAACATTAATTATCATTAAATCCACCAAGATGATTTATGAATAAACTATTGATAACAATGAACCTCCTCTGCGTATCGGTTTCGACTAATGCTCAATTATTGTCCTCTCAAGACTTGCTGGATTCCTTAGCGCCAACAGGGAAGCTTCGTGCCTCTCTTTATCTCGGTGGCCCAACAAACGTGATCGTTCACCCTACAACTGGAGAAATGAAAGGCGTGGGGTACGAGATTGGCAAGGAATTAGCTCGTCGTTTAGGTATTCCCTATGAGCCGGTAATCTATAAAACACCAAAGCTCCTAGTTGATGACATCGAATCGGGCAACTGGGACGTTGCCTTCATTGCGCGGTCTTCAAGTCGCGAGGAAATTATGAAATTCAGTGAAACCTATCTTAGTTTAGAGCAAGGCTTTTTAGTTCCCGCTGATTCGCCTATTAAGAGCATGAATGAAGTTGATCGACCTGGGATTCGAGTCGGTGTACCGTCGGGAGGGTCAGTCATTTCTCGAGTGGCGGGTATTTTGTCAGATGAGAAATTGGTCGAAATTGGCATGCCGCAAGCCGCCGATTTAATAAGCTCTGGTGCTGTCGATGTTTTCTCCGCGAATAAAGGAAACCTTTTTCAAATATCAGACCAGCTACCCGGGTCTCGCGTCTTAGATGGCTATTTTACTGTGGATGAGTTCGCTTTAGGAATTCCTATCGGGCGTAAAATCAAAATGTCTCTTGTGAATGAATTTATAGAAGAAATTAAGGAACAAGGGCTGATCGAAGGCGCAAGCAAAAGAGCTGGAGTTCGAGGAGTAGTCGATCAATGAAGAAGAGAAATATTTTCTTATCAGTGACTTTTTATTACCCTTTTAAAAACGGCTTTTTACTCACAACCTTTTTACATTCAGCAAACAACCTATAATAATTTAAAAATCCAAGTTTATAGTAACGCCAACACGTGCAGGCTCTCCAAGCTGAGTATAACCTTTCGACAGATAATTATCTCTTGGATCATTCCCGAAATAAAATCCACGAACAAAGTAGTCTTCATCAGTTAGGTTTCTTCCCCATAACATTGCCTTCCAATTTTCCCATGAGTAACTGAGATTTGCGTTGATTAAATGATAGGCGTTAGATTGTACTCCATGGCTATCCGAGAAATAGAAGCTGTCCTTTCCTAGAATATTTAAGCCAAAGTCTACGTTGTTTCCTAACTGAATATTTGCGCCCAGAGAATACTGATAAGATGGAGCATGAGCCTGCTCTCTTCCCTCGAGATTATCTCCGGCAGAGTTGATGAAGTCATCATACCGTGTCTGCAAAAGCCCTAACGAACCATAAAAATCAACCCTTTCAGTTGCCTTAAAATTGCCAGAAAATTCCAACCCATAATTAGATCCGGCAGCAGCGTTGCCAATGTAATCAATAAATTCTGAACTTCCATCATCACGTGTACGGACTAAAGAACTTGAAATTTGAACATCATCTCTATCCATAAAGAAAAGTGCTATTTGTGTTTGGAACCGATTCTCGAAAAGCATTCCCTTGAAACCAATTTCATAATTTAGCAATCCTTCAGAATCAAAATTCCTCAAGTCACGATCTAAGGTACCATCAATATTAAAACCACCTGCTTTGTAGCCTTTTGAAATAGTTGAGTAGATCAGAGTATTAGCTTCTGTGTTATACGTTAAAGTTACCCTCCCACCTACGAGATTCTCTGAAGGTCTGAAATTTACCAAACTAGAATCATGATAATCTGCAGAGAATCTCTCGCCACGCATTCCTACCGTTAAATTCCAGTCATTGCTAAGCTGTGTGTCTGTCTCACCATAGATAGCCAAACGTCTTGTATCATACCTGCTTATAAAATCCTGAGATAAAAAGGTATATATCCGCTCTAAATTCACTTCTTGCCCAAGATAGTAAAAACCAAAGACCCAATCAGTCGTATCAAAAAGGATTTTACCTTCTTCAGAAGAAGTGAATCTAAATTCAGTACTTCCTGTACTTCTATCCCGATTGTATTGATCAGTAGAAGAGTAACCCCAAGGGTGGAACCCATCATAAGCCCAATCCTCATCATAGGAGTATTCTGTGCGTGAATCTCCATAACCAAATAACGTATCAAAGGTAAAATTCTTGAAACGAGAAACTGTTATTCTTGCGCTAAGCAGCTCAGAATCTTGCATATCAGACCCGGGTTGATCAGACAAAGTATTACGGTCATTATCAAGAGAAAAAGCGTCATATCCATTATTGAGCTTAATTGTGCTTACGGTTAAATCTAATTCAACATCATCAAGTAATTTCCCCTTAATTTTTCCTCGAATTACACGCTCGTTTCTTGTGTTTGTCTCATCATTCAGAAACCGATTCATGTTGAATCCATCTGACTTAATCTGTTGCGCGGAGAGACGGTAACTAAACCGCTCCGACAGTGGTCCAGAGAGATAACCGCCCAGGCCATCGCTGTTGTAGTCGGCGCTCTCTAATTTGAGTCCATAGCTCAAGTCCTTCGTAGGCGCTTTACTTTGTAAACTTATGAGCCCGGCAAGTGCGTTGGAGCCGTAACGAGTTCCCTGTGGACCAAGAAATACCTCTACCTGATCTATGTCATATAACATGGAGGCATTTCCAATACCGCTGAAGTCTATACCATCAATTATTACTCCAACCGAAGAGTTTAATGGCTCTGAAAATTGACCTCGCTCGCCGATACCTCTTACCTGAAAAAACCTCGCTCGGGAGCTCCCAGAGGAAAAATTAACATTAGGCGCATTAAGGAGTATCTCCTCTAGGTGTTGAGCATTCCTGTTTTGAATTAGATTCTCGTCTAAGACTATCACACTACTTGGAATGTCATTTAGGTCGGACAGGCGATAGTCCGCATTGACAATAATTTCTTCGATTCCGGGAGATTCTTGCTCCTGTGCAAAACTGAAATTAAAAGAAAAATAGAGGCAAAAGAAGGTTACCAAAATTCTAAGCATAGCATCGCTCCGATATCTATAGAGAAATAGATTAAGGCAACGGAGGAAAAGAACTCTCTATAGATAAAGAAGCTTCCTATTCCTACGCCAGTATAATCTGGATCAGGTTCAAAGGGTAAAATTCTCAGGCCGAAGCCACCCCTCAGGAATGTATAACGCAAATATTTTGGAAATATTATACCAAGGTTACTATTTGTATTTAAAGCGGTCTAAAGCTTGTTTCAACCGTTCCTTTGATGTGCCACTAACCACACTGTGCTCTAATTTATAATCTTTAAGCTTTTTTAAATACACAGCAAATAATTCTTCACGGTTATGAGGATTTTCTCTGAGTCGATCTTTCTGCCAAGGTATCTTTGGATCGCATAAGATGTAATGTCTGTTGAATGATTTCTGATTAAAACAATTTTCTAAAGTTTCACGGATCCATGGATCGCAGCTTCCATACTTGAACTCACTCCATATTAAGATCACTAACAAATCAGTATCGCATACTAATTTTTCTGCTGATAGTACAGTTTTTTTCTGCTCCATTGCGTTTTGGAGTTTTGCAATTTCCAGTAAATCTGATTCTTGATAGGAATCTTTATTTTGCAGATAGCTGCGAGCAGCTTCATTAACGAGAGGAGCTTCCCAACGATCCGCAAGTTGTCTTGCCAGAGTTGTCTTACCGCAAGATTCAGGTCCTGTTACAACGACTATTTCTTTGATCATTGCGATAACTCTCAAGCCATGCCTTATATCCAAGAAAGGCCATGAGCACATATATTAAATACAACAAACTATACAAATATAACTCCTTGTAGAAATATATTCCCACTGAAAGGATGTCAATTATAAACCAAAATATCCAGCACTCTATCTTCTTTCTGCCTTGAAGCCAGATAGCGAGAATACTCAGAACACTTGTTGCATTGTCCAAGTACGGTAGGTCTGCATCCGTGTATATAGTAAATAAATTTCCAGTGAGACTAATAGCGAGTACGCAAATGAATATGGAATATGCGAGTACCTTTTTACTCTCACTACTGACTGGCAGCTCAAGATCATGATTATTCTTACCTTGTGACCAATAATACCATCCATAAAAACTCATTATTAAGAAGAAAATATGCAAAGCAAAATCTGCATATAACTTAGCCGTAAAAAAAATATGAAGAGACGCTAATGTGTAAGCTATTCCAATAGGCCAAGTCCAGATATTTTGCTTTATTAATAATGCAATGGAGAGCGTACCAGTACATAAACCAAAAATTTCAACTGTATTCATGAATCAACTAATTGGAATAAAGTGACTTATAAATGAACTATCTCCTCACATTGGAGAATGAAAATGAATATCATCTCTTTTAAAGTCGGCTAAGAAGTTTAGTGCTTAAATAAAATTAAAACGAAAAATAAGATATTGATGATATTATTTGTTAATCTTTATGCGTCTTTAAAAGGGAAGGGTGGATATTATGCATGTCAGAGAAGGAGCAGCACTGGCCTTAACATTGTTTTGTGGTTTATTTGGTTCAGGATACGCTGCAGATAGTTATACAGTACCCAAAACAGAGTATGGACAGCCAGATTTTCAAGGGTCTTGGGGAATTAGATTTAGTACACCGTTAGAAAGATACGATGGCATGCCGTTAGTGCTTACACCTGAGTATGCGAAGGGTTTTCTTGACGCATCCACCGATGCCATATTTGCTGGTAATACGGACCCTGATATTGACATTTTTGGCCCTCAGCAGCTGGTCACAGTTATGGGAGAGTTTAGATCGTCAGTGTTGGTATATCCCGATGATGGAAAGTTGCCTTTTAACGAGCGCGGTATCGAAAATTCATCCTTTAATTACTTTATTGGCGAAGGTTATGAGGGCCCAGAGAGACGCCCAGGAGTTGAGCGTTGTCTTGAAGGCTGGGGAGCACCACCGATGAGAGGCTTTCCTTATCAAATCTATCTTGGCTTTGTGCAAACCTTAGACAAGATAGCAATTGTTGGCGAGGAAAATTCCCCTCTGCGAGTTATTCACATGGATGGGGCAAAGAGACCGGATGCTATTCGGACTTTTGAGGGGCACTCTGTTGGCCATTGGGAAGGTGAAACATTGGTTGTCGAAACAACTCACTACAATGACACAATACCCCACAGGGCAACCACTGGCAGACCTATGTTGATAAGTTCTAAAGCTAAGGTAATCGAACGCTTTTCGAGAGTATCTGAGACTGAGCTTCATTATCAGTACACAGTCAGAGACCCAGAGTATTATACTGATGAGTTTAGAGGGGAGTTTTCCCTCATACGAGACGACTCTGGGCATATCTATGAATATGCTTGCCATGAAGGTAATTACAGTATGGTAGGAGCCCTAATGGGGGCGAGAGTTCAGGAAGCTGAAGCTAAAAAAGCAGGAAACTGAAAAGGAAGCAAGCCATGCGAAATCTTTTTATTCTGCTGTTAGGTACGATTTTATTATTGGCTTGCTCACCGGAAGGAAATCAAAAGAACACCACCCCGATAGGCGACTGGCGACATCACGGCGGCAATCATCGCTCAGAAAAATACTCTCCATTGGATCAGGTTAATGGCAGTAATTTCGGGCTGTTGGAAGTGGCCTGGCGTTACCGCAGTCCCGATTTAGAATTACCAGAAGAATTGGCCTATCCCACTGGAGACTATCGTGCAATGCCCTTAGTTATCAATGGGGTCATGTATGTTAATAGCAACCACGGTTTGATTTCTGCACTTGATCCCGTAACTGGTGAAGAGCATTGGGTATTCGATCCCAAAAGTTATGAATATGGCCCGCCGCTATTTTCCCCACTGCAAACCAGAGGTATCGAATACTGGACTGATGGAAATATCGAACGTTTGTTTATAGCAACGTCGGGGAAGCAACTAGTTTCCGTTGATATTGAAACTGGTCAACCTGATCCTAATTTTGGTGATGATGGTTATGTCGATCTACGAGAAAACTTCGGCAGGTTTGAGTTTGAAATGAACAACATTACTCACGGTGCGCCGCCAATTGCAGTTGGGTCAACCGTGGTAGTTGGGTCAAAAATTTATGACTACCCCATGTATAACAGAAGTCCGCCAGGACATGTCCGTGCGTATGATGCCTACACCGGTCAATTCAAGTGGCGTTTCAATACTATTCCTCAGGCAGGAGAGTTCGGTAATGAAACCTGGGAGAACGATTCTTGGCGTGTTGCAGGAAATACCAATGTTTGGACATATATGTCTGCTGATGAAGAAGCAGGAATTGTATACTTGCCGACCTCCACGCCTACTAATGACTACTGGGGAGGGTTTCGCTTAGGTGAAAACTTATTTGCAGAATCAATAGTAGCTCTCGATGTAGAAACTGGGGAAAGAATCTGGCATTTCCAAACGGTGCATCATGGTCTTTGGGATTATGATGT
>CACJAW010000049.1 GCA_902591495.1 uncultured Pseudohongiella sp.
CACCACACAGCGTTACAGGTCTATCCGATATTGTAGAGAACCCAATATATTCGACCGGCGTGGGGTTGCTTCAATATGGTGTTAAGCAACAACAAGAAGAAGATCCGGTTGTAAATCGAGATACCGAAAATCAGATCGTGGGAAAAATGAAAAGTTGGTTCCAGGGTCAATTTTAAATGAGCATTTATTTTTGCTAAAAATCAAGAGATGTGAACCTTAAGGAGACTATATATGTTTGAATTAGTCGAGAATATTCCACAAAACGCAGTTATAAAGGTAATTGGTGTAGGAGGTGGGGGAGGAAATGCTGTTCATCATATGATAAGTAACCAGGTTGATGGCGTAGAATTTATATGCGCTAACACAGATGCTCAAGCTCTAAATAACCTGAATGCAAAAACCATACTTCAAATGGGAAGCGGCATAACTAAAGGTCTTGGAGCAGGAGCTAATCCTGCGGTTGGCAGACAGGCAGCTCTTGAAGATAGAGATGAAATTGCAGAGATTCTGTCCGGTGCTGATATGGTATTTATAACTGCTGGCATGGGGGGTGGCACAGGGACAGGTGCAGCGCCGATTGTTGCTGAGGTTGCCAGAGATATGGGTATTTTGACAGTAGCTGTTGTGACAAAACCTTTTGTTTTTGAAGGTAAAAAGCGCCTAAAAATTGCACAAGAAGGTATTCAGGAGCTTTCTAATAGTGTTGATTCATTAATAACGATTCCTAACGAAAAATTACTTGACGTTCTTGGTAAAGAGTCGTCTTTGCTTGAGGCGTTTAAAGCGGCAAACGATGTCTTATTAGGAGCGGTAAAAGGTATTGCAGATCTTATCATTCACCCAGGTATGATAAACGTGGATTTTGCTGATGTAAAAACTGTAATGTCTGAAATGGGTATGGCAATGATGGGGAGCGGGCTAGGGAAAACGGGAGAAGATCGAGCTCGAGAAGCAGCTGAAGCCGCGATTCGCAGTCCATTGTTAGAGGATATTAATCTTCAAGGAGCAAAAGGCATACTTGTAAACATTACTGCAGGAGAAAACTTGTCCTTAGGTGAATTCTCAGAGGTGGGAGACACAATTGAAGAGTTTGCATCAGATGATGCGACTGTAGTGGTTGGTACCGTAATAGACCCAGAACTTAACGATGAAATTAGAGTTACTGTTGTAGCGACAGGTCTGGGTCAGGAGAACAAAAAGCCAACCAAAGTTATAGACAACACTTTGAATAGTAATGGTATGCCGGATTATGATGAATTAGAGAGGCCGCCTTTTATGAGAAATAAAGAAGCGGTTGAGACAAGTCGTGCAGGGAACACGGCGATTAACACCGATACTGATTTAGACTACTTAGATGTACCAGCTTTTTTGAGACGTCAAGCTGACTAATTAACGATCTAAAAATCAAAAATACAAGCTTATATCGGGAATTTTTGAGTTAATCAGTGTTATTTGGATTTTTAAGGATCGATTTCCTCGGCATCCCTGAGGTAGGTATTTGAAGCAATATTGGTTACAATTCTCAAATCCGAAAATGTTAGTAGATATTTGAGAGTGTTGACAGTTATTTTTCGTTCCGATAATTCAAAACAATTAAGGCTTTGCAAATGCTCAATCAACGAACGCTCAAAAATATCATACGTGCTACTGGCGTGGGGCTTCATACGGGCGAGCAAGTTTATTTGACTTTACGTCCTGCTCCTGTAAACACAGGAATAGTTTTCACAAGGATCGATCTAGATCCAATCGTAGTTATTGAGGCAAAGGCTTCGAATGTCGGTGATACAACCTTATCCACTACTTTGGTAAAGGATGGAGTCAGAATTTCAACTGTAGAACATCTGATGTCTGCTATGAGTGGCTTAGGAATTGACAATTGTTATGTTGATGTCAGTGCTTCAGAAGTTCCGATCATGGATGGAAGTGCAGGCCCCTTTGTATTTCTTATACAGTCAGCTGGGATTGAAGAACAAACTGAGTTGAAAAAATTTATAAAGATTAAGCGACCCATAAGTCTCGAGCAGCATGGGAAGTCTGTGAGTTTGGATCCGTTTGATGGATTTAAGGTTACTTATACTCTACTTTACGACCATCCTGTATATAAGAAATATACAAAGAGTGCGACCATTGATTTTTCAAGTACTTCGTTTGTAAAAGAAGTGAGTAGAGCACGAACTTTTGGGTTTATGCATGAATTTGAAGAATTGAGAAATCGAAATTTAGCACTTGGCGCCAGTATGGATAATGCTATAGCAGTAGGTGACTATAAAGTTTTAAATGAGGATGGATTGCGCTACGAAGATGAATTCGTAAAGCACAAAATTTTGGATTCAATTGGAGACTTATACCTTCTGGGTAACAGTCTTATCGGAGAATTTAAAGGATATAAATCTGGACATGCTTTGAATAATGCTTTATTAAGAATGTTGGAAGAAAATAAAGACGCGTGGGAAATTGTGAGCTTCGATAGAGAGACGAGTGTGCCGATATCCTATATGAAACCAGTGCTGGCGGCTTGATAGAATTTGTTCTTCAACCTGCTGTTTTAATTAAAGATATAACAAGCTAACGTACCCTCGCGTTTTTCTGTACATCCAGCTAGGACTAAAACAAAACACAGTTTGGTTTATGAAAGTAATTCTGATCGATCAGCATCATGGTCGTACAAAGACAGTTATATTAAGAGGATGGCTAAAAGGCGTACTCTCCTTTTGCTTTCTTGGAGCGCCTTTCGCCTTGGGATATTTCGGTTTTCAATTATCAATTTCCCATAATGGAGATTATGTGAGTCCCGACAGTGCTCAAAAATGGGACCGACAACTGAAAAACCAGGAGTTATCATTAGCCGAAATCAAAGGAAAATCTCAGCAACATATTGAGGCCTTGACGATCCGTTTAGCCTCGTTGCAGACCCAACTTTCTAGACTCGATGCTATGGGTCTGAGAGTGACACATATAACAGGATTAGATGAAGGCGAGTTTGACTTCGAAAGTCCTATTGGGGTTGGTGGTTTAGGAGACGCTCAACAAACCAGTTATTCACTCTTTGAATTAGGGATAGAAATTGAACGTTTGGAGAGGACATTAGAGGATAGAGAGAGTCAGTTGAAGGTTCTTGGAGATATTGTTTTAGACCGTGAAATAGAATCTGATCTCTTTGTTGCGGGGAAACCACTTGAAGACGGATGGATTGTTTCAAATTTTGGACAACGACCTGATCCTTTTACGGGAAAATTATCTTTTCATAAAGGAATCGATTTCACTAACGGACGACCAGGTTCTGTGATCGATACAGTCGCTGCTGGAGTAGTAGTTTGGTCAGGCCCTAAATCAAAATATGGCCTCACTGTTGAAGTTGATCATGGCAAGGGTTTTACAACGAGATATTCACATGCAGAAAAGCTTTTCGTTAGCGTTGGAGATGTCGTCAAAAAAGGACAAAGCATAGCTTCAGTGGGATCAACAGGACGGTCAACCGGACCTCATGTACATTTTGAAATTTATAAGAATGGCAGGGTGGTTGACCCTTCGTCTTACATAAATCGAACAGATAGATAAATTCTCCAAGTTACGACTGTAGTTTCAACTGCTTTATTCAAGCTCTCACTATTAGAATACCCATTTCAACAAACAAAACAATTTATTTACCAAACAAAAAGCCTATATGAATATATTGAAACGAATTTTTGGTAGTAGCAACGCCAGAAAGCTTAAAAAAATGAATCGGAGCGTGAAAGCTATTAATGAGCTCGAGGATTCTCTCTTATCGCTGACGGATGAACAACTTGGAAACAAGACTCAAGAATTTAAAGAACGATATAAGAAGGGTGAATCACTTAATGACCTCTTGATTGAGGCGTTTGCAGTTGTTAGAGAAGCATCAAAGCGGGCTATCGGGTTAAGGCCTTTTGATGTTCAATTGATAGGAGGAATGGTACTGCATGAAGGAAACATCTCTGAAATGCGTACAGGAGAGGGAAAGACCTTGGTTGCGACTTTGCCGGCATATCTTAATGGATTAAGCGGATTAGGAGTGCATATTGTAACGGTAAATGAATACCTTGCTCAGCGTGATGCAGATTGGATGCGTCCAATATTTGAGCTCCTTGGTTTTACTGTTGGTGTAATAAAAGCTGGCCAGTCTGCTGAAGAAAAAAAACGAGGATATGAGTCTGATATAACCTATGGTACGAACAATGAGTTTGGGTTTGATTATCTCCGAGACAACATGGCTTTCAGGCTAGATCAAAAAATGCAGAGGGATCTAAACTTCGCGGTTGTCGATGAGGTTGATTCTATCTTAATTGATGAAGCAAGGACGCCATTGATAATTTCTGGAGCTGCCGAGGACAGCTCAAAGCTCTATGTTGCAATAGATAAGCTTGTTCCTCGTTTAGAAAAAGGTAGAAAGGTAGAAAAATCAAAGATGGAGATGATGGAAAAGGATTATGTTCCAGAGGATACTGGCCACTTTACAGTTGATGAGAAAAGTCGACAAGTTGAACTTACTGAGGCCGGTCATGAATATGTCGAGGATTTACTAATAGATAAGAAGCTTCTGACAGAAGGAGAGTCGCTTTACGCAGCGACGAACCTTTCTCTTCTTCATCATGTTCATGCTGGTTTGAAAGCTCATAATTTATTCAGGAGAGATACAGAGTATATTGTCCAGAATAAACAAATAGTTCTCATAGATGAGCATACGGGCCGAACAATGGAAGGCAGGCGATTATCTGAGGGTCTCCATCAAGCCTTGGAAGCTAAAGAAGGCTTGACTATCCAGAGCGAGAGTCAGACTCTCGCGTCAACCACGTTTCAAAATTATTTTCGGATTTACAAAAAGCTATCTGGCATGACAGGCACGGCTGATACAGAGGCTTTTGAGTTTAGTCAGATTTATGGCTTAGATGTGGTGGTTATACCAACAAATGTACCCATGGTAAGAAAAGATGCTAATGATTTAATTTATCTTTCAATGGAAGAAAAATTTGAAGCGATCCTGAAAGATATTATCAGTATTAGGGATGAAGGTGCCCCTATATTAGTTGGTACAGCTTCCATCGACACTTCAGAAACATTATCGAAATATTTATCAGAAAAGAAGATAGACCACAAAGTATTGAATGCCAAATTCCATGAGAAAGAGGCTCAAATAATTGCGCAAGCAGGTCGTCCGGGTGCGGTAACCATCGCAACAAATATGGCGGGTCGCGGAACTGATATTGTCTTAGGTGGGAAGTGGGAATCAGAGGTGGCTGAACTAAGGGATCCTTCAGAGCAGCGAATTGCTGAAATAAAAGAAGACTGGCGGAAACGACACGATCAAGTCATTAAAGCTGGCGGGCTCCACATAATAGGCACAGAGAGACATGAGTCGCGCCGCATAGACAATCAGTTAAGAGGTCGTTCTGGACGGCAGGGAGATCCAGGTTATTCCCGGTTCTACTTGTCCATGGAAGATAATTTGTTACGTATCTTTGCCAGTGATGGTGTAAAAAATTTCATGAGAAAAATGGGCATGGAGAGGGGAGAAGCGATTGAGGCAGGGATGGTGACGCGATCAATTGAAAAAGCGCAGCGCAAAGTTGAAGGTAGAAACTTTGATATCAGGAAGCAATTACTTGAATATGACAATGTTGCTAATGACCAAAGAACAATAATCTATAGGCAACGAAACGAACTAATGAAAAGTAATAACATAACTGAACTTTTAGACGGTATGCGCGAGGAAGTGGTTGATCTGCTTGTAGATAGCTATATTCCACCGCAGAGCATTCCCGAACAGTGGGATATAGATGGGCTATCTAGCGCAATTGAGAAAGATTTTGGTTCGAATCAACCTATTCAAGAATGGCTTGATCAGAATACAAGCCTATATGAAGACGAATTAAAGAAAAAAATCACTGAAGTTCTTTGCAATGAATATTCTGAAAAGTGTGACGTGATTGGTGAGCGAATGCGAGAATTTGAAAAGCAAATTACATTACAGATTTTAGACAGACTTTGGAAAGAACACCTAGCCACAATGGATCAGCTAAGGCAGGGTATTTTTCTACGCAGTTATGGGGGCAAGAATCCCCGACAAGAATACAAGCGCGAGGCGTTTGCTCAATTCACCGAGTTGATGAGTACGCTTCAACAAGAAGTGATCAAAATATTAAGCCATATTCAAATCAAGCAGGAGGACTCGGCAGATGCGATCGATAGACAAAGAGAAGAGGAAAATGCTCGATCTCGTGTAAACTATCAACACCAGTCAGTATCAGCACTATCGGATGATCAAAGAGGTAAGGTTGAACCTTCTGGTAACGCTAGATCGAAGCAAGGTGAGGAAAAACGAAGTCCATTTGTCAGAGATTTGCCAAAAGTTGGAAGAAACGATCCTTGCCCTTGTGGATCTGGCAAAAAATTTAAACTATGTTGTGGGAAGATTGGATAAATATGGCAGTAGGTAAAGGTCTATGCGGTAAGATCCACGACGTAGCTGGTGTCAGGTTATCAGCGATCAGTGCGGGGATACGTTATCAAGATAGACTTGACTTAGTTCTCATCGAGCTTACGGAGGAAAGTAAAAGTGCTGGTGTTTTTACAAAAAATGCCTTCTGTGCTGCCCCTATAGTAATCGCCAAGTCGCACCTTTCCTCCAATGATCCCCGAGTTTTGATTATTAACACTGGTAACGCCAATGCAGGAACAGGTGAGAGTGGTTTGCAGGACGCCCTTCAATGTTGCCAAATAGTTGCGGAATGTGCAGGGTTAGATATCCAGGAGGTAATCCCGTTTTCTACTGGCGTGATTGGTGAAAAGTTGCCGGTTAAGAAAATTACGACCGTAGTTCCTGAAGCTTTAGATCGGTTAAATGAAAAAAACTGGAAAGACGCAGCAATAGGGATTCTGACAACCGATACTAGACCGAAACTGCTTTCTAAGCAGGTTAAGTTGGCAGACAGCGTGGTGACTATTACCGGATTCGCCAAAGGATCTGGAATGATACGTCCAAATATGGCGACAATGTTGAGCTTTGTATTTACAGATGCCCTCATAGAGAGGGAGTTACTGGATGAAATGATTAGTGAGTTGGTAGACGAATCGTTTAACCGGATCACTGTAGATGGAGATACTTCAACAAATGACGCCGCAATGCTTGTGGCAACGGGTAAATCCGGAGTACCAATTGCCGAGCTGGATGATATAAATAAGAAGAAATTCATTGCATGTCTGAAATCAGTTTTTCAGCAATTAGCTAAAGAACTAATTAAAGATGCAGAAGGCGCCACTAAGTTTATTACTGTTGTAGTAAAAGAAGGCAGAGACACGGGAGAATGTGCAAAGGTAGCTTTCTGTGTTGCAGAATCACTCTTGGTTAAAACTGCACTCTTTGCGTCAGACGCCAACTGGGGAAGAATATTAGCAGCGATAGGTAGGGCCGGTTTAGATGGCTTGGATACTAATAACGTAAATATTGATATTGGAGACGTTAGAATCGTTACCAAGGGAAATTTGGAGGAGACTTATACAGAAGAAAAAGGTAAATCAGTTATGGAACTAGATGAATTTATTATTTCCATTGAACTTGGCCGAGGAAATATGCAAGAAGCAGTTTGGACTTCAGATCTTTCTCACGATTATGTGAGAATTAACGCGGATTATCGCAGTTAAGAACGACTATTTAAATGTTAAATTCTATTCATGTTGCGGTTGGAGTAATTGTCAACGCTAGGGATGAAGTTCTGGTATCTTACAGACCGAAGAATAAGGATCAAGGCGGCTTATGGGAGTTCCCAGGGGGTAAAAAAGGAAAAGACGAAACCATAGAGTCGGCGCTAGAAAGAGAGTTTATGGAAGAAATAGGCATTCAACTAGAGTCTTACTCTCCCATTTTAAAGATAAAACATGATTACAAAGAATATTCAGTTATTTTAGATGTCTGGATGATTACTGAGTTTTCGAAAATACCAGTGGGAGCTGAAGGACAAACTGTAGAATGGCGCAAAGTGCAGTCGTTGAACTTCAAAGATTTTCCCGAGGCAAATAAGGAAATAATTAGACTTCTTAAATCGGGCGGAGCATATCGTAATTCACGTACTTAATAAGAACTTTAAGATACTGGAGGTAGGACTTTCTATAAACCTTTTTTATTGAATATCTTCGCTCTCCTCATCCAGGTATCGATTTATTGTTTCACCTTCAATTAAATGATTTTCATTCGCCCAGTCGCCAAAATCTATTAACTTGCAGCGTTCGCAACAGAATGGTCTTGATTTATTGTCTTCACTCCACTTAGCTGGATTTCCGCATGCAGGACAATCTATTACTTTAAAATTAGTCATTTTTGTTGGCCAAATTAAGATAGTTTTTGTGAAACTTTTTAAGTTGTGTTTGGACTGATTGGAAGTTTTTCTCATTGTCTATTATGTCATCGGCCAAACGTATACGATCGTCCCTTGATATTTGAGAATCCATTATAGCTTTGATGGTTCCTTCAGACCCGCCGTCTCTTGATATAGCGCGTTCGAGTTGAACCTTTGGGGAAACGTCAACAACAAGGGTACGATTAACTAACTTGTGCTGATTTGTCTCAAATAACAGGGGTGATTCTAAGATCACGTATCGAGAAACAGCTACTACTATCAAATTAGTAATCTCCTCCTCGATGAGGGGATGCAATAGGTTCTCTAACCAAATTCTTTGGCTGTTATCTCTGAAAATTTTCTCTCGAAGAAGAGACCTGTTTAAACTCTTTTCGTTAATTAGTATATCGCTACCAAACCGTTCTTGTATTTTCGATAGAGCGGCTGTTCCCGGCTCCACGACCTTTCTGGCTATTTCGTCGGCATTTATCACTTCTATATTTTGGTCTAGAAAAAAACGAGCTATGGTTGTTTTACCGCTACCTATTCCGCCGGTTAAGCCTACAGTAAACATGGTTCACCCTAATATATTAGTAAAGTAGAAATTGTTTATCTGGGGACCCCATATAATGAAAATAAAAGCGGCTGCGGAGAGGTACGGTCCGAAAGGTATAGAAAGGTTCTTATCTCTACCAAGAGCTGTAACCATATAAATTCCGACAATTGCCCCTGACAATGACGAAAGGATAATTGTTGCTGCCAGACATTGCCACCCCAACCATGCACCTATTGCTGCTAGTAACTTGAAGTCGCCTTGTCCTAACCCATCCTTACCGCGAATCAACTTGAAAATCCAATTGACCGTCCACAGTGAAAGATATCCGAGAATAGCCCCTAAAACAGCTTGATGTAGGCTTACTTCAGTCTTTAAACCTGCTGCATTTATAAACAAACCCAGCCAGATAAGGGGCTGGGTGATTTCGTCTGGAATTAATTGATGATTGAAATCAATTACAGTTATTGTAAGTAAAGGCCAAACTAGAAGCATTAAAGCAAAAGATAGTAAAGATAAGCCAAAGTTATAGACAAGGAACATCGTCAAAAACCCACTTAGTAACTCCGTTAGGGGATATTGATATGAGATATTTTTCGAGCAATTGGAGCATTTTGTTTTGAGGAAAATATAACTTAGTAGAGGAATATTTTCCCATGGCTTGATTTTGTGTTTGCAATGAGGGCAATGAGATGGTGGCCAAAGCAGATTAAACCTCTCTGGCACATCCTTATCTCCCAAGTCTGTGATAGTAATTCCTTGGGATTTTAGGAAATTACTTGAATGGTGGGTCCAATTTTTTTGAATTATTAATGGTAGCCGATAAGTGACTACGTTTATGAAACTTCCAACAATGGCCCCGAAGGAAAAGGTTATCAATATTGCTAGCATTTTGTGACAGATTTTACCTTCAAAGTCGGTTAAATTAGTTTCTTATTCTTTATTATGTTATCCCAGCATACATAAGACTGGGAATTACTGAATAAATTTTGAAACTTTTGTAGATATATTAACTGCCGAATCCGTATTAGAGTATATTGTTCTGTAGTGTTTTCGATCAGCAGGTTGAGGATTATTCGTTTCCAGCTTAACGTATTGAAATCATTAACTAAATCGACTAAATGTGACAACTTATTGCCCGAGTTTCACTTGAAAATTTCACAGATGTAGTTTAAGGTTTGAGACATGGTCAGAGAGGTTCTCAGTAACTAAATTTGAGATACTAACCTAAGAAAAATTTTATGTCTTTTGAAATAGGAGTCTTTTGATGATACGTGGCATTAAAAGTTTGCGATACATTGTTGTTGTAACAACTATAGCATTCGGCTTTACAGGGCTGGCTCAAGACAAGACGGTGAATGATGGCGTGTTTACGGAAGCCCAAGTCTCTGCGGGTCAAGTGGTTTACGATGCACAATGCAAGACCTGCCATAACATGCGTTTTTATCGAGATACTCTTCGATCGTGGAACAATCAACCATTGCTATATTTGTGGGAGTCAATCATGGGTACCATGCCTGCGGATAACCCGGGGTCCTTGATGTTTGAGGAGTACACCGATGTAATTGCCTATATACTGTCTGAAAATGGATTTCCCACAGGGGAATCTGAGTTGGATCCCGACAATGGCATGGACAGTATTGCTATTGTAGCTCCTTAATGAAACCGCCTAGTGCGTAAATCAGCTACTGATCTTGCGGAAGATTAGCTTCAGAACAATCAGCGTTTAACCTAGAAATTGTGCTTCTATCAGTCGTACTTAACTGCAAATCATATTTTTCAGAAATCTGGTTCCAAAGGCTTACGTATTCACATTGAAACTCGTCTCGAGGGAGATACCTACTTGGTCCTCGGTCTCGCTTGCGTCTAATTTCTCTTCTTTCAACAAGCATGATGTTGAGCGGGTCATTAGCAAACGCAAGCTTTTTTTCCGGCATCCAGCGATCCCCACCGTGGGTGTGAGCATACATTCGAGGTATTATGTGATCTACCTCTAATTTAACCGCAACTTTAAATAGTTCTCCTGTGTATTCGTCTAACCATTCTCCAGTTCTGACTACACAATTCCTAGGGTTGGTGTAACGAACATCTGCTCTACTGGTTAGTATAAGTATTTCTTGTCGTGTCGATTGGCAATCTCCGTCAAAGTCTTCCTCAAAGGACCAATCATCTTCATTAAAGAATTTTTCTCGTTTCCGATAATCGGTAAGTAAGCTATCCCGTGCGCGTCTACTAAAATCAAATGTATCCGGCATTTCGCATGCACTCACATGACAATGATAGGACTGACCCCAATAGTGACCACCATTTAAATCTAAATTACCCGCGTGTCCAAGGATGCGCCCAGGGAAACATACTGTGAGTGTTAGAAAAAAAAGAACTAGTTTATTGGACATTTTTTAACCCTTTCAAGTGATAAGTTCTCACATTAATAGCAGCGAATAATCAATTGCCCGACAATGCTTGGTTAAGGCTCCCACGGATATATAATCTACGCCAGTTCTTGCGATATTTGCAAGCGAATCTAAATCTATCCCACCAGACACTTCCAGCTTTACAGAGCCCGAATTAATTGCGACTGCCTTTTCCATGTCCGATAGTCGAAAGTTGTCTAACATAATCATATTAGGTTTCAAGCTAAGAGCCTCTTTAAACTCGTCTATATTTCGTACCTCTACTTCCAAGAATTTATCTGGCCTCAATCTGCGTGCTTCCTCTAATGCTTTTGAAATACTCCCACAAGACTTAATATGATTCTCTTTAACCAGGTAAGCGTCATAAAGTCCCCTTCTATGGTTAATCCCACCAGCAACCCCTACCGCATATTTCTGTGCCTCTCTGAGGCCTGGCAGGGTTTTTCTAGTGTCTAACAGCTTAGTGTTAGTTCCCTTGAGCGCAATCAGATATTCTCTTACGATAGTTGCCGTTCCCGATAGCGTCTGAAGAAAATTAAGAGCCGTCCTTTCGCCAGTTAATATCGTTCTTGCTTGTCCCGTAATAGAAGCAACGGAATCGCCAACTTCGACGCAAGTGCCTTCCTCAAAGTTCCATTCAATCAGGATGGAGTTATCAATTTTTTTATAAACTTCACTCACCCACGGAGTGCCACAGAGTATTGCATTCTCTTTACAGATTATATGCGCCTTAACACTGCAATCTTCCGGGATAAGCAAAGAGGTAA
>CACJAW010000050.1 GCA_902591495.1 uncultured Pseudohongiella sp.
CCTCGGGCTGCCTCCTGCCTGGTACAAATCATCCGCCTATCGGTCTAGGGCTGTCATCGAACCCAGAGCTGTCCTGAAAGAGTTTGGTGTGAGTTTATCTGAATCGGTAGAGGTACGGGTCTGGGATAGCACCGCGGAGATGCGGTATTTAGTCTTGCCAAGACAACCATCTGGTACAGAGCATTTAGGCGAGGAAGAACTTTCAAAGCTTGTAACTCGAGATTCAATGATAGGTGTGGCGGTCTTGTGAGAATAACTGATGAATAGCATTCACGACATGGGCGGTATGCATGGATTTGGGCCTATAGAAGTTGAAAAAAACGAGCCGGTTTTTCATGCAGATTGGGAGAGTCGGGTCTATGCGCTTGTGCGAGTTTGGTATCCTTGGGCGAGGTACAAGTCATGGGGTAGTTTTCGACATAACTTGGAAAAAATTCCACCCAGTGATTATCTCAAGATGTCTTACTATGAGCGTTGGTTCCATGTGCACGAACAAAAGGCGTTAGAGACCGGAATAGTGACAAGAACAGAGCTAGAGACCAGCAAGGCAAATCTGGATAATGTAATTCCTGAACTTGAGCCTCACCCCGATTCATGGCGAGGTTCAGGGCGCTTAAATGAGGAACTGTCCCCGAAATTCAGACAGAATCAGAGAGTAAAAGCCAAAAACATAAATGGATTAGCACATAATCGCCTTCCTGGGTATGTGAGGGGAAAGGTTGGCACTATTATTAATATCAACGGGGTCTATGCCTTGCAAGATACGAACGAAAAAGAAGAGCAGCCCCATGATCAGCTGGAAAATGTCTATAACGTAAAATTTTCATCGACAGAGCTTTGGGGTGCAGATGGCAATAGCAATGACTACGTTTATGTCGATGTATGGGAGAGTTATCTAGATTTTGAATAATAACTCTAACAATGAAATATTCCCTAGGATTCTGGGGCATAGTGTTTCGGATCGGGAGAACACTGTTTTTTCAGAACCGTGGGAGGCCCAGGCCTTTGCCATAGTAGTTGCGCTCTCAGATAAGGGCCACTTTTCTTGGGAAGAGTGGTCAAACACGCTAGCAGAGGTCATCTCACGGGCAGAGGCAGAAGGCGGTCCCAGTGATGGCAGCGATTACTATGTTAACTGGGTCACCGCCCTAGAACAGATCCTAAAGTGCAAGAAGCTAGCGGATGATTTATCTCTAGCGTCCTTAAAGGCAGAATGGGAGCAAGCTTACAAGTTGACACCCCATGGGAAACCTGTTTCTCTAAACAAGCCATCTTTAAGCTACGAATACTTGGAATGACCGTTTGCTGCTACTCAGGATCAAAAACCTAGGCCAGACAAATGATGAGACCATGGTTATGAAAAGCAAGAAGAACAATCTGTATATTCGGTTAATAGTTAGCGCAAGCGCACTCCTGCTGGGAGTCTTTGCGCCCCACATTGCTTTTGGTCAAAAAAAAGAAGTCAGGGGTTTTGTGATTTCCATGGTTCATACGGCTACCTACTATGACGAGCAAACCTGCCCAGAAGGCACCAATGGTTCGAGACCCGATGTTCTGATTAGACGCGTTATGAGAGATGGTTACAATCGCGAAGAAGCCGTTCGTATCGTCAGTGGTATACGCGCTAATGGCGGACGAGATGATGAGGGAAATCTTGTTGGCTCGGCTATTGTTCTAGGGGGTGGGGCAAGCTCAAGTGGTGACCAAAGTTGGAATGGATACAGCTTTAATCCGGCTAATGTTCCAAGTGTGCTACCTGACCCTATGTCATATAATGCTGTGGGGCGTTTTGCTATCGGATTGAACTTGGATGGCAAAGTCGGACCTGAGTCATGGGAACATCCCTTCACAGGAGAGATTGGAATTGATAATCAGATGTGGCGAGTTTTGGGTTGTTGGGATGCTTACCATGTGAACAAGCCGGTGAATCCGTATAACGAAGGTATAGCGTGGGACACTGCGGTCGATGCGATGCCTGCATGGTTGGTGGCAATCAGTGGAGAAGATTTAGACAGTGACGGAGATGTAGTTGTTACTTTCGACCGTGCACTGAACATTCCTCTGCGAGACGCATTCGGAAGCATCATGTCAGGGGCCAGCTTTGCTGTGGATCCAAATCCGCGCTCACACAACGAATTTAAGGGTAGAATTAAGAGCAACATTCTTACGATCGAGCCGAATGATTTTTATATGCAGGGCGAATCGCAGTTTTACCCTCATCTGCAATTTACTGGAACACAGTTAAGGTTTGAATTAAGAGAAGATGGCAGTATGGTTGGCCATATAGGCGGTTACCAACCTTGGCGGGATTATTATCATTACCTATCAGTTCGCGGTGAGACTGATGGCATGATTGACCTGATTGGTGTTTTTTATGATTTAAAACGGTTTGCGGACGCTGAGCCTGATCCGCTTACTGGCGAAAACACGGCGATTTCGGCCGCCTATTTTATCGAGGCGGTGCCCGCATTTCATGTTGATGAGAAGGGAATGCTTTTAGCAGATTCCATTGGGCCAGGTCCAAAACTAAGCGGTCCGGCCGTCAGTCAGTATTCAAGCACCAGGCAGCAGCAATGAGATTCGAAAATGCGAGCGTTTTTGAAATGGGTTTAACCTTTTCCTTGCTGATGTTGCTATTGGTGTTCCCGTTTAATTTATCTGCGCAATCATCTGTTCAACAGGAGCGATTAACTTTTGTAAGATTAACAGGTGAACAATATAGAAATTCGATACGTGATATCTTTGGTGAAAGTATTAAGGTTAGAGGTGATGCGGTTTCTGCTGGAGTGCGTGAAGCAGGTTTAACCGCGCTAGGGGATCGGAGATTGACTCTTAGCTCATCCGAAGTCGAATCTTTTGAAGTTTTGGCCTTGGATATTGCAAGCCAAGTACTCGAGCCGAGTAGGCGCACTACACTGATCCCTTGTGAACCTGACAACCAAAATTCAGTAGATAATGAATGCGCCAGTGAATTTATAAGCTCAGTTGGTCTGCATCTTTTCCGTCGACCGTTAGCGCAGGACGAAATTGAGGGCTTTAAGTCAATGGCGAGTGCCGCCACTAATTCGTTTGGAAGTTTTTATGTAGGTCTGCAAGCTGCGCTTGTTGGCATGATGGTTTCGCCTGATTTTCTGTTCCGGACAGAGCGTAGCTCGCCTAATCCAGAAGCTCCGGGTTTGCGGCAACTTGATGCGTGGTCAATTGCTTCTCGACTTAGTTTCTTTTTATGGAATACAACCCCCAGCGTTTCCTTACTAAAAGCCGCCGAGTCTGGTGAATTATTGTTTGAGGAAGGCCTTAATAAGCAAGTTGATCGAATGATGTCATCTCCGCGTGTTGAAGATGGGTTAAGAGCTTTTTTTTCGGACATGCTTGCGTTTGACCGATTTAATACGCTGGACATAGATCCCACTCTTTATCCCAAGTTTACAAAAAGTGTTGAGGATGAAGCTCGAGAGCAGACTCTGCGAACAATTGCATATCATTTATTAGATCAAGAGTCCGATTACCGCGATATTTTTGATTCACGAAAGACATTTCTTACGCCAGCTTTAGCCGCCTTATACGGCGTTCCTATTCCGATAAGGCAAGAAATGGGAGGCAGAGTGCCGTGGGTGCCTTATGAATTTCCGGATGGACACGTACGAGCAGGCTTACTAGGACAGGCAACATTTCTCTCGCTTTTTTCTCACCCGGGAGCTTCATCGCCAACATTGCGCGGCAAAGCAGTTCGTGAACATCTCCTATGTCAGACCATTCCTCCGCCACCGGGGGACGTAGATTTCAGTTTAGTGAGGGATACTGACAATCCTGAATTCAGAACTGCAAGAGATCGTCTAAGCGAACATCGCAATAATCCAACTTGTGCCGGGTGTCATACATTGATGGATCCTATAGGTTTGGCTCTGGAAGTTTTTGATGCTTCAGGCGTATATCGAACCACTGAAAATGGCGCCTTGATTAATACTTCGGGTGAGTGGCTTGGTAAAGCCTATAAAGACGTGCGGGAGCTAACGACACTATTAAAAGAGGATCCCACTCTGACTTCATGTTTGGTGCAACGAGCCTACAACTACGGTACCGCGAGGGTGCCCACCACAGCTGAGGTACAGTGGCTTAACGTTACCCACTCACAGCTGCGTAGCGAGGGTGTTAATTGGAGAAATTTAATCCAGAGAATTTCTAAAAATCCAGACTTTTATACGGTACCCGAAAACTTACCGGTTGAAAACTAAGGATGAAACTTATGATGAACAATAAACTCAAATATACCCGGAGGTCGTTGCTTCGAGGGGCCATCAACGGGGCTGCGGTTGCGATGGGGTTACCTGTTCTTGAGAGTTTACTTAACGACAACGGAACTGCGTTTGCCGATGGCACTGATTTGCCTCCCTGTTTCGGTAGCTGGTTTTTTGGGCTAGGCCTAACTCCAGGTCGCTGGGAACCTGAGTTGGTTGGGTCACAGTATGAATTACCAGAACATATCTCTGTATTACAACCCATCCGGGAAAAGCTTAATATTTTTAGTGGATTACAAATTTTCTTAGACGGTAAAGTAAACCAGAACCATGTCTCCGGAGCACAAGGACAAATGACGGGTCTCGTTACTAAAAGTGCTGCTGATTATGACGAGAGTTTTGATGCAATTATTGACAGAACCTTTGGGTCCAATACTAGATTTCGAACCTTGGAGGTTGCTTGTGATGGAAACTCCAGTTCCGGTTGGACAGCGAGGGGGCAGAATGGCAAGACACCTTGTCAGGTTTCTCCTCTGGAACTCTATCATCGCATTTATGGTGAAGGCTTTACTGATCCTAATAAAACCGATTTTTCACCGGACCCAGCAGTCATGGTCCGCCATAGCGTGCTCTCTGCTGTAAAAGAGCAGCGCCAAAAGTTGATGAATAGTGTTTCGTCAAATGACCGATCTCGATTGGAAGAATACTTCACTTCATTAAGGGATGTTGAGCAAAAGCTCGCTTACGAATTAGAGCGACCGGCTCCACTTCCGGCCTGTTCCATTCCTACGATTGACGATCAAGAAATTGGCACCATGATAGCTCAGGTTCAAAACACCCATAAACAATTTGCTGCGCTGTTATCCCACGCTCTGGCCTGCGGGCAGACGCGAATCTTTCACGTGACTCTTGGTAACGCCTTTTCTACATTACGTTTGCCTGGCGAACCAAGTGCTTATCATGCACTGACTCATGAGGAGCCAATTGACCCAGTTTTGGGGTATCAACCCAAATGCAAAGTTCTGGGAGAACAATGCATGGGATTTTTCGTTGAATTACTGCAAGCTATGGATTCTATTCAGGAAGGCGAGGGGACTTTGCTGGATCGCAGTGTTGTATATGCCTTCACCGATCACGGCGAGGCTCGACTTCACTCAATGAAGAATTTGCCTGTATTCACAGCTGGTAGTGCTGGAGGTCGACTAAAAACCGGACTTCACATTGCTGCTGAGGGGGATGCAGCTACTCGAGTTGGCTTTACCATACAGCGAGCGCTGGGTGTAGTGAGTAATGGATGGGGCACCCAGTCCAATGAGGTATCTGCCCCGTATGTTGAGGTGTTAGCTTGATCAGGGGTCAAATATTTCATACGTTTGTATCCGCCTTGTTTGGAGTTTCCGTTGTACTTTTGCCCTCAACGCTATCAGCACAACCAAGAGATATCCAGATATCAACTCCTAGCGGAGTAATGTTAGTTGAAGTTCACCAAGAGGAGGGTTTCTCTTCGGATCAGTATTTTTGGACTCGACTTGGAAATGCTTCAGGCGCTACGCTTTTTTATTCAGATGCCCCAAAAGAAATTTCTAAAGAGAACTTTACTCCACTGGAAGCTTCCGAAGGATCTGTTGGTTTTAATGATTGGACGATAGTTTCCGATGGGGAATTAAATCAGTGGGCCTATCAATCCAATCTACTTTTCACATGGGATCTGGAAGAAGAGGAGGGGCAAGTAGCAACTAACTTTGCTTTGTATTCGCCCGGACCTGATGGAGAGGAGCCCCTTCAAGAAAATACAAAAGGGGCATTGCTTCCTCCAGATGGTTGGCAAGTTGCCCGCTTTAAGCCAAATTCGACTGCTAATCTACCAGATGGTTTTGATCTGCAGTTAATAGATTCAGGCCAAGGAGCGGTTCTAACAAATTTTGAAGGCTTCAGCCTTTACATAACCTCTAATGGCGAATCGTGCAGCAGTAATTGTTACGGGGAGTGGACTCCAGTAGCGGCGCCGTCATTAGCTGTCGGATCAGACAGATTTTCGATCATTGAAAGAACGGACGGATCAAGGCAGTGGGCTTTTGAGGAACAACCACTTTTTAGGTATGAAGGTGACCTTCAACCGGGAGACGCGCATGGTCGCGATGTAAATGATGAGTTCAAGCTTGCGTTATTAACGAAAAACTTTACACCAACGGGTGTTAATGTTGAGTCACGAATCGGATATGGGGATATTTTTACGCTTAATGGACAGACACTTTACTTCGGTTCCGCTTTTGAAAAATATTGGGGTGGTCGAAATCTTCGAGGAAGTTTTGAAATTGCTTATTTTAAGGGCAAGCGGTTAGGTGGGAGTGCTTGCGTGAGCGACAACTGTCTTTTAACTTGGAAACCGTTCGCAGCTCCAAGTGATGCAACTGCAAGCGGGTTCTGGGAAATTATTACCCGTCATGATGGCACCAAACAATGGGCCTATAAAGGCTTCGCTCTGTATACGTACATAGAAGATAAGGTACCCGGCGAGATGCGAGGGCATTCAATATACGACATCGCTGAAGTTGATGGTAATGATGCCGCTATCGCTCGGACAAAATATTTAGCCGAGGTCGGCAATGCTCTTGGTGGAGCCGGGGTGTATTGGAGTGTGGCTAAGCCCTAATCAATTCTAATTGTCTTTATCGAAAATCCGGACCCAAATTACCTTGTTGTTGGCATCTCGCCCAACTGAAATCATCGTTTGATCGTTGTCTGCTAAAACTCGTGTGTATGTCGTAGTAAGTCGCCCATTTTCTTTTTGAACCACGAACTCTGATTTATCCCCTAATCTTGTGATGGCAACAGTTGCGTTTGGTGCAGTGCTCCAAGGAAAGTCTGGTGATGGGTGATCTTTACCGTCGCAGGGTACGGACCATTCGAGAGATCCCCTATCGTTAGGGCTATTTTCAAATTCCATCAGGTAACGTTGCTCTTCCTCTGTGTTGCTGAAGACAAGTACTTCATAAGCAAGATTTGTTGGATCCAAACTTTTGTTTGAATTGAGCGACCAGGAGCCATTCATTTCCAGAATGCAGCCAGTTGCAGCGAGTGTTATCTGACTGAAAAAAAGAGATGTAATTAAGAAGAAAAAACGCATTATCTATTGCCTTTAACTAGTTTAACAACTGAGAGTAAACATAGCAGAATCGTCAGCACATAGGTCTTGTTTTTATCAAAATTTATTAAAGTTTTCTTCACAATCTACAGTTATTATTAAGTGAAGTAGTAAGCAGTTTTATAAGAAAGCGTGGTGCACACGCAAAATAAGTTCGATAAGTAGTCACGCAGTCTATTTTGTGTTGCGATAATATAACTATAAAGAGGAACTTATGATGAATTTAGAAAAAAGCTTAACTGCAATAATGGTGCTTTTAGCAATCGTAGCCGCTTTTATCTCCATACCATATTCTGCACTTATTCTTTTGTTGCTCGGGATTGTCCTCAGTGTCATGACTCCTATTACTGAAATTTTGGAGAGGACGGCGTACCTAATTATTGCTGTTGCCGCACCAAACGCGGCTGATAATCTAGACGTGATCCCTGTGCTAGGTAGTTATCTGAATGCGACTATCGATGGTATAGCTATCGCTGCTGCGGGGATGTGGGTGGCGAGCTTTGCTATTGCTGTCATCAATCGGATAAAACCCTAAGCGCTAAATTTTCTTGAAGAGAGAAGGGGCTTGTAAAATTATCTAAAACAAGCCCCTAAAAAATGCGGTGCTGTTTTTTTATTCAGCCGTGTTCTTGATATTCATCTCTTCGGTGGGATCTGCTCGGAATATGATATAACTAATAGTATCAGTCGTAATCTCATGCCAACCATGAGGCATACCTTTGGGAATTATCGCAATGTCCCCAACTTTTACTGGCTGTAATGTTCCATCTACAATTTCTCCCCTCAGCATACCCCCAAGAAGATCACTATTAATCTTGGTGGGATCCTTAAACTGACCTCCGGTCACCATTGTTCCCTGGCCAGCTACGATATAATAAATCTCATCGAGAGCAATATGAGCGATACCAGTCTCGGTGTCACTAACTTCAACTTTGTCCCTTTGAACGACCGACACACCCAAATATTCCTCACCAACATCGATGTGTCTGACAACTATGTCGCTTATAGATCGCTCGCCAGCGATTCTTGATAAACCTTCAAGTAAGGTTGCGTCTACTTCTTCCCTGGGAATGATCACCGAGGCATTGACACTTGAGTGGTCATCAGCATAAATAAAGGTAAATGATGAAAGCCAAATGAATAGAGCAAATACTATCTTTTTAAAATTGTTCATTATTTCCCCCAAGAATCAATAAATGAAATGAAACCCGACATTGAATTCACTAATAAATATCGGGCTTTTTCGTGGTGACTAATTTTGCTTATTTGGGTCATAGTCAGTGCAATAGTCCCATGGCTCAGTTGGTAAGTATCGAGTTAAAAGATCATAAATACCTGGGTGTTTTTTAGCTATATCTTCTCTTGTTGGAAACAAACCTTTAAATGCCTCACCCTTATTCATAATATATCCCTCAACGGCTTGTGCCCAATATTCGCCCAAGGGTGATTCGAGGGGCATTGTTCCGTTGTCTCGCGCTTCTTTTGCGTATTTTGCTACCCTACTGTACCAGTACATTTCATTTGTTTCCTCAAACACGAGGTGGTTTAGAACATGCCCTAACTCGTGGATAGCTGGGTGTCCACCAACAGCTGTATTGCCGGGGTAACACTGCCATGTAGCATTAGCCGTAAAATTTGCATCCGCCCTTCCTTGAGCGAAGCCACCGACTTGATCAGAGAAGTCGGAACCAAATTCAGGTAGTTCAGAGGCGTTTTCAACGAATAAGGATACTCGCGCGTGGTTTCTTTGTAGGATACCCCTCATTTCCGGTTTTGCTGATGTCATATAAATGAATGCGTCTCTCGCGTGAAGGAGGGCCTCATCATCAACATTGCTACCTGCAACGATAATTATACCGGCACCGGTTGTGTACTTAGTATAGTACTCAAGTCCGACAGGACTCGGGGAATTAATCACTTTTCGTCCTGTATCAATGTATTCGAATTGCGGCCAACTAGCCGCATGCCCAGGGAAGTCAAGCCCAGCATTTGCAAATACGGTAGCTTGCTGATACAGCGTAGCTTTTGAATCCTTTTGCATATAGACATCACACAGGGCATTCATATAGTTTTGATAATTTTTCCAAGTAACTTTGAAATCCCCAGACCCTTCATCCCCATCAGGTGAAAAATCTGTAAACTCCTTTACGTAATAATTTGATGCAAAAGCTAATGCCTCCTCATAAAACCAATGCGATACTGGCCCGTAGGTTGTCTCCTCCGGAGAATCTAGGGTATCTTGGAATCCAGTTTTAGAACGTTCATATACCCTATCAATCAGCGATTTGACGTCTCTCATGTAGTCGATCGGGCGCATGGGTGATGCATTTTTTGTAATCTCGGAACAACTCCGCACACTATATGAAATCTCATCGAATAAATACTGGCCATTTTCCGCGATAGGTTTCCTGGCTTCATTAAATGCGGCGTTCAGATTATAGACCGTTGAATCTCCACCGGTTATTGACAGACGAGAAGTTGAAAATAAGGCAGAGGTTAGTTTCCCATCAGAATCAAGACTCACATCAAGAGTGTCCTCGCATCCTATCATTGGCAAGCGATTCTTTGCGCCAAAGTCAGAAATTACCAAAGCCCCTTTTTCGAGCTTGAAATCGATTGACATAGCCTTGGCAAGTCCAGAGACATTCGAATTAATTTTTACACAACCTGAAGAAAGGGTAGATGTCGTGCTCTCAAATTCGGTAGTCGCTAGATATGGCTTTAAAGGATCTGCTGCGAAGGAAATCAAGGGGGCAGCCAGGCTGATTGCGATTAAAAGCCTCATCTGGGTTGGTATTGATCTTTTGACAATATGCATTTGTCTATGCCTACTCATCGCCTTAGGGCCTAAACCATTAATTTACAAGTTTTTTTTAAAAGTATTTTAGTATACAGGGTAAAAATCCTAGTTTCACAGAAATTAAGAAAAGACACACCTAGTTACGACCAAGTTCTTCAAAGCCCCGTCAGTTCTTGACCGAGACACCCTGTCCTCCTTATAATGCGTGCCCCCTTTAAGATGAGTGAAGACGAGCACTTAGTAATAAGAACGTCGGTGATATTGGAGGGGTAGAGTTGATCTGGTGCGGGGTGGAGCAGTCTGGCAGCTCGTCGGGCTCATAACCCGAAGGTCGTAGGTTCAAATCCTGCCCCCGCTACCAATATTGAGTAGTTGCTTGAAGGTTAGAACGTAGCATCAACTCAGACTGAAAAATTCGGTTACATCAGCTGTTGGGTGGTTTTTGGTGTAATATTTTTTGGAGTGGGCCTTTGGCCCATTTTTTGTATGTGAGGCATTGCTAGGAGAGTTGGTTAAACCAAATTGACAACCGGGTATAGTGAAAAGTAGCGTAGCGTTGGTAGCAGATATAGTACAACCCACAATTGAAGCTTTAGGGTTCGAATTGTGGGGTTTAGAGCACCTACAGCAAGGCAAGCATTCCGTTTTAAGGGTATTTATTGATTGTGAGAGTACGGTTAATTTGAAAGATTGTGAGAATGTTAGTCGTCAAATCAGTGCCCTGCTGGATGTGGAAGATCCGATCTCGGGTGAATACACTCTAGAGGTTTCGTCTCCTGGATTGGAGAGACCATTGTTTAAAATTGACCAGTTTGCCCAGTTTGTGGGAGACAAAGTCAAAATTGTCATGAGAAGCCAAGTAGAGGGTAGGCGGAAATTTACAGGATTAATTGAGCGTGTCTCGGCGGATGAGATTAGACTGAGTGTAGACGGAAAAACTTTTAAGCTTGATTTTGCAGAGATCGACAAAGCAAATATTGTCAATAGTGATCGAATTCCAACTCGGTGAGTAAGCACGAACTAGTTGCGAGTAAGGTGATGCAGATATGATGAGTAAAGAGATATTGATGGTGGCGGACGCCGTTTCTAATGAAAAGGGTGTTTCTCGAGCCGTGATTTTTGAGGCTATAGAATCAGCTTTAGCTAGTGCTACAAAAAAGCTGCACAGCACAGAGGAAATAGATTGCCGAGTTTCGGTTGACCAGGATACTGGTTCTTATGAAACCTTTAGAGTGTGGACAGTCGTAGAGCAAGAAGATTATTTAGAGGAAGGATTTCAGTTTACTTTGGATCAGGCATCGCTAAAAGACAAGTCTTTGGTCGTGGGGGATACCTGGGAGGAAAAAATTGATAATGCGCCCTTTGGCCGAATAGCAGCTCAGACGGCCAAGCAAGTTATAGTGCAAAAAGTCAGAGAAGCCGAACGTGAAATCGTAATTGCAGAATACAAGGATAGGGTTGGAGAATTGGTGACGGGCTCTGTAAAGAAGGTCACTAGGGACAATGTGATTGTGGATTTGGGAAATAATGCGGAGGCTCTGTTAACCAGGGATCAAATGATTCCCAGAGAAACTTTTCGAGTGGGAGATAGACTTCGAGCACTACTGGTTGATGTCAGGTCGGAGC
>CACJAW010000051.1 GCA_902591495.1 uncultured Pseudohongiella sp.
TCAATAACCTAGCTTATTCGTTAATGCTTAAAGATAGTCGTGAGTTGGTTTTATTGCCGGTTATGCAAGAAATTTGCAATCGTATTGCAACTATGGCGAATTCTTATTCTGATCAGCCTATGCTATCCAGAACACATGGTCAGCCTGCTACTCCTACTACAGTGGGCAAAGAATTTGCAAATTTTGTACACAGGCTGCGAAGACAAATTAAGCGTGTTACGGAATGTGAAATTCTAGGTAAAATGAACGGCGCAGTAGGCAATTTTAATGCTCATATCGTGGCTTACCCAGACATTGATTGGGAATCATTCTCCAAAGAATTTATCGAGAGCCTTGGTATTAAATACAACCCATACACGACTCAAATCGAGCCCCATGATTATATCGCAGAATTGATGGATTCGTTTTGTCGCTTTAACAACATTTTACTTGATTTTAATCGAGATATTTGGAGCTACATTTCTTTAAATTATTTTAAACAAGCTCTAGTATCTGGCGAAATCGGATCATCTACAATGCCCCATAAAGTCAATCCTATTGATTTCGAAAATTCCGAGGGAAACTTAGGACTAGCAAACTCAATTTTTGGACACCTTTCATCAAAATTACCTATCTCACGCTGGCAAAGAGATTTGACCGATTCAACAGCCCTTCGAAATCTAGGCATCGGTTTTGGGTACAGCCTTTTAGCCTACAGATCCCATCTACGTGGACTTGCCAAACTAGAACTAAATACAGACATAATTGATAAGGATATTAATGAATGTTGGGAATTATTAGCAGAGCCTATACAAACCGTGATGAGGCGCCACAACATTAAAAATCCCTATGAAAAACTAAAAGAACTTACTCGAGGCAAACAAATTGATGAGAGCATCTTAAGAGACTTCATTTCGAAACTAGAAATCCCAGATGAACCAAAACGAATGCTTATGAATCTCACACCTCGATCCTATCTGGGGAATGCCGTATCTAAGGCTAAATCCATCTGATTGAAATGCATTTAAATCCTCAGTTTGATTACCAAGAATTTCTCCAAAACTCTTGGCAGAAAGCGCCTATGATTTTGAGAAATTTCCTCTCGTATGAACAGCTCATAACCTCGAATGAATTAGCAGGACTTGCATGCGAGAATTATTCTGAATCACGTTTAGTTATGGAAAATCCACCTAAATATGTAAAACATGGCCCTTTTTCAGAGAAACTATTTGAAGAACTTCCAACAGAAAATTGGTCGCTTTTGGTTCAAAGTGTTGATTTTCATCATGAACAAACAAGGCGCATAAAAACGTTATTTGATTTTATTCCGGGATGGAGGCTTGATGATATTATGGTTTCATTTTCTACTCCAGGCGGTGGGGTCGGAGCACATTTCGATCATTATGATGTTTTCTTAATTCAAGGAGAAGGCAAAAGATTATGGCAACTTGGAGAAACATGTGACCCCAACACTTCTATTAACAAATCATCACACCTTAAGTTGCTCTCAGATTTTGCAGTACAAAAAGAGTTTGTTCTTGAAAAAGGAGATGCTCTCTACATACCTCCTCATATTTCTCATAACGGAATTGCTTTAACTGATAGCTTATGTTTTTCGGTCGGTTTCAGAGCACCCTCAGTATATGAAATGTCACCTCAAATAATTGAAAATAAGACAGAATCAAACGACCCCTTTCATCGCTTTAAAAATTCAAATTCAGTAGATAAACAGAAATATTGCTGGGAAATTACTGAAAACGATCTTGAGGAAGCATTCAAATTATCCTCATATGAGGATTATGAAGGTTTTGTTCGATTATTTGGTACCTTAGTAACAGAACCGCGAGATAAGGAACTATTTTACAGCAATTACCCTGCTGGTTCGTTACCAGATTTGTGGAAAATTATTGAGGGAAAAGGAAGGATGTGTCTGCATCCAGCAAGCAGATTTGCCTTTTCTATCCTGCACTCGCTGGGTCTAGTATTCCTATTCTCTGATGGAAGAACTTACCCTGTTAGCATACACGAGGCTAGTTTGGCCCAAGAACTGAGCGAAAGTCTCTTTTTTGAGGATTTTATAACTAAATATCAAGCGAGTGAGTGTGCTAATGTAATATTAGATATGATTAGGTTTGGAAGTATAGAAATTCTTGATCAACAATGTTTTGTTGCTGACCCATGAACTATATTTAAAGAGTTAATTCCCGATCACTAGCCTTGATAAACTCTCTCTTTAGTTCTTCGTAATTTTCAACTGATGGATACTGAGGAAACTCCTCAACCACGTTCGTTGGTGCACGAAATAAAATACCAGCCTCTGCTTCAGAGAGCATAGTCGTATCGTTATAAGAATCGCCAGAGGCAATTACTCTAAAGTTAAGATTATGAAAAGCTTTGACACATTGTCGCTTTGGGTCCTTCTGTCGTAGCTTGTAATCTGTAATAACACCGCTCGAGTCAACAATCAGTCTATGACAAAATAAGGTAGGAAAATTAAGCTGTCGCATCAATGGCTCGGAAAATTCATAAAATGTATCGGAGAGAATAACCAATTGAAATCTCTCTTTCAGCCATGCTACAAAATCGACAGCTCCTTCCATTGGCGACATAGTAGAAATGACTTCTTGTATATCTGTCAAACCCAGTTTATTTTCTTTAAGTAATTTGAGGCGCTGTTTCATTAGGACATCGTAGTCAGGAATGTCTCTCGTTGTCGCGCGCAATTCGGTGATTCCCGTTTTTTCGGCAAACCCAATCCATATCTCTGGGACTAGCACGCCCTCTAAATCTAAACAAGCTATCTCCATTCTATTAGTCTCCAATCAAAACAACATGAGATATTGTCTATACACTACACTCTGATGACTTCGTTATTATTAAGCTTAATAGCGAAAAATACTAGTTGTCTATATAAACAGACTCCATGAAATGTGTTTGAACCCCAAAAAATATCAGCTCAAAACAAGTCAGAATAGAAATTTCGAGAGCAAAGATTTACAGATCAGCATAGAACTAGAATTAACCGAAATAAGCAAAGAACTACAGATTTTTGTCGCTGAAGTAATTGAACCCATATCGCTCATGTCGTCCCGTTAACCTTAATCGCGGGTTTAGGCTACCTTGTTTCGGGATTTGTAGATGTTGTATTGCTCACTGGCCTATTAGCTGGCTCCTTGCCGACTATCCACTATGACTATTCCGTATAAATTTCTACAACACATACTCGCTTTTATCTTGTTTAGTACAGGCGCGATTTGCAGCATTTGAAGGTGGTTAATCGTTGGTTATTCCATTGGGAACATGACCGGTCGTTACGTGATTCCTTGCAGATTCGCAGTGCGTTCTTTGATCATCAAAGAAAACATCTGCATCAAATGCCTTAAGAAATTCCCCTTTATCAAGACCGCCCAGAAAAAGAGATTCATCAATCCTTATGTTCCAGGCTCTAAGGGTTTTAATCACTCTCTCATGAGCTGGTGCTGATCTTGCCGTAACCAGGCAAGTTCTTATTGGTGCTTTACCATCAGGAAACGCCTGCTGAATTTGCTGCAAAGAAAAAAGAAACGGCCTGAAAGGCCCCCCCTCTAGTGGGATATTTGCAGACTCTCTCTCATTTTTAGAAAAGGCTTCAAGGCCTGAGCGTTTAAAAACCTTCTCTGACTCATCTGAGAACAAGACTGCGTCGCCATCAAAAGCTATCTTTAAGGTTTCAGACGGCGAATTGCGTCTTTCGGAAGGCAAGATAGTGGCTGCCGCGACACCCCTATCTAGCGCAGCCCTCACATCGGCTCCGTCAGCCGAAAGAAAAAGATGGCAGTCGAAAGCGTTGACGTAGCTGTATGGATAGTTACCCCCAGTAAATGCAGCCCTTGAAATATCAAGACCATAATGCTGAATTGAGTTAAACACCCTCAGACCCGTGTCAGCTGAGTTCCTTGACAGAAGGATGACTTCAACGGGTTTATCTTTGAGTGAATCATTTAGCCCGAGTAATTTTTTGACAAGTTCAAAGGCGAATCCCTGCTCTAGAGGCTGGCCTTCTCGCGAGATCTGGTAATCTTTGTACGCATCAAGACCCTGCTCCTCGAAGACCTTATGACTCTCGGTCATATCAAATAGCGCACGTGAAGATATCCCAATAACTAATTGTTTTAATTTATTTTTTATAAAATAATTCCTAAATGATATTTCTGCTCAAATTCAAATAACTCTCTAGAACTTATTTTCAAGACGGCTTGTAAGTACACCCGGTGCCCATTAGTCCACAATAGCCATTAGGATTCTTTCCTAGGTATTGCTGATGATAAGTTTCAGCATAATAAAAACGATTTAACGTATTGATTTCAGTCGTAATTGAAGGATATTTTTTTGTATCTAATTCTCTTTGAAACACTTCTTGACTCATTTTTGCGGTAAGGAGCTGTTCATCATTGTCACAATATATTGCTGAACGGTACTGAGTTCCGACATCATTACCCTGCCTCATTCCTTCGGTTGGATTGTGAGACTCCCAAAACACTTTGAGTAAATCTTCGTAGGAAACAACCGAGGGATCAAAAAAGGTTAGAACTACCTCGGTATGACCAGTGCGACCTGAACAGACATCATCGTATGTTGGATTAACTGTTATACCACCAGCATAACCAACCGCAGTGCTGTAAACACCCTTTAACGTCCAGAATAATCGTTCTGCCCCCCAAAAACACCCCATTCCAAACACAGCCTTTTTAAGGTGGCTAGGCACAGGCTCTACAATCCGATTGCCCGATATGTAATGATTCTCCTCCACAATCAACCCTGATGGCTTATCAGGAATCGCTGCCTCCTCAGTTGGTAAATCTAAAGATTTATTAACAAACCCAAGTAAATTCATGCTAAATCCTGTATTTCGTATGGTTGATTGATGTCAGGTAATCCGGCATGATTTGGGTCTAGCACCGGATTACTGTGTTACCTCCCATGATAACTCCTATAATCCAAAACTGGTTTCACTCCCTAAGTTTAATTTTGTGTAAAACTATATTATGAAAGCAAACTGTCGAATACCCGGATATCTTGTCGTATCCCAAATTCTAACTTTATTGTTATTGAGTCAAGTTAGTCTAGGAAATAACCAAATTATAGCCGCATCATCAACCCCTACCCAAGCCCTCTCAGGATCGCAATCTAAAATGAGCAATAAATTTGCTAACAATGGCATTTTTCCATTCAGAATCGAAGTTGCCGACTCTGAGATCAATGATCTTCGAAGTCGATTACAAAGAACCCGACTCCCAGATCAACTCGACAACATAAGCTGGGAGTACGGGACAAATTTATCATTTATGAATGATCTGTTAGCGTATTGGAGGGATGAATTTGATTGGAAAGCACAAGAACGTCTACTTAATCAGTTCGATCAGTATAAAACAGAAGTCGACGACTTAGTTCTCCACTTTATTCACCAGCGCTCCGAAAACCCCGATGCCATACCTTTGATGCTTGTCCATGGATGGCCTGGTTCCATTTCTGAATTCTATAAAATAATAAAGCCACTTACTGATCCTGTGTCGCATGGTGGGGATATATCAGACTCATTTCATATAATTGCACCTTCTTTGCCAGGATTTGGCTTCTCGGAAGCACCATCAACATCTGGCTACTCACCTGAGAAAATAGCTCTTATACTTTCTCAGTTAATGGAAAAATTAGGATATCAAAGGTATGCCATTGCAGGAGGAGATTGGGGCGCAATCATAAATCGCCACCTCGCTAACCATTTCCCTGAAAGACTGATTGGCTTGCATTCAAATATGATTCTTGCTTCTCCCCCGACTAATATGGAGAGGAGAGCTGAAATCACCGACGAGGAGGAGAGCGCAAGATCTGCCAGACAAACATATATGCTGCAAGAGGTAGCCTACCAGCAGATTCAAGGAACTAAGCCGCAATCACTTGGCTACGGCTTAGCTGATTCTCCAGCTGGACTAGCCGCATGGATAGTAGAAAAATTTCATGGTTGGACTGATATGCCTCAAGATAGTGAGGGCGATTTAACTAACCATTTTAGTTTTGATGAGTTGTTAACTAACATTTCAATCTACTGGTATACCAATACAATAACTTCCTCTACAAGAATTTATTACGAAAATCGGAACACACCGCAAATGAAGCCTATGGAATTTATAAATGTTCCAACTGGTGCGTCAATATTCCCTGCTGAAATTTTTATTACACCACGCGCGTGGGCCGAAGAGTCATATGATTTAAGACATTGGACCGTAATGAGTGAAGGAGGTCATTTTGCAGCATTAGAAAAACCAGAGTTGTATCTTGAAGATCTCCGTATATTCTTTCGGCTGTTGCGTTAGGTTAATTTTACTTAGTTTATTGTAAGTAGGTGCGAATACAATTCGATGACTAGAAAATCAAATCTTGCTGATAATGGTTTCCTTAATTGGATAGAAAAATCAGGAAACAGACTGCCGGATCCTGTTTTTATCTTCGTTTGGTGTATTTTTACTGTCATTATTATAAGTGTTCTCGCAAGTTTTATTGGATATTCGGCCCTACATCCGACTCTTCTCGATGACACAGGCAATAAAATGATTATTCATGCAGAGAGTTTACTCTCGGCATCAAATATTCAACGACTTTTGGTAGATATGCCCTCTACGTTTACCGACTTTCATCCCTTAGGGTACGTCTTAGTTGTGATGCTCGGTGCTGGAGTTGCCGAGCGATCGGGACTGTTTGCAACAGCAATGAGCGCAAGTATGTCAAGGGCCCCAAAGTTTCTTTTAACTCCAGCTGTAGCTCTTATTGGCATGCTAGGAAATCTTGCAGCAGATGCAGCTTACGTAGTGCTAATCCCTCTAGCTGGAGTTGTATTTGCTGCTGCAAATAGGCACCCAATAGCCGGAATTGCTGCAGCTTTCGCTGGCGTCTCAGGTGGATTTTCCGCAAATTTAATTCCTGGCCAACTTGAGCCGTTACTTTTTGGTATTACTGAAGCTGCAGCCGAGAGTCTTGATCCATCCTGGAATGCGAACATGGTTGGTAATTGGTACTTTATCAGCGGAATGACTTTAGTCTTTTTACCCGTTATTTGGTTTGTCACAGACAGGATCATAGAACCACGGCTCAACAGGCATATGCCTAATGATGGAAAAAGTCAAACCGCAGGTATAGTCAAATCTCCAGAGTCGGAACTTACACAGAATGAAATTCGAGGCTTAAGATATAGCGGCTTGGCATTACTTGGTGTCGTATTTTTATGGATATTATTATGTGTATTACCTGGCACTCCATTAATTAACGAGAGTGAGCAAGGTATTTCGAGATTTAACCCTCTCCTTCAATCGTTAGTAGCAGGTTTTTTTATACTATTTTTAGCAGTTGGTTGGGCTTATGGTCACGGTGCAGGCAGCATAAAAGACCACAGAGATGTAGTAAAAATGATGAGCGAGTCGATGTCTGACCTTGCTTACTATCTAGTTCTTGCATTTACCGCGGCTCACTTTGTAGCGATGTTTAACTGGTCAAACCTAGGTCTTATCTTTGCAATCAATGGTGCTTCTTTTCTTGAGACCTCAAATTTGCCAGACTCAATATTATTATCCCTGATCATATTGTTCGGAGCTATTATAAACTTATTTATCGGTTCAGCTAGTGCGAAGTGGGCCCTCTTAGCACCAGTATTAGTGCCAATGCTGATGCTCCTGGGAATAAGTCCCGAAATGAGCACAGCTGCTTATAGAGTGGGTGATGGAGCTACGAATATCATTACACCCTTGATGCCTTATTTCCCTTTGATTTTGATCTTTTGTCAGAGGTGGCAAAAAGAGTTCGGAATAGGTAGCCTCGCCGCAACGATGCTTCCTTTTTCGATAGCTCTCCTGCTCTCAGGCCTAGTCATGACTGCACTATGGGTTATTTTTTCACTGCCTCTTGGGCCTAATGCCCCAGTAGAGTTTGTTTTATAAAGTTTCGTTATTTTACGAATGAACTAATAAATTGGAGTTTAAATGCTGAATAGGGTTTTAGTTACATTCTTTGCGTTATTTGTATCAACTCAGATCTTTTGTCAAGAGATCAACTATCCTGACTCATTCGATCAACCCATGAAACTTTTTCCGGAAGCCATGGGCGATTTTCACTTTGCGATATCATCCTCTAGCGAGGAAGCACAGCAGTATTTCGATCAAGGGTTTCAACTAATGTATGCGTTTGCAAAAGATGATGCCGCTAGATCTTTTCAAGCTTCACATTTCGCTGATCCTTCATGTGCTATTTGTTGGTGGGGAGAGGCCTGGGCTTGGGGTTCATATCTTAATGGAGCAATGACCACTGCTCAGGCGCCTAGAGCTTATTTTGCACTTCAAGAAGCGTTGAAGAGACTTGATAATGCGAGTGAAAAAGAAGTCGACATGATAGAAGCGTTGAGAGTTCGATATATTGAGGATTTCAAGCCGGAAAATCGCAGAGAGCAGGATCAAGCTTATGCAGATGCTATGGGCAACTTGGCCAGAAAATATCCAAACGACTTGAACATTGTAACGTTATACGGGGATGCTCTTTTTCTCTTGGAGGAAAGACGAGGTTATCGAAGTCTTGATAACCCAAATGTAACGAGACTGCATAATGTTTTATTATCAGTTTTAGAGAGGGACATAACTCATCCCGGAGCTTGTCATTTATTAGTGCATGCTACCGAATCCACACCAACACCAGAGCTAGCAGCGCCTTGTGCAAGACACTTAGGGGCAACAATACCAGGGGCTAGTCATATTAATCATATGCCCAGTCACACTTGGAATGAATTAGGTTTATGGGATGATGCGGTCAGATCTAACACGATTGCTTGGCATTCTGACCAAAAAGCCGCCTATGGCAAGGGTTTTGCTATTTACCCAACACATAATCTCACTATGCTCTACTACGCAGCAAGTATGGGTGGTCAGAGCGCGTCAGCAATTCAAGCAGCAAAAGATCTTGCCAAACTCAACGGTAATACTGCAATGCTGTCGTTGGCGCTCATTAGATTCGGCCGTTTTGACGAAGTACTTCAAATTGATGCCGAGCCTAATGGTGAAATTAACACGAGCATGTATACATTTGCTGAGGGTTATGCTTCGTTAAAAGAAGGAAATATCGAGTCAGCAAAGGCTACTCTCGATTCATTATGGGAACTGACAAACACTACCACCGCTAGATTTAGGTTTCATGATGGAAAAGACATTGTAGGGACTATGGCAGGAATCTTGGAAGGAGAAATAGCCTGGATTGAAGGCAATATGGAAGCTGCTGTTGACTCTTTTAAGAAAGCAACTGAATTTTATGAAAACCTTAATTATGACGAGCCAGAACCGCTTCCGTTTTCACCCCGGCACTGGCTAGGTGCTGCGTACTTGGAAATCGGCGCATATTCAAATGCCTTGATTCAATATGAAAAAGACTTATCTGAGCATCCGCATAATATATGGGGTCTGTGGGGCGCAAAAGAATCACTTTCGAATTTAGATAGAACCGATTCAACCATAGATGATGATTTTGACAACACCAAATCAACTTCTGATATCTGGCTGCCTAGTACTAAATTATGATTCTATGCAGAATTCCTCGAAGCATTAATGTTGCCAATAAGACTTCTAATTATCATATTTTCAAACTGAGAGATCTCTTCCTCCTCATGAGGCGTCTTGTCCTTAAGATCCCTTATTTTAATAAGCGCAAATTGCTGAATGACTAACAGAGGCAATACCACTCTTTGTCTTAATGCAATGCTTGACCGGTTCCCTGGATGATCCTCCAAAAGCACTGATTGTTCGGATACTTTCAAAGCCATTTCTTTACTGAGTTGGTATTCAGCATAAATATCACTCCAAAATTCACCAAACACAGCGTCATCTTTCATATACTGGGTTAGAGGAAAATTCGTCTTGCTCATACTCTGCATACTATTTGCTAGAAGCGCCTTAAAAAATTCAGAATTGTTGTACAGGGCAATGCAATCATCAAGCCTATTCGCTTCTTCCATTGCTTTTAGCGCAGTTCCCATCCCAAAATAGCCAGGGACATTCTGCTTTAGTTGGCCCCAAGCACCAACGAAGGGAATTGCCCTCAAATCTTCAAAATGCAAGTCACTTGTTGAGTTTCTGGATACTGGTCTACTACCTATATTTGATTGTCCATAAAAATTCAATGTGCTCATTTCATTGAGGTATCGGAGAAACAAGGGGTGTGATTTAAAGTCCAGATATTTTTTATAAGCAACATCTGCTAAGTCGTCCAAAAGTTGTCGCTCAGATTCGCTTAACTCTCTGTTTGGTCTCTCTTCTAAATTGTTTTCTAACCCGGCGGCAATGAGCTGTCTGAGATTATGTATCGCTCCAATTTCTGTTCCATAGTAGGAACTTATAGTTTGGCCTTGAACGGTCAACTGAATTTGATTAGCTTCAATGTTTTTACCAAGGGAAGAGTAGAACTTATAGGTACTGCCCCCTCCCCTTGCTGGAGGACCTCCTCGTCCGTCAAAAAAACATACCTCTATATCAAACTCCCGAGAAATTCGAGTTAGTGATTCTTTTGCTGCATAGATAGCCCAATTGGCCATCAAATATCCACCGTCCTTTGTTCCGTCAGAAAAGCCTAACATGACAGTTTGTTTATTTGACCTCTGACTTACATGCTCCCGGTAGCAAGACGATTCATAAAGAATACGCATGCCAGTCTCTGATTGCCTTAAGTCTGATATTGTTTCAAACAAAGGCACGAAATCTAAAGTGAGATCTTTTGTATTCCAGCCACAAAATCGGCATAACGCATAAAGCCTAGCTACGTCGATTGCTCCACGACAATTACTGATGACATACCGATGGCAAGCATGAACTCCATTAGCTTCCTGAATCGCTCGAATTGTAGACAAAGACTCTAAAGTGTCTTTAATAACCGGATCGCTAATTTTCGTTAAATTTACTGACCCTTCGACGATAAAAAGACTTTCTACCTGTTCAAGCTCGCTCATTTGATCGTAATCTTGAGGCTTGAGTTTAGGTTGTTGAAGGAATACTTCTGATAACGAACGATGAATAATGCGGGAATCTTGACGAATATCTAAGCTTGCAAAATGAAAACCAAATGCATGAATTTTTCTTTCAAAGGAATCAATCCTATCAACAAACAAGCCCTGAAAATCTGTCTTAAGAATTTTTCTAATTGAATCCAATTCTCCAACTAATTCACA
>CACJAW010000052.1 GCA_902591495.1 uncultured Pseudohongiella sp.
CCCAGTGACGTGCCAGGCGAGCGAGCTCATCCAACCCAGCCCTTTCCAACTAAGCCAGCACCATTTGATCGGCAAGGAATCAGCGAAGATGATTTGATTGATTTCACGCCGGAAATAGCTGCGGCAGCGAGGGAACTTGCTGAAGAGTTTGTACTTGGCCCAATTTTCACCCCGCCAATAGTACGCGGCAGCAATGGTAAGCGTTCGACCTTTGTTGTACCTGGTGCGGGGGGAGGTGCTGGCTATCCAGGCGCTACTGTTGATCCAGAAACTGGCATCATATACATACCATCGCTAACGCGACCAATGGGTATGTCTTTGATACCTCCGCCTGATGACACTTCCGAGTGGCCTTATCTCATTACATTGGATCGGCAAGTAGGGCCGTTTGGCTTGCCGCTATTAAAACCACCTTACCGACGCATAACCGCTATAGATTTAAACACTGGTGAACATGTTTGGCAGATTCCTTTTGGTAAAGGCCCCGCTAACCATCCAATGTTAGAGCACCTGGATCTTCCGCCATTAGGAACCGCCTCCAGCGACGTGCTACACGAAGGAGGTGTATTAATCACGAAAACCCTGCTTATATCCTATCTCGCTCAAAAGGACGAAATTGATCCTGAAGCTCATGGTTCAATTCTCGTAGCCCATGATAAGATGACGGGCGATCTTCTCGCCGAAGTGTTAGTTGATCAGCGCTTACATGGTCCTCCGATGAGTTATCAGGTTGGTGATAAACAGTTCATTGCCGTTGCCGGAGGTGGCCGAGATGACGACAATGAGTTATTGGTATTCGCTCTACCTGACTGAGTCCTCGCGGGTAGATGCAATCCAATGATTTCTCCATATTTTTTAAACGACATTCTGTGGCGTAGATGGTGCCCGGGGCCGGAGTCTAAAGCCTAGTATTCATGAGTCCTGTAGAGATTTTAATGCCTACACCCTACTACTTTTCTTTCTGAGGATGTATATAGATACTGCTGCTCCATTTTAAATTTAGATTTAAGCACCTTCTTATTGCGCTTTATTACATTTTTTGTCGCCAAGTCCTGTAACATGTAGTTTTCCTCATAACTTATAAGGATATCCATGTTTGTTAAAAAACCGATTGCAATAGGTGTGGGTCTTGCCAGCTTGGGAGCACAAGTCGTATATGGCCAAATAGAAGAAGTAATTGTAACAGCAACAAAACGACCAGAGAGCATGCAGGATATTCCCGTAGCTGTCTCGGCCTTGCAAGAGGAAACTCTTGATCAGATGGGTGTCTCGAACTTTGAAGACTACCTACTTCAAATGCCCAACGTTACTGCCGGAGGCAGTGGGCCCGGTCAAAATACCATATATATCAGAGGCGTAGCATCCACAACACCTGCCCTAACTACCGCTGGTGTAGCGGGCCTTGCGCCCAACGTCGCACTTTACCTCGATGAGCAGCCGCTCTCCCAACCCGGTCGTAATTTAGATGTCTATGCGGCAGATTTGGCGCGGGTAGAGGTTCTTTCAGGACCTCAAGGCACTTTATTTGGTGCAAGTTCACAAGCGGGAACGGTGCGGCTGATTACAAACAAACCAGACCCCTCTGCATCTGCCGCCAACGTCAAATTTGGAACATCTTTTACGAAGGGCGGAGACATGAGTACTAATGTTGAAGCCATGGTTAATTTGCCAGTGACGGATACCTTCACTCTTCGGGGTGTAGTTTATGTGGATAACCAGGGTGGTTACATCGACAATGTGCCGGGCCGTCTTAACCTTTCTGAGAGTGCGCGGTTTCGACCTGAAGGGACTATGAGAGACAACGGTTTGCCAGTTAGTTCCGGGCGAGCTGGCTTTCAATCTATAGCAGACTTGAGCGATGTAACTTTTCTTGACTCCGACAATGCTAACCGGGTAGAGGATGACTTTAACGATGCGACCTACTCGGGTTTCAGATTGACAGGGCTCTGGGAGTTCAGCCCTGATTGGCGCCTAACGGTAGCTCATGCGCAGCAAGATCTTGAAACCGATGGGGTCTTCTTTTCAGACCCGCTTTTAGATGATTTTGAAATCCAACGATATCAGGATGATCGGTTGGATGATTCTTTTAGTAATACAAACTGGACCCTTGAGGGGCGAATTGGCTCGCTTCAGGCCCTCTATACTGGGGCTTACACCGACCGCGAGGCTGATCAGATTGTAGACTACGCCGATTACATGTTTGTTGGGCAGTATCTGCCCTATTACGTTTGTGACGGGAGTGTTACCTACCCCTCTGGGGCGCCTTCAGGAACCTGTCAGGGACCGGACATGTTTGTTAATAGCTTGACGGAGACGGAGGTTAACACCCATGAGATAAGATTCTCTACTGATACGGACCAATCTATAAGGGCTACCTTTGGTGGGTTCTACAGTAACTTGGAGCTTCGTGAACTTAATAGCTTCACCTATTTAGGTTCTACTCGAGCGATCGCGTTCAACGGTAATACTGGATTTGGGCCAAATTTCTCCGCTGCAGGCGCTAATGTGAAAGACCCGGGCCAGTGGCCAAGCGGGGTGATCTGGCGAAACGACATATTGAGGACCGATGAGCAACAGGGCATTTTCGGCGAGGTAGCTTTTGATCTTAATGATCAGTTTACAATTACTGCGGGCGCCCGTTGGTATGACATTGAAGTTGATCTAGAGGGAAGTGCAGCCGGTTCGTTTGGTAATTTTGGTGCTAGCACAGATAACAACGCGGGGAATAATCTAGACACGCTGTTCAGCGGCGTAAATCCGGATACTGCTTCCGCTGACGGCACAATTACTAAGCTTAGTTTAAGCTGGACGCCCAATGCGGACTCTCTATTCTACGCAACATTTTCAGAAGGCTTTAGACCTGGATTATTAAACAGACCCGGGGGAGCAACAAACCCTTCGGGCACTTTTACTGTTCCATTTGCCGTTGATACTGATGAGCTCACTAACTATGAACTAGGCTGGAAGTTGGACCTATTAGATTCAAACCTACGTTTTAATGGAGCAGTCTTTTTCTCAGATATAGAGGACCTTCAGACCGGAATCTTTGACGCTAGTATAACCAATTTATTTTTCACGGATAATGCGGCTGATGCTGAGGTAAAAGGGGTCGAGGGCGATATCTTATGGATGCCTGAGTCATTAGATGGGCTAACAGTGTCGGGCTCTTTCGCATTCAATGATTCTGAGATAACAAAAGTGATCACGCCTACGAATGACGTAACTAAGGGTGATTCATTAGCCTTCGCGCCAGAATTTCAGTTTAGCTTGAGGGCGCGTTATGAATGGGGCATTGGTTCCGGAAGGGTCGCGCATTTCATGCCACATGCTACCTATTCGGATGCATCATACAGTGACATTATTACCATCAATCGAGCCAAGATGGACGACTGGTTAATGCTTGGTTTCACGGCAGGAGTTACTGCCGATAATTGGTCAGCAGAATTTTTTGCTGAGAATATCACCGATGAAACCGCTGAAATCTCAAGATCTTTTATCTACGATAGGCATCGGTCTTATTATGCAAGGCCGTTTACTGGCGGGATACGACTAACCTACGATTTCTAGTAGAAGATGGTGTCAAGTGGCAGGCACGCATTGCGTGCCTGCATTCTTATGCAGTTAACCTAGCAAGGCAGCCCGATGGTAGATTCTCCAGATGAGCTTACGCGGATTAAGCAAAGCATTATCGCTAAAGAATTTAAGGATGCATTAAACGCCCTTGATTCCTTCATGGGTCAGGAGTCACCGCCACCCGATGCTCTGTACATGCAAGCGGTCTGTTATCGCTACACGAATCAACTTCAACTGGCGCTAGACAGTCTAGATAAACTAAAGCAAGTTTGCCCCGATCACGGACGGGCTCACCAAGAAGAAGGTCATACATACCGCGCTCTGGGACAATCGCTATTAGCTCTGCGTTCCTATGAGCGAGCCAGTCATTATAATCCAGCACTTGAAGCTAGTCTGCGCGCCCAACTTGAGTTATTGAATTCGAAGGAAGATTCCGGACAAATCGAAAGAATTCAGGCCAACCTCGATCGCTTATCAAAGATTCCTAAACCATTAGTTGGAGTGATGGATCTGATATCCCAAGGGAAGTTACTTAAGGCCGAAGACCTCTGCCGCAAGTTCATGCAAAAGGTTCCCGACCACATTGAGGGTATGAGGCTACTCGCAGATATCGGGCTACGGTTGGGAGTTTTAGAAGATGCAGAATTTCTCCTCGAATCAGCCTCAACGATGGAGCCCACTAACACGGATGTCAGAATAGATTATATCAATGCGCTTCGTAAACGACAGAAATATGCTAAGGCGCTTGCTCAGGCTCAAAGTTTAACCAACTCAGAACCAGAAAATCTTAAATTCCAATCTATCTTTGCAATAGAGTGCATGCATTCCGGAGACTTCGAAAAAGCGATAGAACGCTTCGACACTATTCTTGAAAACTTGCCGAGGGATCCTGTAACGCTGACGTCTAAGGGTCATGCTCTGAAGACAAAAGGCGCTAGTGAAGAGGCTGTTTCCTCATATCGTGACGCAATTCAATCCCACCGGGCGCACGGCGAAGCATACTATTCGCTAGCGAACTTAAAGACGTATCGCTTCGAAGATGATGAAATTTTATCTATGCGGGAACTGGTAAAGGATCGAAATCTATCCTTCATGGATCGAGTGTACCTCAATTTTTCACTAGGCAAGGCTCTTGAAGACAGGCAGGACTATCGAGGATCTTTTAAGCACTACGAGCAAGGAAACTTATTGAAAAAGACCCAAAGTCGATACGACGCTGGCCAAATGAGTCTTGAACTAAAAGCGCAGAAAGAATTTTTGAACAGTAGTTTTTTTTCTGAACATAAAGATGTTGGCTATGCTACAAAGGATCCTATCTTTATTCTAGGTCTTCCCCGAGCGGGATCCACCCTACTTGAACAAATTCTTTCTAGTCACAGCCAGATCGATGGGACGTTGGAGTTACCGAATATTATTTCATTAGCTCAACGACTGAGAAGGCTTTCTATTGGAGGAGATACACTAGGCTACCCGCAAATACTGTTGGATTTAGATAGTAAAGCTTGGGAAGAATATGGGAAAACATTTATTGAAGACACCCGTATCCATCGGCAGGGTGCGCCATTATTTATTGACAAGATGCCAAATAATTTTCGCCATATCGGCTTAATTAAACTTATTCTGCCAAATGCTAAAATTATAGACGCACGTCGTAACCCTCTCGATTGCTGCTTTAGCGGATTTAAACAATTATTCGCAGAAGGCCAGGAATTCACTTATGATTTGCGGGACATTGGCCAGTACTACCGTGACTATTTAAATCTCATGGATCACTGGGAGAAAATGCTTCCGGGTTTTATACTGCGCGTAAATAATGAGGATGTCATTAGTGATCTCGAGGGAGAGGTGCGCCGCATGCTCAATTTTTGCGAACTAGAATTCGAAGAATCATGTTTGCACTTTCATCAAACTAAAAGAGATGTGCGAACCCCGAGCGCTGAGCAAGTAAGACAACCGGTCAGTAGAGCAGGAGTCAATACCTGGAAGCCATTCGAAGAATTTTTATCGCCTCTAAAAGAAGCTCTTGGTAAAGAAGTCCTAGATAATGGCATTAAATGCTAATGGAATGGAAAACAGATCAACGAGGAAATTTTGTTTAAGAAGACTCTAGAAAAGACGCATAAACCGGTATTTCTTTCTTCGGCCTGCCTGATAATCCTTTTCAGCACGTACGGGGGGGCATTTAGTGATCACGCTGCTGCTACATTCGCAAGCATTCAATCCTGGTTGGTCACCTATGTAGGTTGGTTTTATATGGGTGTCGTGGCTCTTTTTTTTATAATGATTATATACCTTGCGTGCAGCAAGTATGCTCATATCAAATTAGGGCAAGACGACTCTTCTCCTGACTATCCATACGGTAGCTGGTTTGCCATGCTCTTTAGCGCCGGTATGGGTATCGGATTACTGTTTTTTGGTGTAGCAGAACCGATAACTCATTTCAATTCTCCGCCCGTGGGCGAAGGGAATACTGTAGAAGCCGCTCAAAACGCAATGTTATTTACTTATTTCCATTGGGGCTTGCAAGCCTGGACTACTTATATCGTGGTTGGTTTATCTCTCGCTTATTTCTCTTTTAGACACGGATTACCCCTAACAATGCGGTCTGCGCTCTACCCTATCATCGGAGAAAGAGTTCACGGACGAATAGGACACTGCGTTGATGTTTTTGCAGTCTTGGGAACAATGTTCGGGGTGGCCACCTCATTGGGTATAGGTGCTATGCAGATAAATGCAGGGCTCGATTACCTGTTTCAGGTCAGCATATCTGAAAGTACTCAGGTACTGATCATAGCTGTGATAACCGGCTTTGCGACAATTTCTGTTGCCTCTGGCCTGGATGCAGGCATCCGCAGAATTAGTGAGCTGAACATTGTGCTAGCAATTTTGTTACTTACTTTTGTTTTACTTGCGGGCCCCACAGCCGGGCTTTTGGGTAGTTTTATCCAGAACATAGGTAATTATTTGAGCAACATGACACTCCTTACTTTTAACCTCTATGTATATCAGCCAAATGAATGGATTGGAGAGTGGACCTTGTTTTTTTGGGCCTGGTGGATTTCATGGTCACCGTTTGTAGGGATTTTTATTGCAAGAATTTCTAGGGGACGCACCATTCGCGAGTTTATTTTGGGGGTATTATTAGTCCCGACAGGCTTTACTTTTTTATGGCTTAGTATTTTTGGGAATTCAGCCTTATTTATTGAGTTAGGTGGTAACGAAGGTGCAATTTCAGCCGCAACACTGAACCAGATGCCTACCGCCCTTTTTGTACTTCTAGAACAGTTGCCCTGGACACCGATCGTCTCCATGGTTGCTATTTTATTGATAGTAACTTTCTTTGTTACATCTTCCGATTCAGGCTCTCTGGTGATTGATACCATAACTTCAGGAGATAATAAGGACTCAGCAGTATGGCAGCGATTATTTTGGGCAGTCTCTCAAGGCATTATTGCGTCTGTGCTTCTCGTTGGCGGTGGCTTAGCGGCGTTGCAAGCGGCAACACTAAGCAGCGCGCTGCCTATCGCATTTATTATGATCTTGATGTGCTTGGGACTAGCCCGGAAACTAAAAACGGAAGATGTACAAATGTAGCAAAGATTAGAATATTTATTAAGTAACTAATAATTAATGAAGCAACAATCTATAAAGCTTAATATCTGAATATAACTTGACCCCATCGCAAAAGGTCACAAAGAGGATTTCAAGAACAATATGAAAGAAATTACTTGGGATGAATTTGCACAAGTAGAACTGCGTGTCGGCACAGTCGTTGAAGTCAGCGAATTCCCAGAAGCCAGAAATCCCGCTTGGAAACTTAAAATAGATTTCGGCGATGAAATTGGCTTGCGAAAATCCAGCGCTCAGATCACCGATCTTTACGACGCAGAGGACCTGTTCGGCAAGCAGGTGGTCGCGGTAGTCAATTTCCCTAAAAAGCAGATTGGCCCAATCATGTCTGAATGCCTAGTAACAGGTTTTTATCAGGAGGATGGCGCTGTGGTACTGATCATGCCCGAGCGACCAGTGAAGAACGGAGCCAAACTCGGCTGACTAACTGAATAAGTAACTTTCTGAGTTTATCTCTTAACTCGTCTGAACTCAGTTGTGGTTTTTCTTCCAAGATGGCAGTTGTAAACATTCTACTAGCCTTAGCTCGTATGTTGACTGATCGCACCTGCGCATTGGTAAGATCAATATCCCCAGTGATGTGATCTCTTAAAATCTGGGTCACTAGCTCTTTATCAGTTAGCGATTCTCTAGCTTTTTATAGATGTAGAGGAATCTCTATCGGTTCCCATGCTGTGAGGTGTAAATCCTTCAGTTCGGAGTTATTTTTTGGCATGCGTACCCTCGTCAGTACCCACATAATTGATGTGTCTGTACTTTACTGAGAGTTACGCTACTTATCAAGAAATACTATAAATATAGGGTTTTTAGAGCAGTTTGCCTATCGGAGCGTGACGGCATTTAACTAGGTGATGGTGCCCGGGGCCGGAATCGAACCGGCACGGTATTTCTACCGAGGGATTTTAAGTCCCTTGCGTCTACCAATTTCGCCACCCGGGCTAAGTTATCATGAAGCTTGCAAAAATCCTTTTGGAATTGTAGGGATTTAGATAGGCGCTTAGAGCCCCAACAAGTCCCTTTACAAATGGTTGATTTTCGCGAAAAGGATCATAGCAAACAAAACCCCAGACGACCACAAGTTAGTAATCACTCTTTATTCAATACAATGGGTGGGTAGCTTACTCGCTCTTTACATACTCTAGCTCAGATAATTGGCCCTTTAAACCATCTCTTAATTCGTTTACTTTGTATAGGTCATCTTCTATATTACATCGCTTTAAATGTTTTACCTGATACTATTTAGTTAGAAGGTACTCGGAAATTTTTAAGCTCCGGTGGAATTACAGCACTTTCCTCGGGCTGGGTTACTTGAGGTATCCAGTCATACGGCACTCGATAAGCCCGATAAATTCGGCGGCTGGGCGTATCATCGTCGCTGAGAAAAGGATTGACGTATTCCCAAACAATCTCATCTTCAGGTGTCAACTCAAAAATTCTACCATCCATTCCTTCATTCACAAGCGTATTGCCGTTAGGTAAGCGCTGAGCATTACTTACATAAGCGCTGTAGAAACGATATCGTTCAGTGCCACCCAGCGTATATTCCCAGAGCACTTCGAGGGTGATTGGATTAATTTCCAATACTCGCGAGCTATCCCGGGTCATCGAATTTGTGCCGTCGGGACGGGCTGGATTGGCAAACCCATAACCACCCTGCCCTCCGTTATCGAAAACCAACAAGTTACCCTCACCTGGCAGGCCTTTCGGTATGAGGTGGGGATTGTGTTGACCGATAATCTGTCCAATTTTTGCCTGCTCCTTGGTTAGCTGGTAATCCGGGCCCAACCGCCAGACGATATCCCCATTGCGACTAATAATAGCGATGATATTTGCAGTACGACTACTTATCATTATGTTGTCGGGATGAAAACGTCGATCTCCATTGTCAAACCACTGGTTAGGCCCGAGATAGACTGCTGAGTTTATATGGAGCCAGTCCGCGCTTTCCCGGTCATCATTAAATTCAACCGAACGATGAATGGCATTTCTAGCATCCTCTGAAAAGCCTAATTCATCCACATGATCACTTGCCAGCCAATCCCATACTATTTCACCATCCCAATCAAGCTCATAAATATAATCATCCTCGAGTCTCTTAGGTGAAACCTCAGGAGCGATAAGATTTTTGTGCGCCAGAACTAATGTTTTGCCACCACTTGTGCGAGGTTCCATGTCTGGAGCATAATAACCAATTGGATTACCCTCTCTTTGCCAGTCATGATGAATGCGTGATGACCAGACTGTTTCGCCTTCTAATGCCTCACCGTCATCGTTTTCAGACTCCTTGGTTACCACCTGCTCTAGGCGATCATACCGCCAAATCTCTTCGCCATCCCAGTCTAGCTGGATAAGTGCTATCGCTTCCTGATGCGGACGCCTAGGCTTATCTCCACCCATCACGTAGCCTCCAGGGAGGATACGAAAGGGGCTTGGTACATTTGTAAGCTCCTTCCACTGCCTAATGATATTTCCATTCATATCGATCAAAGTAGCCCCATGAGGGAATGGCGCATCATAAATAGTAAAACCACTCCAGGATTTTTCAGGATCAAATATCGTAGTACCAGTGGGAAAGATCGATGGAAAAGATAAGGAATATACCGAATAAAAAAAAGTGCTAAACAACACAATCTTTTGGTTTTTAAAGTCTGTGAAAATTTTCGTTAATCTATTCATGGCAGTCCTCGACAAGCAAATCGATAAGTAAAAGCGTACTAAACTTACCAATGATTAGCGAGACAGATACGGAAATCCATTCCCGGCCACCACTAAATTTTCGCCCTTAAAACTTCATGATTAATGATTTATATCCATTAAGACTGCCAACCCTGCAATATGAACACATTGTAATTCAAAATGGAGGCTGAGGTCGGAATCGAACCGGCGTACACGGAGTTGCAGTCCGCTGCATAACCACTCTGCCACCCAGCCGATAAAGTTCACGGTCCCTAGGCCTAATAGGAGCCCATGGCTTTAACAAACCTTGAAATCTCAAGAATGTATAATCAAGTTAAAATGTATAAAACTGGAGCGGGAAACCGGGTTCGAACCGGCGACCTGTACCTTGGCAAGGTACCGCTCTACCAACTGAGCTATTCCCGCAGTTTTAAACAAAATCCTTATACTTTATATTTCTGGTTTAACATTCCCATCGATAGAAAGGCCGATATTCTAATCACTAGTATAAAACAGTCAAGAACCGTTTACCCTTTAATTAGTGGTTTCCATGCTCTTTTGAAGTAAATAAGCATAGAATAAACACTTATCAGTGCCGCTATATGGATTCCAATAAAGCCCAAATCCCATATCCACTTCGGATTATCCTCTGTATTTAAGAGAAGCGCGATTATTGAAATCATTTGGAGGGTTGTTTTCAATTTGCCCGAGAAACCAACTCTAACCAGATTGCGCTGACCCTTTTCGGCCATCCATTCTCTTAACGCTGAAATTAATATCTCCCGAGAAATAAGAATTACTGCAACAAGTACTAAACTTTGGTAGCTTGCAACTAAAACGACTAAAACCGCGACAACCAACAACTTATCTGCGATGGGGTCCAAAAACGCCCCGAATTCTGAGGTAATATCCATCGATCTTGCAA
>CACJAW010000053.1 GCA_902591495.1 uncultured Pseudohongiella sp.
TTCCATAATTTTGGCTCTTGTGAAGAGCACACCTTTCCAGATGAGGCGAACCTTATGATTATTACAAAAAAGGTATTACCACGTAGAGCGATTCTTAGGGGTATTGGAGCGTCAGTTGCTTTGCCACTGCTCGATGCAATGGTTCCTGCCCTAGGACAGTCCTCTAAATTAACCGAGCCAGTAAGTCGTTTGGGTTATCTGTATTTACCGATGGGAATGGATCCAAGCCCTTGGGTTCCTCAAAAAGAAGGCAGGCTTGAAAGTCTTACACCCTCTTTGGAACCACTTAATCCATTTATTGATAGTGTGTCTGTAATCTCAAACCTTGAAATTAGAGATGCGCACACTACGGGAAACCATGCCTCCTCAAATTGTGCTTTCCTGAGCTGCGTTAAAGCCAAAAGGACAGAAGGTAGCGATTACTTTCTTGGCACGACCGTAGATCAGATAGCAGCGAAGGTTATTGGCTCCGACACTCCGTTCCCCTCTTTAGAGCTCGGCACCGACATAATTTCTCAGGTTGGCAACTGTGATAATGGCTATGCATGTGTTTATCAAAATAGTTTGTCATGGTCATCTCCCACAACTGCTCTACCTACAGAAGCTGACCCAAGGGTTCTCTTCGAGCGCCTGTTTGGAGATGGGGGAACCCCTGAGCAGCGAAATGCCCAGCTAACAGCAAATGCCTCGTTACTCGACGCAGTTATGGAGGATATGAACAAGTATCAAAAGGAGCTGGGATCCACTGACAAACTTAAAGTCGATGAATACTTAGATACGGTAAGGGAAGTGGAGAGACGAATACAAATGTCTCAGGCACAAAGTGAAAAAGCCAAATTGCCCGATCTAGAGAGGCCTACTACTGTGCCAGAAGATTGGGAAGAACATGTGAAGCTGATGATGGATCTACAAGTTCTGGCGCTCCAGGCTGATTTAACAAGAGTAGTCACCTTTCAACTAGCAAGAGAGGCCAGCACCCGAACTTATCCTCAAATAGGAGTAGTTGAGCCGCATCATCCAATATCTCACCATGGCAATGATCCTGTTCAGCTTGAAAAGCTCGCAAAAATAAATAGGTATCATGTGTCTCTTTTTGCATACATGTTGGAAAAAATGTCATCTACAACTGATGGAAATGGTTCGTTGCTGGATGGTTCAACTTATTTACTGGGTAGCGGAATGGGTAATCCGGATGTCCATGATCATAAAAATCTTCCTATCGTTGTCGCCAGTGGCTCTAGAACTGGGATAGTTGGCGGTAGACATATTCGATTCGGAAATGAGCAAACGCCTTTAGCTAACCTCCATCTCTCACTCTTAGACAGCGTCGGTGTGCATTTAGAGAATTTTGCAGACAATACTGGTCGCGTTGACGAACTGTTTCACCGAGTTTAAGCGAGAAAACCATGTTGAAAAACTTAACGATAGTCTTAGCCTTATTCGGAAGTAACTGGCTTCTGGCGCAAAATCAAAGCACTATCATTGAGGCCGCTAAGGAGAATGATCTTGCTTCCTTACGAATTCTAATAGACTCCGTAGAGAACGTGAACGCCACTGCCTCGGATGGTTCAATAGCATTACACTGGGCGGCCCATAACGATTCCTTAGAAATGACGCAGCTGCTTATAAACTCTGGGTCAAACGTTAATGCAAAGAATCGTTACGGAGTAGCGGCCCTATCTTTAGCTGCTAACAATGGTAATTACTCTATAGTTAAAACCTTATTGGATGCAGGAGCTTTTGCTAATACTGTCATGGGTCAGGACGAAACTGTTTTGATGACAGCATCTAGAACCGGTGTTAAGGAGGTGGTGAAAGCACTTATTTCGGCTGGCGCTAATGTGAATGCCAGAGAGAGTTGGAGAGGACAAACGGCCCTTATGTGGGCCGCAGCGGAAGGTAATAAAGAGGTACTAGAATATTTAATTTCTGCAGGAGCGGACGTTTCAGCAAGATCAGACGCAGGATTCACGCCTCTGCTTTTTGCAGCAAGAGAAGGAAGAACAAGTATCGTTAGATCACTTATTGAGAACGGAGCTCCCGTCAACGAAGCACTTCCCTCTAGAGAGGCAATAGTGACTGAAAACGGAATGTCTTCAGCAGCGCAGACTGGAATGAACCCTTTGCTTTTAGCAATTGGTAGTGCTCATTTTGAAACTGCCGCAGTACTGTTGGATCTGGGTGCAAACCCAAATGCGGCACCCTTGGGATGGGCACCGATACATCAAATTACTTGGATCCGTAAGGCAGGGCAGGCCGGGTCAAATAACCCTGCGCCTCAAGGCTCCGGTAAAATTGGCAGTTTAGAGTTCACGAAGAAACTTGTAGAGTCGGGGGCGGATATAAATGCAAAAGTTACTAAGCGACCTCCTGTTGGCGTCAGTGATCTCAATATGCGTGGAGGAACTGCCTTCCTTCTTGCTGCTCGAACGGCAGATGTCGATTTGATGCGCTTGTTGGTTGATTTGGGGGCTGACCCACATGAAACCAACGATGACTTGAGCACACCCCTGATGGTGGCGGCTGGCTTAGGTACGGGAGCGCCTGGTGAGGATCCGGGTACCGAAGAAGAGGTTCTAGAAGCTGTTAAATATGCTCTAAGCCTTGGCGAGGATATCAATGCAGTCGACGTATTAGGCAACACGGCAATGCACGGAGCAGCATATAAACATCTACCTTTGGTCGTAGCCTATTTGGATGAGCAAGGTGCAGAAATTTCGATTTGGAATCAGGAAAATGAGATTGGTCACACCCCGTTGCTAATCGCAGAAGGTATCCACCGAGGGATGAACATCGTTAGCTCGAGCGTGACAGAGATGGCTATTAAAAATGTCCTAGACCGCTTTCCACTCCCGCAATAGTGCCTCACTGAAAGATCGTGTAAAATATCTCAGTCTCGAGCGTTTTACATTACGCTTCAATATCCATAATTAGAATAAGGGAATAAGTAAATGTCCAATAATTACCTCATTGTCATTAGAATGAGCCTCTTTTTTATTGTGTGCTCGGTTGCATCTAATAATTTTGCGGACATAGATAAATCTCGACTAGACGCGATGGAAGCAGAGATTCAGACTCTAGTTGATGATGAAAAATTGTCGGGTGCAGTTTTAATGATTGCACAACAAGGCGAGCTGCAAATGAACAAAGCGCTTGGCTATAAAAATGTGGAAGACCAGACTCCAATGGAGACTGACACGATTTTTCGTATTTTCTCTATGACAAAACCAATTACTGGCACAGCGCTCATGATTTTACATGACGAAGGCAAGTTCGAACTTAATGATCCCCTGGAAAAACACTTGCCTGAGCTATCAAACCTAAGGGTAGCTATCGCAGCAAATGATGACGGCACATGGGAAACTGAACCTGCTGATCATCCACTGACTGTGAGGGAACTTATGAGTCACACTGGTGGATTTACCTATTTCCCGCCCATTGGAAATGGACCGATCGCTGAAGCTTATGTTGAAGCAGGTATCGGCGGGGATGCGACGCTTGCCGAAAGTATGCCCGAGTTAAAAGACATACCTTTAGATTACCAGCCTGGCACAAAATGGGTCTACAGTATTTCTGTAGACATTCAAGGATACTTGATCGAAAAGCTCTCAGGGCAGACTTTAGATACGTTTTTTCAGGAAAGAATATTTGATCCTTTAGAAATGGAGGATACAGCCTTTTTTGTTTCAGCCAACAAAGCGCACCGCTTATCTGGGATGTATATACCAAGAAATGGAGGCTTACTAAGAACAGATAATCTTGGCAATTCCTTGGGAGGATCTTTTTTAGAAAAACCTGCATTTTTAGCTGGAGGACACGGGCTTACATCAACTGCTTCAGACTATATGAAATTCGCCCAAATGCATTTAAATAAGGGCATTCTTAACGGAACACGCATTCTTTCAGAAGAAGCTATCGACTTAATGAGAAATAATCAGTTGCCTGAAGCGGTTAAAGAAATTGGTCAGCCCTATCCAGGAAACGTTTTCGGCCTTGATTTTGCTGTTGTGGATAATTCTGATGCTTTTCAGAAAGCACCTGTTGGCACTCATTGGTGGTGGGGTATAGCAGGATCCTGGTTTTGGATAGACCCTGTTACAGAAACCATCGTTATCGGTATGATCCAAAATAACGATATTTTGCTCTCCCTTCAAATACATAGGGCAGCACGTTCGGCTATGTATGAATAATCCATTTGAGCGATTTCAGTCTATGGCGCTTTGCAAGTAAGCCACTGCATCCATAATTGAACCTCCATCTACATCAACGATTCTGTTAGCCTCTCGCATCTCTTCGTCGGAAATTTGTCCGATCAAGGATTTTAGAACCCGCATAAAGGTTGGGTTTTTAGACGCGGAGTGGGAGGCAACGAGAATTCCGTCGTAAGGTAGAAATGCATTCCTAGGGTCTTCTAAAATTTTCAAATCAAATGCCGCTACTCGACCGTCACTTGTATAGGCTGTAATTAAATCTACTTGACGATCGTCTAAAGCGTTATACATAAGTGCAGCATCAAACGTCAGTCTTTCAGAAAAATCTATGTCATAAGTATCGCGCAAAGTAATCCATTCTGGCCTTCCAAAAAATTCAAGATCACCCGCTGCTACCAAATTATGAGCAACAGGTATAACGTCTTCAATTGTTTCGATTCCTAGTTCTAGCGCACGGTCCTTGCGCATAGCAAGCGCATATAAATTCTGAAAACCTAACGCGCCGACGTTCACCATACCATCAACTTGCTCGACAAACTCGGTTACCCCCTGCATAACCAGCTCTCTCCCGGGGTTATGTGAATTCTTCATCCGATTTGCCCACACCGTTCCGGTATATTCAAGATACACATCTACAGTATTATTTACAGTCGCTGAATAAACTATCTCCGTGCCTAACCCAAGCCGCTGTTCGACATCAAAGCCAGATTCCTTTAACTCTGCTGCCAGCAAACCCGCGATGACATACTGTTCTGTAAAGCCTTTTCCGCCAACAACAAAATCAGGTTCACTTTTCGGTAAAATACTGTAAACCGTTCCGATACAAAAAATTAAGAGCATACCAGCCGTACTATTCCTTATTAGACGATATTTGCTGGGTTCGATGGATTTATTCCTATTTTCGACTATCCATTGGACTCCAGCTATCAGAGCATCAAGGACTATGGCCATGGTCGCAGCTGCAATAGAGCCAACGGTTACTGCAACAAGGTTTCGGGTTTGCAGCCCCGTAAAGATATAGTTTCCAAAACTTGTAGCTCCCACTAATGTGGATAGAGTTGCCAAGCCTACAGTCCAAACTGCAGCTGTCCTAATGCCTGCAATAATAACTGGAATCGCCAGTGGTAATTTGACCTTTACCAAAACTTGCGTGGAACTCATGCCGATTCCCTTAGCGGCTTCCATGACATCTGATGGCACCGAATCTAGACCCGTCACAGTGTTTCTTGCTATGGGTAATATCGAATAAAGGACGAGAGCAATCACAGCCGGCAATACACCGATTTGTCCACCAAGAAGAGCTACGATAAGAGCTAATATTGCGACACTGGGAAAAGTTTGAATGATGCTAATAACGGCCAGGAGAGGTCGCTTAACACTCTGCGACTGAGCGGCCCATATTCCCAATGGGATGCTTAACAAAATTCCCAAAGAGAGAGCAATGAGCGTCAAGGTCAAATGCCCCTGAAAGTAGTCTGGTAAAATTACTAACTGTTCTTTGAGGTTTTGATTCATTTTGAATCCATGAGCTCTTCTAACCGAATGGCCTTGGCCCGAGGTATCTCAATCAGTTTTTTTACATAATCATGGTCCGGTCTATTAAGCAATTCTTTAGGTGAGCCAATTTGAAGAATTTCACCATCTTTCATTACAGCAATTTGATCTGCCATGAATAATGCCTCAGTCATATCATGAGTAACCATTATGACAGTCAAATTTAAGTTTCTCTGAATACGTTTAAATTCATCTTGTAAGTCTGCTCGAGTTATAGGGTCAAGTGCACCAAAAGGTTCATCCATAAGTAAGACTTCCTGCTTTGCTGCCAATGCACGGGCTACACCAACTCTCTGCTGCTGACCACCTGATAGTTGTGAAGGATAACGATCGCCAAAATCCTTGATGGGAAGACCAACCATTTCTAGGATCTCTTCACAACGCAAGCGAGTAAGAGAACGATCCCAATCAAGCAATAAAGGCACTGCGGCTACATTGTTCAAAACGGTCTGATGGGGAAATAACCCAATACCCTGAAAAACATATCCGATACTCCGCCTTAAATCGACTGGACTTTGGAGAAGAATATTTTCATTTTTTACTAGTATTGTTCCAGAGGATAGTTCTTCAAGCCTATTGATCATTTTCAACGTAGTCGTTTTACCACTGCCAGATTCACCAATAAGACCAAGTAACTGTCCCCTCTCAACTCGTAAAGATACATCTGATACAACAAATGACCGACCATGATCAAAAGATTTCTTTATATTTTGTAGCTCAATCATTATTTGTGTTTCTGGAGCAAGGTATAGATTAGCCTGAATTGGGCTGCTTGAACTCGAGGTAGGCTTTGTCTTTTAATATTCAAGATAATTTGTTAAGGCATGAAACAAAACTGAGGGGTCGACCACAAAAACGGCTTGCGACCCCCAGTTCCTGATCATTCTCTTCCAGCAGTCTCTCGTCCTAATTGCAGGGCGTTCGCTGCATTGGCGTTTAATCCACCATCTGCGCCAACGGTCACAAAACTAAAGCCTTGCTCAATTCGCTCCTGTACAGAACTTGGGCCTGTTGTAATAGCGCAGGGGACATCATGGTCTAAACATGCCTGCAAAACTCGCTGTATTGCCTCCTCTACCTGAGGAGCGGAGGGACTGGCATAACCCATCGACGTGCTTAAATCTGAAGGACCAATAAAGATACCACCAAGACCCGGGACAGTTATTATTTCATCGATATTTTCAGCCCCCTCAGCTGATTCAATAAACATCATCGCTAAGAGTTCGCCTTCCGGATCTAGGGGCCAGACGTCCGCCTTAGCATGATAATCACTTATGCCCCAGTACCATGCAGCGTTAGAGGGATTTCTTCCCCTAAGTCCAGCTGGCTCAAAATCGGAAGCACCATTGTACTGAGGATATCGGGTCGCCCGGACTGCCAACTCAGCTTGCTCTCGCGTATGCACAGCTGGAAAAAAAATTCCAAAGACGCCAACATCAAGTACTTGCTTTGCTTGTGAAATTAATTCCTCAGCTCCCCCCGCAGCGGGAATTCTCACAAAGGGGACTACATCAGGTTGGAGATTACCCTTTTCTAATATCGATCGCTTATTGGTCATCCCTAATAAAAACTCTCTCAGGCGTTCCACATCGAAAGGAGCATGCTCCATGTCAATAAATACAAAGTCGAGACCAGAAGTTGCAAGCGACCGAGCATTATTTAATGAATAATCAAAAGACAGGACACCAAAGCCTGGCTCACCATTCTCAAAAAGTTCAATTAGTTTATTGACACGTTGTGCACTGACGTTTGCCGCCAACATTAAAAAAAGAAACGCTGTCAGCGAAGAAAGTACTATTCTTGTTATTATCTTCATCATTCTTACCTTCTACTGAGCAAACCAAGGTGGCTCAATTAGCAACTCAGGATCAGCGTCTGATTTTGGAATAAATTTCTGAGTACGCCCATATTGATTATCTCCACCGTATAAATTGCCATCAGGGTCAACAGTGAAAGAATGAACCTCCAGATAGCCATCAGGCAATCCCGCTGGGACTAGCCAGGTGTATTTTATGTTTCCAAAAAAATCGAAGTTTACAAAACGAAGTGGACCAAGATCTGTTATCCAAAAATCGTCTTCATTAACGATAATATCTAATGGTAGAGTGAGTGGCGCACCAATAGATCTTTCAAATTCAAAAACAGCAGGATCTTCCGTGGCACGAAATAAGTTAACACCATTAGTACCAGACCGATCAGTTACAAAAACTCTGCCTTCTGGGCCAACGGCAAGGGAATGTATCGTATTGAATTGACCCGGACCATCCCCTTTACTGCCAAATTCGCCCAAATAATTCATTTCACTGTCGTAGACAATTACACGGTTATTCAACAGACCATCAGCTACTAAAATTCGGCCATCCGGCATAAAAGCCACGTCTTGGGGGCTACCGTAATGGGTCGCATCATCTCCCGGGACTCCTCTTTCTCCATAGGTGGCTATGAGTTCGCTTCCATCATTTGAAATCACGTGAATTTCATGGTGGGTCTGGTTGACTACCCAGAGCTTACGTTCTGGATCATAAGGGTTTACTCGAATTCGCTCTGGCCCCGGACCATCGGCGCCCTCACAAAGATAATCTAAGTGATCCCAAACCTTTATCATCTCTCCATCGGCATTCACCTCGAATAGACAATTCTGCCAGGTGCGTCTATTTGCCTCTCTGAGTACATTAATGCCTATCGCACCTGCAAAACCGGGAAAGTCTTCAGGGACCGGATAAGGCAAAACAGTTTCACCACGTTGATTAATTAATATCCGATCTGGGGTTTCAGCCCAGATGGCTGAATTGCCGCCAAACGCGAAACCGTCCTCTTGAAAAGGATCGAGCCAGCCACTGACGACCTCATATGGACTTTCCCCGATAGGACCGCGCGCATTTCCAGTCTCTTGGGCCGCAAGAGGCAAAGGTATGCTAATTGCCGAGCCAAGTAGGCAAAGATAAAGATAAGCTATTTTTGGCATGAGTTACTACTTCTCCAAATAATGGTTTGATTTAGTTGAATTCCTATCATGACAAAAAAATTGGTACAGGTTCAAGATTTCTGGGGAAATCACAAAATGTTGCAAATACGTGATCTGTTAAATATTGAGGATACTACTCGAATTGACTCGTTTCGGGAGAATGTTATGCTATCTGCCATCTAAGCTTTTAAAAAAACGTATGTAATTCAATAGGAAAAGCTTAAGTATTACTGACTCCCCCATTGTCGAACCCAATTTAGGAAGAAAAATGAAAATGAACTTGAGATTAAGCCTATTTCTCGGCCTTACTGTCGCCTCTTATTCATTGCATAGCCAAGATTATGAAGTTCCACGAACAGAATGGGGTGTACCGGATTTGCAAGCTGTCTGGAAGCACAGCTCAATTATCCCCTTCGAGAGGCCCAGAGAATTGGGCAACAAACGTTTTTATTCAGAGGAAGAGGCACTTGAAATAGAGCGCGCCGAACAGCAAAGGTTCGATGAGGACAATGAGCCCTTAGACCCGGATAGAGAGGCGCCGGTCGTTGCTGAATCACTGCCACCTATAGGCAATTACGATCTGTTTTGGAGGGAAGATGCGCAGTTCATACCAACCATTAATGGGGAGATGCGAACCTCAGCCATCACTAATCCGCCAAACGGAAGGTTGCCTGAAACTCTCCCTGGGGTGATGGATATGATCCGAGAGCGACGCGCAAATCTTCCTGACCGAAATGATGGCCCAGAGGGCCGAGGTCTGGGCGAGAGATGTCTGGTGGGTTTTGGGCCTACGTCTGGCCCGGTAATGATGCCGGTAATCTACAATAGTAATCATCAGTTTGTTCAATCTCCAGGCTACGTCACGATAGTCACAGAGATGGTACATGACGCTCGAATCATTAAAATAACAGAGGAGAGAAACCCCGCGGCAGAGGCTCAAAAAAAATGGTTGGGTGATTCTATAGGTCGTTGGGAGGGAGACACCTTAGTGGTTGAAACGAAATTTTTTAACGACTGGCACTCTCTGCGTGGATTCCCAGTTGATAACTTAACTTTGACTGAAACTTTCAGACGAGAAGGGCCTAGTAAATTAATTTACGGCTTCTCTGTTAACGATCCCAAGATATTTTCGACTGAATTTTCTGGAGAATTCCCCATGTCTAGACTCGATGGCAATCTCTATGAGTATGCCTGTCACGAAGGTAATCACGGCATGGTTGGAATCCTAGCAGGCGCTCGGGCGATAGAGCGAATGGAAGCAGAGGAGGGTTCTCGCTAATAATGAGTCGCCCCCAGCTCATTACGAAAAACTGAAAAACCCTTGAAGTTGGAGCTTAAAGCTCACCGTTTTTTTTCAAGGCGTCTTGCATGCAAGATCGGTTCAGTATAGCCACTCGGTTGATTTAATCCATCATAAACCAGTTCGCAAGCAGCTTTAAACGCGACTGAGCTTTCCAAGTGATCAGTCATAGCGGTATAGAGAGGATCACCTTTATTTTGGTCGTCAACAACACCAGCCATGCGTTCCATCGTTGCCACCACTTGTTCTTTTGAGCAAATTCCATGGTGCAGCCAGTTCGCAATGTGTTGACTAGAAATTCTCAAAGTTGCTCTATCTTCCATTAGACCAATATCATTAATGTCTGGCACTTTCGAACACCCTATGCCTTGATCTATCCATCGAACAACATAGCCAAGTATACCTTGGGCATTGTTATCCAACTCCTTTTGAATTTCTTCCGACGTTAAGCTTGCTCGATCCTCCAAAAGGGGTATTTTCAAAATTTCATCGATACTTGCTACAGTTCTTGTTTTAATTTTATCTTGCTGCTCAAAAACTTTTATTCGATGGTAATGCATAGCATGAAGGACTGCAGCGGTTGGGGAGGGCACCCAAGCAGTATTCGCTCCAGACTCTGGGTGGTTGATTTTCTGCTCTACCATCGCCTCCATCAGGTCTGGCATTGCCCACATACCCTTTCCAATCTGCGCCTTGCCTTGTAGCCCGCATGCAAGACCAACATC
>CACJAW010000054.1 GCA_902591495.1 uncultured Pseudohongiella sp.
GCGCACTCTGCGAACTCTGACTTGAACTCTGACATGAAGCGAGCACCAAACATGCACAGCAAATAAATGTAGCTTCCGATTTTCGTATAATTTTCATGACTTTCATTCTACTAAAGTTTCCTTCCGCAGTTAACGCAAAGTATTTGTCAAAAAATGTTCCTGTTGTTTGACAAAATTAGAAATATTTACCGCTTTTTAGCTATTTTTAATTAATTTTAGCGACTTTTGATTACTTTTCATACACAGACATAGCTCGTGTATTTAAGGCTAGGTCCGTTTTCAAATTACAACGAGTTAAAGCATACTCGATGTGACCAAGTTTGTTTTAATACCAATATCGATATCGAAAAACATGACCCTCGCTGTTAATGGGTCGCCCTTTTTCTATTTGAGGCCTGAACTTTGAAAATCTGACGGCTCTCCTGAGTCTTGATAAAACATTGGCATTTTCTTCATCTTCCTCTGCTAGGATTTTGACGTCTCTCACACTTCCTGTGATCGACACAGAGAACGAAACATCTGCAATTGAATAATTCAACTTCGATTGAACCTTCGGGACTGATGCCCTCATCTCGAGGTTTTTGGGTCCTTCAATGAAGGTAGGTAAGGGCACCACATTTCCAAATAAGCGTTGTTTAAGCTTATCTCCATCAGGCTCTGTACTCAGCAGGCTCCAAGCCTGAAGATAGCGACTTTGAGCAATAGTTCTTCTTTCGAACAGGAGATACCAGTCCGCAAGGTGCGTTATTGCCTCTGCAATCGCAAAAACACTGCCATCCTCTTGAATATGATAGTTGATGATATCTTGGAGCGCTGCCTCTCCGAGGCTAAAACTGCGCGGGTATATCGTAAAACTGTCCAGCTTTTGTCTAAGATTTTCCTGCCTCGCTCTAAATTCAGGCTGATCCATACCGGCCAAATATTCCGGGTACATTTTGACATAGTACGCCGACCGAGCCAGATCTTTCAGGTACTGCAGCACCCTCTCATCGCTCCTCCCATAGTTCGAAACCACAGCTCTCAGACCAGCACTAAAGAGCATTTGCGCAGTGCTCAATCTTGCGCCAAGTTGATCTCCATAGCCTAAGTTAAATGCCGTTATATTCCATGACGCTAGCCTCTCGATTGCGGGTATTAAACGCGGGTCATCGATGCCATAAGCTTTATGTTGCACGAAAAAGAGATAGTCACTATACAGATCAGCCTGCTTCCAATTTTCGCTGATAATAAGGCTATCTATCATACTTTCCAGTAACGGTATTTGATCTGGGGTATGCAGTCCCTGAGCTATTCTGCTGATCTGAATCGCTCTTTTATATGACTCTATTGCCGCCGGATGGTTTAAGCGTTGTTGTTGCAGGCTGCCCAAGGAAGATAGTTGTTCCACAAGCTGGCTATCCCAAGCTCCGCCATTTTCTTCAATTGTCTCGATGGCAAGCTCAAAAGGTTCCGTCATCCCATCCTCAACCTCTGATGTAAAGTCGATTTCAGCTTTTTCAGAAATCTGGTTGACAGGGTACTCAATAAAGTCTGTCTGATTATTCAATTCTACGAAGATAGGCTTCTCAAGATAGTGCAGCCGGGGAGTGGACCGAGTTGTCTCGGCCGAAGGCTGATCAGCATGGCCCTCTTGCGCATAAGAGTGATCGCCAATTTTTAACAAAAAAATTAGACTGACAACCAAAAGTCGATTAAAAATATTCATTGATTACTGCATTCTGTGACAAAAAAGAGTTTTGGCCAAGAAGATTTCAAAGATTTTGTTAGCTCAGCTGTTAGTAAACGGTTAAAAGCTTCCTGAAGATCAATCGATTCAAATTTTGTTGAGCATAAGATTTCCTATTGAATCCAAGCCAGCCTGCCAGCCTGAAGCGACGTATGAAGTTGAAGTATGATGAGAAATCACGGCAGGCCCCGCAATTTTTCCTCCGTCTTTCAAGACCTCCTTTTGAAACAATTCTCTATTTTTATCATTAATGCCCGGCTCACGAACGCTAAAATTGTATAACCCATCCTCAACAGAACAATCAGATAAGCCAAAGCTAATTGCTGGCGCAGAAACAGACACCCGCAGATTGACAATTTCAACTTCGTTCTGCAACGAATAACCGTACCTTTTCTCATGCAAATTTCCAAAACGCATCGAGCATCCGCGCAATCCACCCCAGGGTATATTCAAGGTGTATGACTGTCCTCGATAACGACAATCTAAAGAGTAATCTGCCTTGAGAGCTTCTTCATTAATGCCCTCGTTAGTTAAGGTTTGCCGGCCCTCCTCGAATATTTCGGCAAAGCGCATTTCAATTTCACTCTCCGACAAATTGCCCAAAATAAAATTAACAGTGCGAACAAATTGCCGCCCCTGCTCAGCAACCAGCATCCCTAGCGCCGACAGAACCCCGCCGTAAACGGGAATGACAGCTTTTTTCATTTGCATCCCATCTGCAATCTCACAGACATGCAGACCACCTGCGCCACCAAAACTCATTAATGAGAAATCTTTTGGGTCATGACCTCGATTTACCGAGATTAAGCGAATAGCCCTCATCATATGTTCGTTAGCAATTTGGATAATGCCATTCGCTACCTCCGCAACACTCAACTTTAATGGAACGCTAAGTCTTTTAATTGCTGCAAGAGCCAACCCTCTATCTAATTTCAAACCGCCTGCTAAACCAGAATTGCCCGACAATCTCTCTAACACTAAGTGAGCATCAGTTACCGTAGGATAAATGCCACCTTGGTCATAACAAGCCGGTCCCGGGTTGGCTCCGGCCGACTCTGGGCCTACTCTAAGCAGCCCTCCAGCATCTATAAATGCGATCGAGCCTCCACCAGCGCCAATAGTTTGCATATCTAACATTGGCACACTTACAGGATAACTGCCCAAAGTACCCTCTGTTGTGATCTCAACTTTCCCATCAATAAGCGCAACATCTGTTGAAGTTCCGCCCATATCAAAACTTACTAATTTTTCCTCCCCAATTTGCTTACCTATATATTGGACAGCCTTCAAACCTCCTGCTGGGCCTGAAAGTAGGAGATTTACGGCACTTTTCTCCGCGATTCCTGCTGAAATCGTTTCTCCACTGGATTGCATAATCTGCAGTTTGGGTTTGCCCAGGCTGTCTTGCAAATTAACAAGGTAACGGGAAATTAATGGTTCCAATGCTGCATTTAACCAAGTTGCAATACCTCGCTCGAACTCCTTGTACACCGGAAGGACAGCTGAGGAACGGCTTACTCGAATAGACGGAATTTTATTCAACAACTCTCTTTCGAGTATCATTTCAAACTCTGGGTTGATAAAGGAAAACAAGAGATTTATCGCAACCGATTCAGGTTCTTGAGACATTATTTCTTCCACCAAGTCCTCCACTTCCGCTTGTGACAGACCTTCAATTTCAGAGCCGTCTGCACCCAGCCTTCCTCCTGTCTCAAAACAGAGTTTTCGAGGCACTGGCGGTTCAATCGGTTCGTACTCCAACTGGTACAAAGCCGGCCGTGTCTGCCGGCCTATAGTTAGTAAGTCCTTAAAACCTCGGTTAGTAACCAGTGCAGTTTTGGAAAGCTTGTTCTCTAAAACTGCATTAGTTGCGACGGTACTCCCGTGAACGATTTCCAAATCATGTGTTTTTAATATTGAATCGAGGCCTAACTTTTTAATCCCCTCAAGTATCGCTCTTTCCGGGGCATCTGGCGACGATAAAATCTTTAACGCTCTCAAAGAGACGCTTTCTCCGTATTTAATTAAAACAAAGTCTGTAAATGTTCCGCCGGCATCAACACCAAGTATGATTTTAGATTTCATAAATTAAGACCCATCAGAAGAACTTAAAGATACTTCACTTCTCCTGGAAGATTTATTATAACGACTGTTCATAAAGTCACCTACTTAGTTAATTTAAAATTGGTAAATTAAAGTTGCCCGAACTACCAGAAGTCGAAACAACGCTCCAGGGCATTGAGCCCTTCGTTACCAATCATCAGGTAAGTAAAATTAACATTAGGCAAGCTAGACTTAGGTGGGTTGTTCCAACAAAACTACCCTTGATGCTCGAAGGATTGAAATTTCATAAAATTAATCGTCGAGGCAAATACCTCCTTTTTGAGAATGACTTTGGCCATATGATAATTCATCTTGGCATGAGTGGCAGTTTAAGAATAGTTAAAGCGGACGAGCCACCCGGTAAACATGATCATGTCGATTTTTGTTTCTCCGCAGGGCATATTCTCAGGTTTAAAGACCCGCGAAGATTCGGCTGTGTTTTGTGGCAAGACAAAAGTCAAACTGTGCACCCTCTTCTCCAGAACTTAGGTCCTGAGCCACTGAGTGACAACTTCGAGGGAAAACATCTCTTTTTAGCTAGTAGAAAACGATCCATATCAATCAAACCATTTATAATGGATAGTAAAATCGTTGTAGGGGTTGGAAATATTTATGCAAACGAGGCGCTCTTTTTAGCGAAAATCAATCCAAAAATTTCTGCTGGTAGAGTTTCTCTTCAGCGATACGAAAGACTTGTATTTGCCATAAAGGAAGTCCTCAAAAAGGCAATTATTGCAGGGGGAACGACCCTTCGGGATTTCAAAGGCAGCGATGGAAGTCCCGGGTACTTCAAACAAAAATTGAATGTATATGGCCGAGGCGGGAAAAAATGTATCTCATGCCGAAATACTCTTCGTGAAATAAGGCTTAGTCAACGCAGCACGGTCTATTGCAACAAATGTCAGAGATGAAATTAGGTTTTTAGGATAGCTTCTGCTACCGCGGGATGAACAAATTTAGAGATATCACCTCCAAAAAATGCAATCTCTCTGACAAGAGTCGACGAAATGTAAGATAGGTGCTCCGCGGGGGCGAGAAAAACAGTCTCTATTTCAGGGTTCAAGGCTCTATTCATTCCAACTAATTGAAATTCATATTCAAAATCGGCAACTGTTCGTAAGCCTCGAAGAATTATATTCGCACCTTTTGCTCGAACAAAATCTGTCAACAAACCATCAAAAGATACCACCTCAACATTGTCAATTTCTTTGAGCACTTCAGTTGCTAAAGCCACTCTTCTGGAGGCCGCTAGCCCTTTACCCTTCTGAGTATTAGTGCCAACCGCAACTATAATCTTATCAAATAAACCAGCTGCTCTTTCCACCAGGTCAGTGTGGCCGTTGGTAATTGGATTAAAGGTTCCTGGATAGACTGCAATTCGCATATGCGCCCCTTTTAAATCTGCAGAGAATCAACATAATAGCGAATTGGCTTGCGTGGCTCAATTAGAGCTCGCTCATTGACTTAAATCTTCACTTTCGTTGTTTTCGGCCTAAATAGAACCTTATTCAAGGAATTCGATTCATTGATAAACGAAGTCTAAAAATTTCGGTCTCATCTCTAAGCAAGTACTGGGTGAATTAGGTGAGAGAGAATCGCCTTAAGACTGACAGCAAGGAGGGGACGGTTCTCCTTTTTTATCTATCTTATGATACAAACAATAGGAAACACGACCTGCTTGTTTTTTCTGCTTTAGTCGCCAGGTTAAAGGCAATTGTCCCAGACTAACCTCTGTTTCAGTCTCGATATAAATAATCCCATTATTAGGTATCATATAATTGCTCTCGAGCAGAGAAATGCAATCCAAAAGAATATTCTTCTTAAACGGCGGATCTAAAAACACAAACCTAAAGGGTTCAATATTCTTTTGGGACTTTAACCAACTTATGGCATTAGCTCTGACAACTACCCCGTTTTCCGCATTTAGGATCCGTAAGTTCTTTTCCAAACAATTTGCTGTCTCAAAGTCCGACTCAATGAAAGTAGTCGTTTCTGCGCCTCTGGATAACGCCTCAATTCCAAGAGCGCCACTGCCAGAAAATAAATCCAAGCACCTAGAATTGACTATGTCAGCCTGTATCCAATTAAACAGCGATTCCCTTACCCGGTTGCCAGTCGGTCTGATCTCTGGCCTGTCTGGGAAAGTAATTTTCCGTGATTTATACTTGCCTGAAATTATTCGGACAAAGTTCTTGTTATTGATCATTGCCTTCAACCAGTCAAAAACTTACTGAAAGATTAATCTTACAATGTGTCTCAATCCTCAGCCATTCTCTTTTGAAGTTATAGTTTATTCAACCGACATCGCTCAAATGTTAATATATCTATTGGCTTCTTATTTATTTCTCTCAATTAATCAAGGTAAGGAATTTGTTTAATAAATTAAAGCACGGTTTAATGAAAACTCGAGGGCGCTTGAGCGAAGGCCTAAAAACCTTGCTGCAAGGAAGGATTACAGTTGACAAGCAGTTACTCGAGGATATTGAGATGCAACTGCTAAGCTCAGATGTTGGTATCGATGCTACTAATGAAATATTGAAAAAACTAGAGTCGAAGGCGAAAAGTCAAAGCATCAGCGAATCTGGTCAACTAATCGATTTGGTGAAAGACGAGTTAGAATCGCTCTTACAGAAATGTTCAAAACCTCTTTACACAAAGAAGAATAAAAAACCTTTTGTTATCTTGGTGGTCGGTGTTAACGGTGTTGGTAAAACAACGACTATAGGAAAACTTACAAAAAGATTTCAAGATGAGGGTCAGTCAGTCTTGCTTGCAGCCGGAGACACTTTTCGAGCCGCAGCAGTTGAACAGCTTCAAGTATGGGGGTCTCGCAATGATGTGCCCGTTATTGCACAGCCAACCGGTTCAGATAGCGCGTCTGTGATATTTGATGCTTATCAATCGGCAAAAGCGAAATCCATTGATGTCTTAATTGCTGACACGGCTGGTCGTTTACATACAAAAGATAATTTGATGAACGAGCTCGAGAAGATTGTTCGGGTATTAAAAAAACAAGACGAGAATCTGCCCGATGAAATTCTGTTAGTGCTGGATGCAACAGCCGGTCAAAATTCATTGATGCAGGCGGAAAGCTTTGATCAGTATGCTAAGTTGACTGGCGTCGCTTTAACGAAACTTGATGGTACTGCCAAAGGCGGAATAATATTTGCCATCTCAAGAAAGCTCAACCTGCCCATTCGATATGTAGGGGTCGGTGAGGGCGCCGATGATCTGAAACCATTTGACGCGAAACTATTTGTTACCGCGCTTTTTTCTGATTAGTGTCTTAAACGTCAAAAAATACTGGAAAAGAACCTACACAAAATACTTAGGCATAAAGACTTTAATTTTCCTTATAATCTTATAAAAACCACTAAAATTGTATAAAATTAAACAAATGCCTCCAAATTTTGGTAAATTATCTTTCAGGTCGAACCTTCCACTTAACGCCGGACAAATAGATGCCTTGGGGCTTGAAAAAGCGGTTATAAGTACCCATATTGACATCAGTATAATAGTGAAGAATTTCATAGATCTGTTTTATGATGAATGAAGTTTCACCGGAAATACTGTAGAAACTTCGGGAAATAGCTAATAATCCCTGGAAGCGTTATAATGCGCGGTGATCTAAACATTGATCGTTATGAGTATAGACTAGAAATACACGACGTAAGTTGAAGTTGAGAAGAAATGGAAACTGGGAAAAATTTACAGCTTATTAATCCGGCGACGCCGGGGCGAGACCTGGCGGGCTATGTTGCGTCTGCAAATAGCATTGCTGTTTTAACTCCAGAGCAGGAAAAAGAGTTAGCTAATCAATATTATTATGAAAATAATGTTGATGCTGCCAGACAACTAGTCTTAGCACACCTCCGATTCGTAGTTCACATGGCCAAATCTTATTCAGGTTATGGGCTCTCTCAGGCAGACCTCATTCAAGAAGGGAATGTCGGTCTAATGAAGGCTGTAAAGCGTTTTAATCCAGAAGTAGGTGTCAGATTAGTATCGTTTGCAGTGCACTGGATTAAGGCAGAGATGCATGAATATATTCTACGTAATTGGCGAATTGTGAAGATCGCGACGACTAAGGCCCAACGCAAACTTTTCTTTAATTTGAGAAGCTCAAAAAAGCAACTTGGGTGGTTAAATAACGAAGAGACCGAGGCCGTTGCTGAGGACCTTGGGGTAGATGCTAAAGTAGTTCGTCAAATGGAAGGGCGGATGAGTGCCTATGATATGTCTTTTGATGTTGAAGTAGATAGCGAAGATGATTCTGGCCATAAAGCACCCTCATATTGTCTCGAGGATAAGGGCTCCGATGTAGCGATCAAAGTTGAAAATGATGAATGGAAAGAGACAACCAATAGCCATTTACGCCTTGCCATTTCTGAGCTTGACGACCGAAGCCAAGATATTCTTAAAAGCCGCTGGCTTAGCGATGATAAATTAACTCTTCATGACCTAGCTGAGAAGTACGGTGTGTCAGCTGAACGCATTAGGCAGTTAGAAAAGGCTGCGATGGATAAAATTAAAATCCATATGCAAGCCTAATTAATAGTTTCGTAAATTGAAGCCGCGTTTTGTTCGCGGCTTTTTTTTCACCGTAATATATGATCTTGATTAATGGCTAATCCTCTTATAACAATGGCTGCAGTCAACGGGCTTCTGGCAGTGATGTTAGGTGCTTTCATGTCTCACTCATTAGAGAGAACCATTACCACCGAGCTATTGACGGTATTTCAGACCGGTGTCTCATATCATATGTACCACTCACTGGCTGCGCTAGCCGCAGGGATTCTGAGCCATATTTTCCCAAAAGTTCGACTGCTGAAATTTAGCGCTTACTCTTTTTTGTTAGGCATAATTTTTTTTTCCGGCAGCCTGTATTTATTAGCATTGACTGAGTTGCCTATGATAGGACTGATTACTCCTATTGGAGGGGCTTTTTTTATTTTTGGATGGATCATGCTTTGTATTTTTGGAGCAAAGAAGCACTTATAAAATTAATATAACCCTCGGATGATTTTTTAACTATTAACCAAAATCCGCTAGAAAAAGTGAAAAACCATAAAGATAACAAAGGCCGCCCTGTAAGAAGTTACGTCATTCGATCTGGAAGAATTACGAACTCCCAACGTCAAGCAATTGGGCGCTTGTGGGATGATCATGTAATTCCTTTTTCGGGTGACTTATTAGATTTGGGAGAGATTTTTCAAAATTCCTTACCAATTACAGTTGAGATTGGTTTTGGTATGGGGTCATCTCTAATCGATATGGCCTGTGAAAGATCTGACGCTAATTTCCTTGGCATCGAGGTGCATAAACCAGGTATAGGTAAAGTATTAAAGGGCATTGAAAAACTGGGGATCAAAAATTTAAAACTAATTTGTCATGATGCGGCCGAAGTTTTCAATCACGCTTTTGAGGATGAAACGCTTGATCGGGTGTTAGTATTTTTCCCAGACCCGTGGCCAAAAAAAAAACACGCAAAGCGTCGCATCATCCAACCTGAATTTGTAAGTAAAGTATCTGAAAAGCTTAAAAATAATGGTTGTCTTCATCTCGCAACTGACTGGTCACCATATGCTGAACACATGATTGAAGTCATCGATAAAATTCCCTCTTTATCAAACGCGATAGCACCAAAAGTATTTTGGGAAAACCCTGAGCGCCCAGAGACAAAGTTTGAAAAGCGCGGTAAAAAGTTAGGAAATAGAATTTGGGATCTACTCTATCAAAAAGAATAAGCCCTTATTCGAACCAAAGCCGATGCTCGTGATTTTTAAGCCAAGTGACATACTTTTCGTGGTCTGGACAAACTGACTCTACTAAATCCCAGAAATTTTGAGAATGATCCATGCGGATAAGATGGCAAACTTCATGAGTTATAATGTAATCAATAATACTGTTTGGCGCTAGCATTATTAACCAATTAAATTGAACCACTCCTTGCGAAGTGCAATGCCCCCACTTAGATTTAGTTTTTCGCAATTTAATTTCCGAAATTTTCGCTCCGACTCCTAAATGCTCGGCTAGACCTTTAGCTCTCGGGATAATATATTCAGTCGCCTTATCTATTAAGTAGTTTTCTACTTGTTTTTTTGCCAAAGTCGGATTTATCTTTTTGCATTGGATTATAAACTCATCTCGATTAACCTCAACTCTCCCTACGCGCCCTTCTTTGAATACAATCGTACGCTCCTTTGCTTGATAAAAAATCTTATGGTTTTCTTCGATTTTTAGTGTTTCTTTTTGAGAAATTAGATCCTCTTTCAACCTATCTAAAATCCAGTTTTGGTTAGTTTCGATAAATTGATTTATCTCGGCATTGGTTGTTGTTAAAGGGCAGCGAACGATGACTCTCTGTTGTTTTACATAAAGCGTTAAAGTCTTTCGGTTAGTACGAATTACTTCGTGCTCAGAAGTATCCAAAAATATTCGAGTCGTTTTGCCTATTTTCAGTGAGGCTGGTTGGTTTTTTGAGATCATAGGTTA
>CACJAW010000055.1 GCA_902591495.1 uncultured Pseudohongiella sp.
AAGTAACGCAGTCGATTGCCGTGGCCTTTAATACTTGGCAAGGTCTGCTGAATGTCATAAAAAATAGTTTCATAATGACGCCGAAGCACCTCATCCAATAAGCTCCTTTTCCCATCGAAATAGCGATAGAGGGTCCCCTCAGCGATACCAGCATCATTTGCAATATCAACGATCGAACCTTTCTCGAAGCCATAAGAGCAGAATATCTTTCGTGCGGATTCGACTATAGTATCAACTCGTTGCTCCCGAGTGGGGCGGCGCAGTTTGATCTGTGTAACATTGTTCATGGTGAAAGTAGCTCAGCAATGGTTGTCTATTTTGGTTTCAACTTGCCATAATAATGAACGTAATTCAATAGTATGTAAGAAACGTTTATTTTGTATAAATATTTAAAAACCCGTTGAAAATCGGGGTAATTGTTACTACGATGCTAAAGAAACTAGAGTCAAAATTGAAAATTGAAAACACTAAAATGAATTATATTCATTTATTCGTTTCAGTGGGCTGAATGTAAGTGTAACGCGATCTGAGCGTCTAACTTACTGTAAGCTTGGATGGTGATCAATTTATGAAATTTCTAGTGAGACACCGAGTTGTAAAGATCGAAAAAAGAGCGGATGACTACATGAAGTATCAGAAAAATGGCGTGGTTCAAAAATTAAGAGTAATTTTTCTAAATGTAATTTGGTTAAGTCTTCCACTGCAAGATTCGTTTGCACAACCTATAGAAAATGATTCAGAGCTATTGAATGGTGAAAGGCAGTACAACTTGTTTTGCGCTGAGTGCCATGAGGGCGCTTTGTTAGAGGCTCCCCAGCGTGCTGCGTTTGAGTTGTATTCACCTGAGCGTATTTTAGATGCGCTTGAGTCGGGTTCGATGGCTACTTCCGGTATGGCGCTGACTCGACAACAAAAGAGAGACGTCGCCTACTATCTTACTGGTGAGAAATACAACGAAACCCAAACACAGGTTGCGAGCTTTGACTGTGAACCAACAATAAGTTCTAGCCGATCGGCGAAGGGAGTTGTGTCTTGGAACGGATGGGGAGGTGGATCAGGAAATACACGTCACCTAGCTAGTGAAATGATCCTTAATAAAAACAATGTTGACCAGTTGGAGCTCAAATGGGCATTTGCTTTCCCTGATGCGACAAGGGCACGTTCCCAGCCAGTAGTTACCTCTGACTTGACCTTTGTGGGAAGCCAGGAGGGAACTATTTACGCGTTGGATAATTCGAATGGTTGTCCGTGGTGGACGTTTAACGCTGACTCAGAGGTTCGTGGTTCTGTTTTTGTAGATGTCGATGAGCATGGGGTACCTGCAAGACTTTTATTCGGGGATTTTGCAGGTAAAGCATACGCGATTGATGCTCAGACGGGAGATTTGTTATGGAAAACCGAAGTGCATCAGCACCCTCAAGCAACCATTACTGGATCGGTTATCGCTCATAACAATTTAGTAATAGTTCCTGTTTCATCTTTGGAAGTACTTCTTGCTGCGCGTGTTGGTTATTCATGTTGTTCATTTCGAGGCGCTGTAGTTGCGTTGAGTATTAGCACGGGAGAAATACTTTGGCGCACTTATACTACAGAAGAGCCTAGCCCGACGATTATGAGTACTGCAGGTGTGCAACAATTTGGGCCATCGGGAGCTCCTATTTGGTCGAGTCCAACAATCGATGAGCAACGAAATTTAGTTTATGTCGGAACCGGGGAAAACTATTCCTCCCCAGCTAATGATTATAGCGATGCAGTTCTGGCCTTAGATCTGGCGGACGGTGAAATTGTTTGGGCTGCGCAATTAACTAAAGATGACGCGTGGAACGGAGCATGCTCTAGAAATACACCAAACTGTCCCGAGGAAGATGGACCAGACTATGATATCGGTGCATCGCCCATATTGACCAGAGATGAAAGCGGCAGAGAAATTATTTTGGCTGGTCAGAAATCAGGAATGGTGTATGCATTGGATCCTTCAAATAATGGCGCCCTAATTTGGGAGCAGCGAGTAGGTAGTGGCGGGACTATGGGTGGTATTCACTACGGTATGAGCAGTAGCGATAAAAAACTCTTTGTTGGCGTTTCTGATCTGCCAACCAATAATCCCTATAATGTGGGCCCAGCACATCCTGGTATTCATGCGTTGCGCTTAAGCACCGGGGAATTTGTTTGGCGAAACGATTTGCCCGATAAGTGTGAGCAAAGCCGTTTCCTTTGTTGGCAAGGAATTTCAGCGGCGGTAACCAGCACTCCAGATCTTGTTTTTGCGGGTGGGCTTGATGGTATCTTGCGTGCTTTTGACACTGATACCGGCGATATTTTATGGGAAACTAACACTCGCCAGAACTTTGGAATCAGAAATGGAATAGAAGCTCGAGGGGGCTCAATTGAAGCTGATGGGCCGGTCATTGTTGATGGTCGAGTCTATATCTCCTCTGGTTATGAAAAGTGGGCAGAAGCACCCGGGAACGTTTTACTGGTCTATTCTATTAATGGTGAGTAGTTGTTAAATCAATGAAACTTTACACTATCTTTACGGTAAATTTGTGAGGAATTTTTAATGTTCAACACCATTGTTTTAAAAAACAATACTGCTCGAAAAGGTTTCCCCGTTTACTTGCTTGGGACTTTAATATCTACTCTTTGTGTTTCTCTATCACTAGCCTATGAAATCGATAGTGACGCCAATATACATGACTCTACGGCAAGTTTATTAGGCATAAATCATATAGGCCTATCTGTCCAAGATTTGGATGCAACCCTCGATTTTTATCTCACAGCCACAAATTTTAAACTTGTCAAACGAGAGGTGGTTGCCAACAATAATGATGCTGACAGGCTTTTCGGTCGCAAAGGTGTTGCCTATGAGAGAGCCGTGCTTGAGGCTCCGAACATGCTTTTTGAGCTTACCGAGTTTAGTCACAATCGAGAGACGCCCATGCGTGTGATGCCAGTTTACGGCCCTGGCATGACCCACACATGTTTTCAGTCCCCTGCACACTTGTCAGGGTATGACAAATTTAAGCAAGCAGGAGCTCGTATGCTAAGTCGCGGCGATGAACCTGTTGACTTGTTGGGTCAGGGTGTAACTTATGCTTATGCCTATGACCCTGAGGGTAATATGCTTGAGCTTGAACAGCTTGACTTTAGTGTTTTAGGCGGAGACCCGAGAAAACCGGAGTGGGTGGATGCAGGGCTAGATATGTGGATGACCCAAGTCGCCTTGGTTACTCATGATATTGAGCGCTTGACCACTTACTACTCGAAAATTTTTGGTTTTAATCCGTATAGAGCGGCTGATATTTCAAATCGTCTTCCCTTTGATGATGCGACGGATATCGATGATGTCTCCCTTAAAGTAGTTTTCTTCAGAATGGCCCAGAGAACCAAAAGTATGGAATTCTGGCAATATGTTAATCCTGTAACACCCCAAACTCAGGGTGATAGAGATATTACAGCACTTGGTTATTCCTACTCGATCGAGGTTGGGGACATTCAAGCAGAATATGCTCGAATGACTGACCTCGGTGTCAAATTTGTTAGTGAGCCAGTTTTGATTGTAGATTTTTGGCAAGTCTATGCAAATGACATCGACGGAAACGTATTTGCTTTGCGTCAAGCAGTTGACCCAAATTCGCCATGGTCGGTCCCTAATTTAGAGCTTTAGCATCGATGTGAAACAGTCAAGATAAACACGAATTAAATTTAAGCCTAGGTAACTCTTATGTCTGCTAACATTTCATGGAAAATACTTTTCATAGCCTTTTCTGTATTTTTACACAACATCCTTTTTGCGCAGGATATAACTGAATTAGTAGAACATCGCTATGTTGATAACGATGGTGTTTCAATACATTATGCAGTAACGGGGAATGGCCCTTTAATTGTTATGGTTCACGGGTTTCCAGATTATTGGTATACATGGCGCCATCAAATGGAAGCTTTAAAGGAGAATTATACCGTGGTCGCTTTGGACACTCGGGGATATAATTTGAGTGACCAACCAGCGGGTGTTGATAACTATACACTAGAGATATTAGTAGAAGATGTTGCGGCTGTCATTCGAGCTGAAGGTGAGGAGAGTGCTACTGTCATTGGGCATGACTGGGGTGGAGGGATCGCTTGGAGCTTCGCAGCTTTGAAGCCTGAGATGACTGAACGACTAATAATCCTTAATTTACCCCATCCGAAAGGTCTGGTTCGAGAATTGGCAAAGTTTCAACAGCAACATGAAAATTCAGCTTATGCACGAAACTTTCAACAGCCTAATTCTCATGAGAATCTAACAGTCGAAGGATTATCAGCTGCGCTATCCGGAGGTGATCCAAATCTAGAGTCCGCTTATACCGAGGCTTTTGGTAGATCCAGCTTTGATTCGATGATGAATTATTATCGAGCCAACTACCCTCGCGAGCCCTATGATTCAGGAGCGTTTGTGGAATTGCCTGAGGTCAGGGCGCCCGTATTACAGTTCCATGGCTTGAATGATACTGCTTTGTTGCCTGGTGCATTAAATGATACATGGGACTTTCTGGCATCAGACTGGACGTTAGTCACGATACCGGGTGTCAGTCATTGGCCACACCACGCAGTGCCAGAAAAGGTGAATAGTATGATTAAGGCTTGGTTGGAGATGCACTGATCGGATTATAAAATCTTAGTTCAAGTTCTTATTATGAGATCTCGACCTGAGGGTTTTGATTCATGCCAATGATAAAAAGACTAGCTAAAACATATTTACTTATTATTTTAGGGACGATTTATTTTGAAAACGCTCTAGCAGCGGATCGGCCTAATTTCGTTTGGTTTACTTCAGAAGATAATTCCGTTCACTTCTCTCGAATTTACAACGAGTCTGGCATTAGAATGCCGACGATAGAGAGATTGGCATCCCACGGCTTAATTTTCGATCATGCCTTTTCTAATGCTCCTGTGTGTTCGGTTGCTCGAACAACTTTGTTGACTGGAGCCTATGCCCCAAGAATCGGTGCACAGTACCATAGGCGATCCAGACTGGTTCCTATGCCGGAGGGCGCTCAGATGTATCCTTGGTACTTGCAGCAGGCGGGATATTTCACGACAAATAATAGTAAGACTGATTACAACGTGATAGTCGATCAGGGTTGGGACGAATCATCACCCGATGCCTTGTGGCGAGGTCGGCAGGAGGGACAACCATTCTTCCACGTACAAAACACAGCGTTGACACACGAGAGCAGCTTGCATTTTACTTACGAGGAAATGCTGAATGTCGAAAACTCCACGTCTTCTGAGTCAATTAATCTTTTTCCGTATTTTCCGGACACGCCTACTTTCCGTTATACCCATGCGCGTTACTTAGATAATCACTTAAAAGTTGACAATTACTTTGCTGAGTATTTGGCAATGCTTGAAGAAGATGGGGTACTGGATGATACCTTCATATTCTATTTTGGGGATCATGGTGGAGTGCTTCCTAGAGGGAAAGGTTATGCCTATGAAAATGGTTTACATGTTCCCTTGGTTGTCTATGTGCCAGAGAATTGGCGGCATTTGGTGGACGCGAATTATGGTGACCGAATAAGGGGCTTTGTAAGTTTCGTAGATTTTGCTCCTACTGTACTTCATTTGGCGGGAATAGATGTGCCGCCGCATATGGATGGATCACCTTTTCTAGGTCAACAAATTGATCTAGAGGAAGTCAATGAGCGAGATCAAGCCTTTGGTTATGCGGATCGCTTTGATGAAAAAATTGATCATGTGAGAAGTTTGCGAAAAGGTAATTTCAAATACATTCGGAACTATCAACCTTTCAACGTTGATGGGCTTTGGAACGAGTATCGCTATATTATGCTGGCCTATCAGGAGTGGTGGGAGCTCTTTCTATCTGGGGAATTAAATGAGATACAAAGCCAATTTTTCAGACCTCGTCCCCCGGAGCAACTTTTTGATTTGGATAACGATCCGCACGAACTTCAAAACCTGGTGGGTGACTCGGCTTATACTGAAATTTTAAGCGATATGAGATCGTCATTAAGTAACAAGGTTAAGGACATTAATGATCTTAGTATGTTCCCGGAGAGTGTACTCCTCGAGGAAGCTTTTGAAGACCCAGTATCTTTTGGGCGCAATAATGCCGATAGAATAGAACGACTTATTGAAACGGCAGACTTGAGTTTGTATGACTTTGACAGTGTACGGCAAGAGATCAACCTAGCTCTTGACGCTGAAGATCCTTGGCAGCGCTACTGGGCTTTAATTGTGTTGAGTGCTTTTGGTGAGCAAGCGATCAGTTTTGTTCAGAGAGCATATTATATGGCGCAAAATGACGAAGAAAATTTAGTAAGACTTCGAGCAATTGAGTTTTTAGCGTTGATCGGACAAGAGAATCCTTCACAACTTTTGCCTGCATTGTTAACCAATGCGGTCAATGAGGTTGAGGCAACAATCATTCTCAATACAGCGGTGCTCTTAAAAGATTTTGCTGGGTATGACATTCTAATTGATGATGAAATGATTCCAGCATCGTTCGGCAGTGCGCAGAGGTTAAATATTGATCGAAGGCTAAACTATCTGTTATCGAATTGAGGGTAATAGCTTACAAGCACGGGTGGCATGCAATTGACGCACTGAATTTTATTGTCGCCAAACTTAGGTGCAGTTATAGTATCCGTACTAAGATGTGAGAGCTTATAAGAATAATCCTGAGATAATTTCTGGAGATGAAAATGAAGAATCTAATCAAACAGTTTGTACTAACTTCTCTCTTGGTAGGGGTAGTGTTCCCAGCAAGCGCGCAATTCGATAACGTCGGCTCCATCAATTTTCCGACCTCCGAATCAGGCGAGGCACAGCAATACTTTCTTCGAGGAGTGGCAATTCTTCATAGTTTTGGTTGGGAGCAGGCTCAGGAACAATTTCAAAGAGCGCAGGAAATCGCACCAGATTTTGCCATGGCATACTGGGGAGAGTCTCTAGCTTATAACCATCCTCTGTTCTCTCAAATGGACGCAACCGAGCCCCGTAGTGTATTGCAGCGTCTTGGATCTACTCCTCAAATTCGGATGTCAAAGGCACCAACAGACCGTGAAAAAGGATTCCTCGCTGCGGTAGAAGTTCTCTGGGGTGATGGTGAGATAGCTGATCGTAAGATAGGTTACATGGAAGCGATGGAAGACCTCTACAACAACCATCCAGACGATGATGAGGTTGCTGCCTTTTATGCCTTATCAGTATTAAGTGCCCGTGCTGCTTCAGGTGGTGACCTAGATAATCGAATGGCTGTTAAGGCAGGGACAATTGCGTTAGACATATTTAACCGAAAGCCCGCGCATCCGGGAGCCGCGCACTATACCATCCACTCTTTTGATGATCCAATTCACGCGCCACTCGCTCTAGAGGCTGCTTATCGCTATTCCGAAATTGCGCCAGCGGTCTCTCATGCGCGACACATGCCGACTCACATATTCATTCAGCATGGGATGTGGGACCTTGTATCCGGAAATAACCAATCGGCCTTTGACGCCGCGAGGGAGCTTTGGCGGCCAGGTCAGAGCATGGGCGATGCCATTCATTCTTTGGACTGGGGTCAGTACGGAGATTTGCAAAAGGGTGACTATGAAAAGGCTCGCCTTTGGATAGATCGTATAGAAACCATGTCCACACAAGGAGGTTTTGCTGAGGGGGGAGCTCGAGGTGCTTCCGGCGCAGCTAGAGCAAGAAATACAGTCGCTCTAACTAAAAATCGCTACATAGTAGATGCCGAGGATTGGAAAATTCAGGACATAACAGAGGATTCTCCCGATCACGAACTCTTAGCAACAGCACTTTCTGCTTACCACCTTGAGGATCAAGTCACTCTTAAAGCGGCGGAGCAGGAGTTTAATAGACGCGTCGAAGGTGGCGAGGAGGGATACACTGCTATTATGGCTAACCAGGCGAGCGGGTTACTTCACGCTGGCATGGGACATCCCGATGTTGCGGTTCGATTCTTCGAAGAGGCAATTGATATTATCGAGCCCATGGCCCCGCCGCGTGGTTCTGCGAACCCCATTAAGCCCCTGTTCGAGATGTATGGAGAGGTTCTCTTGGACCTTGGAAGACATGACGATGCAGTTGATCAGTTCGAAATTTCTTTGCAGCGAATGCCAAACCGACCACGCTCCTTATGGGGTATGGCAAACGCGCAGGCAACCATTGGAGACACAGCTATGGCCGCTGAGCATTATCAGAAGCTGGTGGACATATGGACTGGCAGTGACAGCTTTGCCGGTATCTCGGAAGCTCGCTCTTACCTTATGGAGAATACTGGCGGGTCAGATTAATCCTCGGTATGTCAGCGCAATAATGGATTCTTGTTTATTGCGCTGACTTTCATGCGGTTGTAGATATGTTGCAAGGATACGGTAGGTTCATTTTCGCGTTCGTTGCGTTGGTTTTTTCTGAAGTAGCCAAGCCCCAGTTGGATGAATTTACTCGAGGAGAAGAGTTGATCTATCTCCCAGCCGATTATTCAGAGTCTAATTCTTATCCGCTCGTAATACTCCTTCACGCATACGGCATGGATACCAGTCAAGCTGAGTCAATATGGGGGTTCACCGAGTCGGTTAGTGATTACAATTTTATTTATGCAGTTCCCTCCGGCACTCTAGATCAAGATGGGAGTTATTTTTGGAACTCAAATTCGGCTTGTTGTAATTTTTACAATAGCTCTGTCGACGATGTCTCTTATTTATATCAATACATTAGGCGATTGAAAGATTCTTACAATATAAACGCAAACCGTATTTATGTGGTGGGTGACTCAAATGGCGGGTTTATGGCGTTAGAGTTAGCCTATCGTTTTCCCGGGTTGATATCTGCTTCAGTGAGCAGTGCTGGTGCATCTCATTTTGAATCTCGAAGCGATTTAGACTCTGGGATTCATATTTTGCAGGTGCAAGGTACTGACGACACTTCAATTCTCTTTGAAGGAGGTTCCATCGGCGGTCGCCTTTATCCTGGCGCTGAAGCAACAGCCCGACAATGGGCTATCTACAACAATTGCTCTTTACCTGGATTAGCTTCAGAACCCAAAGATTTAGATTCAACTCTGTTGGGCCAGGAAACCAAGGTGATCGTTTACTCTAGTGGCTGCCTCTCCGCGGGTTCAGTTGAGTTATGGGCTATTCAGAAGGGAGGTCATGGCCTTGGCCGGCCGGTTCCCGATGCCAGCAGATTGGAACTCTTGGACTGGTTATACAAGAAGGCAAAGAAGGGGTGGC
>CACJAW010000056.1 GCA_902591495.1 uncultured Pseudohongiella sp.
AATTGATACTCTAGCGTGTCTTGCCCAATTCGCCTGATGCGCTCGACTAGATGCATATTAGGAGTGGAGTCAGCGAAAGCCGTCCCTTTCCAAAAATTTTTCGTCTCAATGACAAGCGTATCGTCCTCCCAGTATCCAATGGAGTCTCCTTCCCAATACATTGCAGGCCCAGTACGATGGCTTGAATTCATCTTTACTATGCGAACGTTGTGAATCATTTCATTCATAATCATAAAGTAGTCTTCCGTCTGCACAAACTGCACATTGAGGTTGTAGGAGCCTGGTTGCATAGGCGGACCAGATGTCCTTGTCACTATACACCGCTCGGCATAGGGTCTTGCCTCTGGGCCTAGACTCAATTCCCTCATCGCGGCCGTTGCGCGCTGACGTGCCAAGGCTTCGTCAGTTAGTGCCGGTATTTTTCCATCTGGGGGGTCAATAATTAGTGAAGTGCGACGATCCTCGACCGTGTCGTTGCCCCGCTCGTACCAAAACTCGTTGTACGAAATGACGCCCGGAGGATAGCTTGCGCCGCCTACAGAATCTATGATTAGGTCACGGTTTTGCCTCCGATTTTCAAATGCTGCCCACTCGGCAGCCTCCGTTTCGGATAAAACCGAGCGTCCTCCGACTGTGTCTGGACGCTCAAGGGGAGTGAGGGTCCTCCAGGTAAATACACCCTGAAGGTCCGGACGACCAGAGGCTGTGCGGGGAGGATCGTAAGCGGGCTGCGCGTGGGCGTTTAAATAACTTAGTAGTATCACTGCTATCAACGAATATTGGGCATTGCGCATCATTTGCTCCTCTTCTTGATTCGTGCATAGATTACCCAAACTTAACATTTTGGCGTAGTTAAAATAACAAAAATGTTGGTCGCCGAGGTGTTAAATTTTGTTGTAATTTATCTGGTCCTCTCATAATCTGGGTTTTTTATCGTCTCTCTGGACCGCTCAATGAATATATTCACAGTTGAAAGCAGGATCACTATTCCGACAATTGGTTTTCTGTCGATACTATTATTATTTTTAGTCTCTTCAATTTATGCAGCAGAGGCCCCAGTCAGCGATGGCTCTCCCGAGAGCATCAACACAAGGGCGGATTATTTTCGAGTCGACAATAATTATGAGCCTCCCCCTGGAGAGGCTTTGCATCATTACACAGCTGGTTTTGCGAAGATTCTTTGTTCGGCGGTGTTCGTCACTGGACTGGACCCAAAAGATGCTGCGGCGAATGTTGGAGGCTTTATTTCTCCCTTTGATCAGCGGCATCATGTCACAGATATTCGTGTTGATAGGGTTCGCGAGGAGGTATCTCTAGTTTTACCCGACGGCGTTGTTAGAACGGCCAGGCGTTATGATAATCAAGGCTGTGTTGCACATTCGATGGGCTCAGGCGACATTGAATTTGAACCCTCAACGGTAGAACCGAATCTTCCTCCAGCCCATTCAACACCATGGCCGGCGGGGGATGTGCTATCACAAGAAGCGTGGCCAAGTGGTGTTGATGTTGAAATGGCCCAGCGTGCATTGGATACAGGATTCGGTCCGCCAGAGGCCCGCACTCTAGGTCTTGTTGTTACCTATCAGGGTCGCATATTAGGTGAGCGTTACAGTGACGAAGTTGACATTCACACCCCACTGGAGAGCTGGTCTATGACCAAGAGTTTAACTGGCACTTTGATGGGGGTTCTAATCGAGCAGGGTGAATACGAGCTCTGGCAGAGCGCTCCGATTCCAGAGTGGCAGGAGAACTCTGACGACCCGAGGCGAGATATTCGTATAGGCGATATTATGCGCATGTCTAGTGGGATAATGATTAATGCTCCGTCTGATCCTGATTATGACACGAGCACCTATGCCGACCATTTTTATCTCTACACAGGTGGAGTGAATCAGTACAAATATGCGGCGAGCCGTCCCGCAGAATATCCTCCCGACACCATTGGTCGTTATCGAAACACCGATCCAGTATTGACTAATTACTTGATCCGCCTTGCGGTTGAGGGAAGAGGTGAGGATTACCATAGCTTTCCTCAGCGCAACCTCTTCGATAAGTTGGGCATCAGGAATGCGTTGATTGAAACCGATACGTACGGGAACTTCCTTGGTCAGGGACTAGCTTTTATGTCCGCGCGGGATTGGGCGCGTTTGGGTAATTTGTATCTAACAGACGGTGTCTGGAACGGGGAAAGATTGTTACCCGAGGGCTATGTAGAATACGCCAGTACTACTGCTCCCGCCTGGGTTACTGATGGCAGGCCGGTTTATGGTGGAGCTTTTTTTTGGGTCGATAATGATGTTGGAGATGACGGAATCCCTCCCTCGTTCCGGATGAGCGGTGCCGGAGGACAGTCAACCACGATAATTCCCAGCCATGAACTTGTCATAGTCCGTATTGGAAAATATACGGGTGCTTCAGAGGGGGGCGCGGCTCTCCGGCAGATGATACCAATGCTTTTAGACGCCGTGCCGGCTGAATAGTGTTCTCATAAAAATTTATGTTACGGGGTTAAGCGAGCTATCTCTATCTTAGTTGGCGGCCTCGTTCATAGATTGACTTGTAAGCAGCCCGGATTGAATTTGGCTAAGGAATTTTTCTGTTTCCTGCATTTGCTCCTCATCTATTTGGCTGATGATTTCAGATCTTGCATCCATTAGTGCTCGCAGTTGACGCTGAGACTCATCAACAGCATCCCCGCCGGAGTAGGTGACTTTTGTCTGCCCAGCGCCCATGTGCTTCATAAGAATTTCCAGGACAAGTTTTTTATTAGCTTCACTGAGACCCGGTGCGGTTAGAGCAAGCTGTGAGTTGAAGTTGTTTCGCAGTTGCACTTGTAAGTAGCTATCCTCAAACTCATCGAATGCCAATAACTCCTCTCTGTTCAGAACATCTAAAAGTTGATCGCGCAAATATTCTGGCGATGTTATTTCTTCCATTGCCAGTGAGGTTGCTAAGCCAGCGCTAACATTCTTGCTAGCCCTATTGCGCTCCACGAATACTGCAGTTATCGCTGAATTTATATCTTCACGTCGAGAGTCAGAGAGATTACCTAGGAATCCACCGTAGCGCACTTGAACCTGCATCTCTGCCATCTGCTCATCAATGTTGTTGCTGTAACCCGGTGGAGGGCCGCTCTGTCCTGATGCATTCGCGCTCCAGAGAAGAGCGCAAAAAAAGCAATGTCCGATGTGTTTCCTTTTTATGATGTTGCGCTCCCACAATAGCAATCGTAAACGTCTTATCATTACAACCTTCTCTGTTTTCTTTGAACCACTTTTGGATTCTACGTCCGAAAATCATAGACTTAAAGGAATTTTCGATTCTCCCACCACGGGAAAAAAGGAGGCATGTCTTTGCTGACCTCCAAAGGAAATTTAGCTGGTCGCTTTTCAAGAAAAGATTCTATTCCCTCTTTGGCGTCCGCTGATTTGCCAGTGAAATACATGCCTCGGGAATCGATTTTATGAGCTTCCATAGGGTGATCTGCGCCCAGCATTTGCCACATCATTTGCCTAATTAGCGCCGTAGAAACAGCCGACGTATTTTCAACTAATTCGCGAGCGATATGTTTTGCATCTGCTAACAGATCTTCGGGTTTGTGGATGCTGCGAACTAAGCCTCCAGATAACGCCTCTTCTGCGGGGAATACGCGGCCGCTGTAACACCACTCAAGGGCCTTGCTGATACCAACAACTCTAGGTAGGAAGAAACTCGAGCAAGCTTCAGGAACCACCCCTCTCCGAGAAAAGACAAATCCAACTTTAGCGCTTGAAGAGCAAAGACGAATGTCCATCGGTAGGGTCATTGTAGCACCGATACCGACAGCCGGACCGTTTATGGCGGCAATGACTGGCTTTTTGCACTCAAAGATTCGCAAGGTCAGGCGTCCGCCCCCATCTCGATGAGGCCCATCTGCGTTGTCATCACGAGCGTCTGCATTGAAAGTCTTTTCGCCCGCCGACAAATCCGCCCCGGCACAGAAAGCTCGACCCGCACCTGTAAAGATGATGCAACGGATCCGATCGTCAGCATCTGCTCTATCCAAGGCGTCTATAATTTCAGACAACATAGAGGTGTTAAAAGCGTTCAGAATGTCGGGGCGATTTAAGGTAATGGTGAGGATGCTTTCATTAACATCGTAAAGGATTGTGGAATAGGACATAGGTAGCTCAGGTAGTTTTAAAATCTAAATCAACTGAAGGTGTTATGGTGCCCTAAACTAACTGCTGCTGCAAAGAGCTGCAGCTCGAGCATCAGTGTTCTTGTATTAATTGCTCTCAAGTCGCTTTGGCAAAATTTTTGACTTCTCTTCAACTATTATTTTATTTGCTATAGTTTGGTTGAGTTATAGAGAGGATTAGAGATGAAAAAATTATTAAAAAATTTAAGTATCGGTATTTTTGGGATTACTCTGGTAACGCTGATAGTTTTGCGCGTGGTTGGAGTCGATCCACAAGATCAAAGGCCAGGACTTTGGCTAGCGGGTGATGTTGTTGATTCATCGGTGAGTGATTGGAGCTTCACGGACGATCATTACGAAATCTATTTGCAAACTAATACACCTTACTTTGTTCCTCATTCGGTTACAGTTTATTGCGCCACCCTTGAGGGAAACCTCTATCTTTTATCCGCCTATTACACGGGTGGAACCTATCCTGATATGCGTTCGTGGAACAGAAATATTGTCAGGGACCCAAGGATCAGGTTGCGGATTGGGGGCAAGTTATATGATCAAAAAGTGAGTTATGTGTCAGACGAGTCGATACGTAGACCGGTTTATGATGCGTTGGGTGATAAATATCCAGACTGGGAGCGGCCCACTTTTGAGAACATGCATATTCTTGCTGTAGGTCCAGCAGACAGTTAGTAACTATTTCTCCAGGGGAAAAGTGACTTGTTGCCAGTTAGCACCCAAACGACAGGGTAATGGGCGACCGCAAGCCATAATGACCAGAAGAGGGGATATTCTGCCTCGTCCAGGTCCCACATTATGGCGAGGATCGAGGTGACATCCTCCAAGGCATATTTTAATTCATTTAAACCTTCTGCCAGGGCGGCTAGAGATATACCTAGGAAAGTTATCAGCCAGTAGACGAGACAGATGAATCCAAGCCAGTGGACCAGTGTGAGTAAGCGTCGAAATACACCGTGCATGAGACAAGATATCCAGTTTCCTTCAAGACACTTATATTATCGACCCGATATGGTTTCCTTTTCCTTTTTTTTACCAGTACCCCATAGGAATTCAAATCGGAGAATAATACTATGCTTTGGGTTGTTGGTTGGATTAGTGCGCATAATTAAAAAAGAAGGAGGTCCTATGCTTGCCGATACTCTGTTGTCTCTGTGTAATTATCTTGTTCTACCCGGATGGTTGTTACTTCTATTACTGCCCAGATGGAAATTCACACTCAGTGTAATTTGCACCGCGGTTATTCCGTTCACACTGGGACTTGTTTACGTAGGACTATTCTTATCACAGTTAGGTAACATGCCTGAGGGTGCTGGCTTTGGATCTCTAAACGAGATTAGCGCGATGTTCTCCAATCCATATGCTCTCGCCGCTGGTTGGATTCACTACCTGGCATTTGACCTTTTTGTGGGCGCATGGGAGGTTTTTGACTCACAGAAAAATAACATTCCTCACTGGTATGTTGTGCCCTGCTTACTTTTAACGCTTATGCTCGGGCCAGTTGGCTTGGCTCTCTATTTGTCTATTCGAGGGATACTCACTAAAAATTTCGAGGTCTATGAGGGTGTTTGAGAAAATCGATAAACTTTTTGGAGGTTTCTGCTTCTTTGTAGATTTAGTATCTTATTAATATGAGTAAAAACTATTATTTGCCAAATTTGCAAATTTGCATAATTAGTATTTTATTTGCATCATGCAGCCAAGTCGAACCCGAAGCAGTTTCCGAACAACAAGGAGAATGGAGGCATGCGGGCGGAGATCATAGCTCCGCCAAATACGCGGCGTTAGATCAAATTGATTCCAGTAATTTTTCAGAGTTGCAACTAGCATGGAGCTGGCAGTCGGCCGATCTTCGCCTGCCCGAAGGTGTGGGGTATGGCACCGCGGATTACAGAGCGGTGCCTCTGGTTGTAAATGGAAGAATGTATATCAACACGAACCACGGAATGGTGGCCGCTTTGGACCCAGAGTCAGGCGAGGAACTATGGCTATTTGATCCGGAGAGTTACCGGAACGGGCCGCCTATCCAGACGAATATTATGATCCGCGGTGTTGAGTATTGGACGGACGGGAATATTGAAAGAATTTTTGTGGCTACCTTGGGAAAACAACTCGTCTCCATTGATGCCAAAACAGGAGAACCAGATTTAAACTTTGGTGACGAAGGTTTTATAGATCTTAGCCAAAATTTGGGGCGGCTTGAATTTGAGTCAGAGTTCATCACTGCTGGTGCGGCCCCCATCGCAGTGGGTAACTCTCTTATTGTGGGATCAAAAATATTTGACTATGGCATGTACAATCGATCACCGCCGGGCCATGTTCGCGCTTATGACACCTACACAGGCGAATTGAAATGGCGATTTAATACCATCCCTCAGGAGGGTGAGGAATTCACCAATACTTGGGAGAACGATAGCTGGAGGACCGCTGGAAATACTAACGTTTGGACGTTCATGTCAGCTGATGACGACGCTGGGATTGTTTATTTACCCACGTCGACCCCTACCAACGATTATTGGGGTGGTATGCGCTTGGGTGAAAACTTGTTTGCTGAGGCTTTAGTAGCCTTGGATGCGGATACCGGTGAGCGTCTTTGGTATTTTCAAACAGTCCATCACGGGCTCTGGGATTACGATATCGCTTCTGCACCTAATCTAGTCGATATCGTTGTAAATGGTCAGCCGATAAAGGCAGTGGCACAAGTTTCTAAAACAGCTTTTACTTATGTGTTTGATCGAATATCTGGAGAACCAGTTTGGCCAATAGAGGAGAGGCCAGTTTCACCTAGCACTGTTCCGGGCGAGAGAGCACACCCGACACAGCCGTTTCCAACCAAGCCAGCGCCATTTGATCGTCAGGGAATCTCGGAAGATGATCTAATTGATTTTACGCCGGAGATAAAAGCGGAGGCTAAGGCAATAGCTGATACATTTGTTTTAGGTCCAATTTTTACTCCCCCAATCGTTCGGGGATACAAAGACAAGCTAGCTACTTTTGTTGTCCCTGGAGCTGGGGGCGGAGCAAATTTCCCTGGTGCAAGCTTCGACCCTGAAACCGGTATTCTTTATGTTCCTTCAGCTACAAGACCGCATGGTATGTCCTTGATTGAACCTCCAGAGGGGACATCAGACTGGCCTTTTGTCATTCAGATGGAGAGGCAAGTAGGACCTTTTGGTTTGCCGTTGTTGAAACCACCCTACAGAAGAATTACTGCCATTGACTTAAATACCGGTGATCATGTTTGGCAAGTTCCCTTCGGAAGGGGTCCGATAGATCATCCGATGCTTGAAGATCTTAACCTCCCCCCGCTCGGTAGTGTTTATGATGACGTTGTAGCTGAAGGTGGGATACTCGTAACCAAGACTCTACTAATTTCTTTTTTGGCTCAGAAAGACGAAATTAGCCCTGACTCACATGGTTCGATTCTTGTTGCGTTAAACAAAGGGACTGGCGAAACAGTGGGTGAGGTGCTGGTAGATCAGCGCCTGCATGGCCCTCCGATGTCCTTTATGCATAATGGTAAGCAATATATCGCGGTTGCTGGGGGTGGTAGAGAAAATGATGACGAACTACTCGTATTCGCTTTACCGGAAGACTAGCGGCAGAAATTGAAGGTGACGGGTGTTAAGGAAGCTATTAGCCTCTATAAAAAATTGATAATTAGTTTGTTTTTTTGTCTTCTGTAGCCTAGTACTAATCCAGTTGTTTCTCTAGTTCCTCTTGGACGGTGTTTCTTATAGTATTCACTTCATTGGAGATGAAGATGGAAATATCTGCGTGGATTTCGAACAATGAGAGTTTGCTGAATGGTATTGCGGCAGTTATCGTAATTTTTGGATTTCTGGGGGCTATTGGTAGGACTCTATTTAAAGGACTAAGGGATGAGAGTAGAAAAGTTTCGCATTCAAACAGAATAACGCTCGCCGAACTCAGTTCTCCCTCGCCCTACCGCATAGAATTTGCGGACTCTGAAGGCGTAAATATCGCGTACAGTAGTTTTGGTGATTCTGGCCCGCCCTTAATAGTGACACCTGGTATTATTTCTAATTTACATGTTACTAGCCACTTGCCGCCGATTCGGGAGACGATGAATTCGCTGTCGGAATTTGCGAAGATTACTAATTTTGATAAGAGAGGACAGGGCCTCTCAGATCCAACATCTCAAGTTGCGACCATGGAAGAAAGGGTCAAAGATATCTCGTGCATAGCGGATACTACGCAAACAGAAAAATTTTTTCTAATGGGTATTTCTGAAGGCGGACCGATGAGTATCAAATATGCTGTGGATAATCCGGATAGGGTTGCCGGCCTGATTTTGTTTGGGACTACGGCCAGGTTTTCTCGATCCGATGATTACCCGCTTGGGATCTCCGATAATGCACTTGATGGCATGATTCAATCGTGGGGAACCGGCTCGTTACGAGATATTTTTTTCCCAAGTATCCCTCGAGAGGTGATTGATGATGATACCTATAAAGGTTTTGAAAAACTCTTAAGTGACCGTCGTTCGATGTCTCAAATCGTTGATTATATGAAGACACTAGACGTACGCCCAATTTTGAAGAACATAACTTGCCCTACTCTTGTGATTCACTTTACCGGGGACTTAGCGGTTCCCGTCCGGATGGGCAGATATCTTGCTGACAAAATACCTAACTCCAAATTTTTGGAAATAGCAGGGGTTGATCACTGCGATTTAGGTAATGCGCCGGAGGCAATTTCTGAAATAAGAACTATGCTCCAGGCTCAACCTATCTAAGACGCTACTTGATTTTCCTGATCCTCGCTGGCTTGTTAGGGGAGTCGAGAATCAATACAATTAATAGTAACTAGTGATCCTATGCAGAGAGGTTTAATTACTATGAGAAGCATATTCAGTCTTTTGTTTTTTTATTCTTTTATTATGCAAGT
>CACJAW010000057.1 GCA_902591495.1 uncultured Pseudohongiella sp.
ATTCTTTGTAGATATATTGCCATATATCCAGCTCGGTCCAGTTGGAGAGCGGGAACACTCTAATATTCTCACCGGGCTTCCTGCGGCCATTGTACAAGTTCCACAGTTCTGGACGCTGATTTTTTGGATCCCACTGCTGATTGCTGTTTCGAAAGGAAAATACGCGTTCTTTTGCTCTAGATTTCTCCTCGTCACGGCGCGCGCCACCAAACGCAACATCGAATTCATATTTGCCCAGCGCCTGAATTAGACCTTGCGTCTTCATAACATCCGTATGCAACGAACTACCGTGATCAAATGGGTTTATATTCTTCTCAATTCCCTCTGGGTTAATATGTACTATCATTTCAAGACCCGTCTTTTCAGCAATCTCATTACGGAACTCATACATCGCCTTGAACTTCCAACGTGTATCCACATGCAATAGAGGGAAAGGAGGCTTGCCAGGGTAAAAAGCTTTCTCCGCCAGGCGAAGCATGACCGACGAGTCCTTACCAATCGAATGCAACATAACCGGGTTTTCAGCCTCTGCTACTGCCTCTCTTATAATATGTATACTTTCTGCCTCTAATCGATCTAAGTGATTTAACTTGATTGGAGTTCGTGCTGGTTCAACGACATCAGCTTGAGCAACTTTTAACTTATCTTTATGGTATGCGGCCAAGCCCACCATAGCGTGATAGCCTCCTCCTAGGATGATCTTATGGGTCCCTGTCTCCTGAACTAACTCTGCGGCGACTTCACATAACCCCTGATGAGGCCAAATTAGAATGTCTTTTTTATAACCAAGAGTAAGCATATCTAGAAATTTTTCTAGATCTTTGGATCTTGGTTTACTATTTAAGCAAAGCCACCTTCTTCCATGTCGTCCATCATTCGCCATTAACACAAAACCTTGTTTGTGTTTATGCTGCTGGATAATTAAGGAGGGGGTTCGCTTCCTCTTAGCTTCTTCCTCTAGCTGGTTTCGAACTATTTGTTTTAACGGATTATTCTCTCCATCTTTTACATCAGCGAGTTTGATAGATTTTGGGAGAAGGTTAGACGAAGCTGTCAGTCGTTCTACAGATCTGGTTGAAATTGATTTGAATTCCCCCGCTAGACAGTCTTGCAAAAGGCTGATGGTCCAGAGCCCCGCTGATGTTTCTGGATTCTTATAAGCCAACTCAGGTAAAAGGAAGTTCATATTTGATACTATGTCGCAATATGCTATTTTTAAAAACAATTTTACATTATGTGATAAAATAATGAAATTAACATATTGCGTCAATTAATAGTGGGTGGTACAGAAGGCAAGCACTTGAATATATTGGGTTTTTGAGAGCTATAGCGCTAGTGTATGGGGTTTGGCAAATATTCATTTAGCCTCCAATTCAAAGAAAGATAGATGTAAGGGATGAAGCTAAAAGAAGGACGGTGCGAAGAGGCTTAGGCCATGACGGTGAGGAAGAATAATGTCTACTCAATAACCGTAAAGGTAACCTTAAAATGATGCTAGTGAGATATGGAACTTTTTAGATGTATTTGTTTATTTGAGTGGTACCAGCGGGCGGACTCGAACCGCCACGCCCGTGAAGGCAATGGATTTTGAATCCATCGTGTCTACCAATTTCACCACGCTGGCATTAAATATTTGCTTTTTATAGAAGTTATAATTTCTATTATACGCATTGAATCAGGGTGCGCATAGCAGTCTATTTGCTTAATTTCATGCTTCCACTACTCAGCATAATTCTTTAGTCTTCAGTCCTCTTATTTTTTAGTGAACTATAATAAATGCGTATAAGTGACTTTTCTTTCGACTTGCCGGAAAACCTTATTGCCCAGTACCCAACCAAACAAAGATCAGATTCTAGATTACTCTGTTTGAATTCTTCTTCGGGAGAAATTCAGCACAGTAAATTCAGCGAAATTCTGGATTATTTAAATTCAGGCGATTTATTGATTTTCAATGATACTAAAGTCATTCCAGCCAGATTTTTTGGAGAGAAAGAAACGGGGGGTAAGGTAGAGTTGCTTTTGGAGCGACTTCTTTCAGATAACAGGTTATTGATGCAGGTGAAGGCCAGTAAACCGCTTCGTTCGGGAATGCGCCTGAGAATATATCGTAAAAACACAGAAATTATAGAAGATTCACTTGATGCTCAAGTTGTAGAACGCTCTGGACCGTTTTACATTTTACAGTTTGATACAAGCCTTAAGTTGAAAGAGCAGCTTTTCATTCATGGGTATGTCCCTCTACCTCCTTATATCAAAAGACAGAATGACAGCCAGGATATGGATCGTTATCAGACAGTTTATGCAGAGAATGTTGGGGCTGTCGCAGCTCCTACTGCAGGTTTGCATTTTGATGAGACCCTTCTGGCTGATTTGAATCGTAAAGGTATCGATACCGATTTTCTAACTCTCCATGTAGGCGCGGGCACATTTCAACCTATTCGTGTTGATAGCGTAGAGGAGCATTCAATGCATACCGAACGTTTTATTATCAGCGAGCGCGTCTGTGAGAAGGTTCACAAGTGCAAAAAAGCGGGTGGCAGAGTAGTCGCAGTTGGCACTACCAGTGTAAGAGCCCTTGAGTCTGCTGCAAACAAAGGGAAGCTATCTTCCTCAGACTCAGAGACAGATATCTTTATATACCCAGGTTTTAACTTTCAAATTGTCGATGCACTAATAACTAACTTCCATTTACCCGAATCAAGTCTTTTAATGTTAGTAAGTGCTTTTTGCAGCAGAAATATGATACTTGACGCCTATAATGAGGCGATAAAAAATAAGTACCGATTTTTCAGTTATGGGGATGCAATGTTTATCTATTAAGCTTTACCTTCTATTTAGATAGCTAAATTCCGGGTGTCTCATTAGCTGTAAGAATCTGCTATCATGACCCCGTAAAAATTACATGTAAGTTATAAATATAAGGATCTTGAATCGATGAAATCACCTGTAAGAGTCGCGGTCACTGGGGCTGCGGGCCAAATTAGTTACTCACTTATTTTTCGGATAGCAGCTGGAGAGATGTTAGGGCCAGACCAACCGGTAATACTTCAGTTATTAGAGATTACACCTGCTTTAGAAGCATTAAAGGGGACTGTGATGGAGATCGAGGACTGTGCTTTTCCTTTGGTACAGGGCATAACTCAATCGGATGACCCTAAGGTTGCGTTCCAAGATGCTGACTATTGTTTGTTAGTTGGCGCACGACCCCGCGGCCCTGGCATGGAACGAAAAGATTTATTGGAAGCGAATGCACAAATATTTTCTGTTCAAGGGGCCGCTATTGGAGAGGTTGCCAGTGAGAATGTAAAGGTCCTCGTGGTAGGGAACCCAGCCAACACAAATGCCCTGATTGCGTACAGGAATGCGCCTAGGCTCAGGGCAGGACAATTTACCGCGATGACTAGACTAGACCACAATCGCGCCATCGCTCAACTAGCTAACAAAACCGGTAAGCATAGTACAGATGTGAAAGGTATGATCATTTGGGGGAATCATTCTGCGACACAGTACCCTGACATTCACCACTGCTCAGTTGACGGAGTGGCTGCTCTGGATTTAGTCAATACCGATTGGATCTCTCGGGACTTTATACCCACCGTTCAACAACGTGGTGCTGCCATTATTAAGGCTCGTGGACTATCAAGTGCTGCCTCTGCAGCTAATGCCGCTATTGAGCACATGCGAGACTGGGCTCTTGGTACAAATGGTCAGATAGTAAGTATGGGAATTCACAGTGATGGTAGTTATGGTATCGAGGAGGGACTGATATATTCATACCCAGTTATTTGTGATGGTGGAAACTACGAAATTGTGCAGGGCTTACAAATAAATGAGTTTAGCAGAGAGCTCATGTTGAGTACTGAGCAAGAATTAAGGGGTGAGAGAGACGCAATAGCAAGTCTCCTTCCGTGATAAATGGATTAAAAATTTGATCTCTTTTTTAAGAGTTAAGGGCTGGCAGTAAAGTAAAAACCTGTTTGGGAGGCTCTATCAGGCCAGGAGACTGTGATGCTTGCTCGGCTAAACAAAATCCGGCATAACCGATTTTGGCTGTTCCAGCTGCTTGGCTGGTGGGCCTTGGTTGTTGTTCTGATTTTATTAAGTCTGTTGTTCAATCCACCAACGGACAGCTTTTGGTTTGCTCTATCCTTTGTCTATGCGGCAAATTCAGTGATTGGGGGGGTCCTCACATGGGGTCTACGGCATATTTATCGTTTTGTATGGGATAGAGGATTTATTATCCGTTCTATCTTAGCATGGCTGGGTTCTTTACTCGTAGCTTATCTTTTATGGTTATCTCAAATTTCTCTTTTAACTTTACTTCTTGATAGGCAAACCATAATGGACCGAGTGATTTTTGGAGATTTTTCTTTTTGTGTGACTTTAATTCTATTATGGAGTGGAGCGTACTTTATCTTTAAGTACAACCTATTATTTCAAATCGAAAAAGAGAAAAGTCTAAGATCTGAAGCCCTGGCTCACGAGGCGCAGCTCTTAATGCTTCGGTATCAGCTGAACCCTCATTTTCTATTTAATACGTTGAACGCCATCTCTACCTTGGTTCTTACAAAAGCGGTAGATCCAGCGAACGAGATGGTCACCAAGTTGAGTAAGTTTTTGCGTTACTCGCTAGATCACTCACCTTTCGATCGAGTTAGTCTTGTTCATGAGATGGAGACCTCGCAACTTTATTTGGATATTGAGAAGGTAAGATTTTCGGAAAGATTGAAGCTGATATTTGAAATCGAGGATACTGTTCGAGATTCCTTGGTCCCTACAATGGTGCTACAACCTCTCATAGAAAACTCGATAAAGCACGGGATTTCAAAAAACCAAGAGGGTGGCACTTTAACAATCAAAGCTTTTAAAGATCAAGATTCACTGATTCTTCAGGTGATTGATAATGGCCCAGGTATTTCTGGCATTGATGGAAAGGCGTCCAATGAGTTTGTTGCTTCAGGCGTGGGAATAAACAACATCAGAAATAGATTAGAGCAACTCTATGATAATAATTATGAATTAAGCTTTAGTAATGTTTCTCCAAGAGGTTTATCAGTAACAATGAGAATCCCAAATGAAAACTGATGATCAACAAGTATTAAAAACAATTATTGTGGATGACGAGGATTTAGCTCGAAAAGGCTTAGCCATGCGCCTTGAGGAATTCAATAATGTCGAGCTTGTTCAAGAGGCGTGTAACGCGGATGAGGCGTTAAATTTAATTACCATTCATGAGCCTGACTTAGTCTTTCTCGACATTCAGATGCCCGGGATGACTGGGCTAGAAATGTTAAGTGAAATTCAAGCCGATGTTTTACCAATGATAGTTTTTGTTACTGCCTACGATACTTTCGCAGTTGAAGCATTCAAGGTTCATGCAGTTGATTATTTATTGAAGCCCATAGAGAACGATCGTTTGGCAGAGGCGATTACACGGGCAAGTCATCAAAGACAGGGGCGGGTTGTCTCTCAGGAAAAGGAAAAGCTGTTGGATCTTGCTGTAAGTTTGACAGGAAAATCACATGATGCAATTAGTGAGTTAATTGGTAATTCAGAAACGGCTGGTTATTCGGAGAGGCTCGCAATTAAGGACGGCTCTAGTACGACTTTTGTGCCGATTCGAGATATTGATTGGATCGATGCCGCTGGCGATTATATGTGCGTACATGTAAAAAATGAAACCCACATCATGCGAACTACAATGAGAGAGTTAGAGGCTACGTTAAACCCAGTAATCTTTCAGCGTGTTCATCGATCTACTATTGTTAATTTGGAGAGGATTACTAAAGTTTCGTCCCATATCAATGGTGAGTATTACTTGACCCTAAACTGTGGTTCAAAGTTAAAGATGAGTCGATCTTATAAAGAAAAGGTCAAACATTTTTTTTAGAGGCTATCCGGCCTTCTATGAATGTAAATATGGTGGGTGGTCCACAAAACCCGTAATGGTCCTTGCTTTAAAATGAGTATCTTTTAAAGAGAATATTCATACCTTCGAAAACACAGCGGATAAGGATTAAAGAAGCTTTGTTGTCTAGCGTATCAAATGGTTTAAAATTTTTATCTGAGCAATTCACGTGAAAACTATAAGTGCTCCAATGGAAGCTCTGTTGAGTTTATTACCTCTCGAAGTATAAAACTGGAATGCACATCGCTGACCCCTTGAATGCGCGTAATTTTATTTAATAAAAATTCTTGGTAGGTTTCCATATCTGCTACTACTACTTTCAGTTGGTAATCAGCTGATTGACCCGTTATGAGTAAGCATTCCATTATTTCCTGATGCTGAGAAACCTCTTTTTCAAAGAGCTCAAAGCGATCTGGTGTGTGTTTATCCATGCTGATTTGAATTAAAGCAGTAAGTTTAAGGTTCAGTTTGTTCGCATTGAGTAAGGTTACCTTTCTATTGATAAAGCCAGCCTCCTCGAGTTGTTTTACACGGCGCGCGCAAGGTGATGGCGACAACCCGATTTTTTCTGCAAGTTCCAGATTAGTCACAGAACCATCTTGCTGCAGTGTTGCTAAAATTCTTTTGTCTTGCCTATCCAAATCCATAAAATTTACCTTTTCTCTTAAATGCCATTAATCACTAATAAAACATCTTATTTTGGTGTTTTATACCATATTTTATAGATATAATTGAAGTATATAGATAGTAATGCTGCCAATGTTTGGCTATAGTGTTTTCTTTTAACCTGGTGTTATTCGCACAAATATACCAGTGTGGATAAGGTAATGGGTTCAAAATTTTTCTGAATAGTAAAAGACGCAGAGTTTTCCGATGAGTGCTAATAGATTTGATTACACAAAATACAAGCCTTTCCCTCAAATAAAGATAGAAAAGCGAACTTGGCCAGATAAGGTTATTACCGAGGCGCCTATTTGGTGTAGCGTGGATCTGCGTGATGGTAATCAAGCGCTCATTGAGCCCATGTCGGTTGGACAGAAAAAGAAAATGTTTGAACTTTTAGTTGAGGTGGGCTTTAAGGAAATAGAGGTTGGCTTCCCGGCAGCATCACAGCCCGACTTTGATTTCGTCAGAAGCTTAATTGAGGAAGATAAAGTTCCAGATGACGTGACAATTCAGGTGCTGACTCAAGCTCGACCTGAACTGATCCGGCGAACATTTGATTCGTTAAAGGGAGCACGTAGAGCTATTCTTCACCTCTATAATTCTACGTCGATAGTGCAAAGAGAGAAAGTCTTTAAAACTGACAAGGCTGGGATAATAGACATAGCGGTCGAGGGTGCAAAAGAGGTCAAGCGCTGCGCTGCGGCCCAGTCAGATACAGAGTGGATTTTCCAGTATTCACCAGAGAGTTTTACTGGAACTGAGGTGGATTTTGCGGTTGACGTCTGCGACGCGGTTAATGATATCTGGAAGCCCACTCCCGACAGACCATCGATTATTAATTTGCCGTCAACGGTCGAAATGGCAACACCGAATATTTATGCCGATCAGGTAGAGTTGTTTTGCAGAAATATAAAGAATAGAGATTCCATTATCGTAAGTTTACATACTCACAATGATAGGAGTTGCGCGGTCGGAGCAGCTGAACTCGCAGTCATGGGCGGCGCTCAAAGAGTTGAGGGCACCCTCCTGGGTAACGGTGAAAGAACGGGTAATATGGATATTGTGGTTATGGCAATGAATCTATATAGCCAGGGCATCGATCCAGCGTTAGATCTCCATGACATGGATCGCATAGTCTCAATCGTTAGAGAATGCACCCAAATAGACGTCCATCCGCGCCAAGCATACTCGGGCGATCTTGTTTTTACTGCCTTTTCAGGTTCACATCAAGATGCGATTAAAAAATGCTTAGATACCTACGAAGAAGGTTCACCATGGGAAATTGCTTACCTGCCAATAGATCCGAGAGACATAGGCCGCACTTATCAAGATGTCATTCGGGTCAATAGCCAGTCCGGTAAAGGTGGGGTAGCTTACGTTCTTGCAAACAAATTTGGTTTTCAATTACCGCGCTGGCTTCAAATTGAATTCAGTCGTGTTGTGCAAAAAAAGACAGAAGATTCGGGTGGAGAAATAAATCCAGATCAAATTTGGGACTTATTTAATAAATATTATTTAGAAAGTGAGAAGGTAATAAGTCTTGAGAATTTTAAGCTTGAAAAACAAGAGGGTCGAGAATTTTTCACCGCACAGATTGATTATTTTGGTAAAGAAATTCCAATAAGTGGGCAGGGTGATGGGATTTTAGACGCCTTGGTTGAAGCATTAAAGGGCTCCATAAATATTGACTTGGAGATCATGGAGTATGGGGAGCATGCCCTAGGACAGGGCGCTGACGCAGAGGCCGTTACATATATTCAGATCAGATATGAAGATAAAAGATATAGTGGAGTAGCCATAAGTAAAGATATTGTGACGTCATCAATTAATGCATTCATGGGTGCCGCTAGTCAATTACTGAGCGAACAACAGTTGGCAGCTTAGTGAATTTTTTCAGCCTAAAGTCGATTGTTAGAATAGATTTCGATTGCTAGGCGTAAAAATTGATCAAAGCAAACTTTTCTATTATTCCATGCGACTAATTAAAAAATACAATATTTCTTTAAAGTTGGTATTCACTTTTCCCTCGACTTTGACGGGTTGTTTTCGCCTCCGGTGATGAGAAATGATGCATCTATTAGATGATGATACAGCTCTGGTTGAAGCGGCCCTGAAAGGTTCCACACAAGCATGGGAGAAATTAGTTCGTCGCTATGAGGATAGGATTTTTAACCAAGGACTTCGTTTAACCGGAAATAGGTCAGATGCAATGGACCTGATGCAGGAGGTATTTCTCGGAGTTTACAGAAATCTTCATCGTTTTCGTGGAGACGCAAAGTTTAGCAGTTGGATCTTTAGAATTGCTCACAATAAAGCGATTGATATGAATAGGCGAAAACGATTAATGCCTTTTGTTGCCAACTCAGATGAGCATGATGGGGACATGTTGGATAATTTTCCCGGTCATTCCAGTTTTGAAGCGGAAGAGGTATTAATCGAGCGTCAGGGTAATAAAGTTATTTTATCGATGTTAGCAGAATTGCCCATGAGTCAGAGGCTTATTATTGAGCTTAAGATTTTT
>CACJAW010000058.1 GCA_902591495.1 uncultured Pseudohongiella sp.
TCTAAATGAATTATCAACTAACACATTTTACATTTTTAGCAAGAACGGCACCGTATGGAACTAATCGATGTAATCTTCTACTGGATATTGCACTTGCATCCTCTGTATTTGAACAAAAAAGTAATTATGTGTTCATGGATGATGCGATTTACCAATTGCTAAGAAATCAAAATGCTGATCACATACATACTAAGACATTTGGAAAGGCGATAGAAACACTTAAACTTTACGGGATAAATAATATATACGTCCTTGAAAAATCCCTAACAGAAAGGTCTGTGTCTTTAGATCAGCTAGTACTAAATCCCGAAATTATCAACCAACAACAATTACAAGAATTGGTTAGAAATTCACAGAATGTAATCTCCTTATGAAAACTTTGCATACGATAAGTAAAACGCCTGCTAGCAATCTGCTCACTTCATGCCTCGAAGCTATTGCGGAGGATGATGGTGTTTTGTTTCTTGAGGACGGAGTCTACTATATTTGGAAAGATACAAAGGGTTTAATTTGTACTGAGCAATACGAATGTTATGCCTTGAAAGAAGATTTACTTGCCAGGGGAATTGAGATTACCTCTTTAAAAGGTGTCAATCTGGTTGATTACCCAGCTTTTGTTGATCTTTGTGAAAAATATGAAAAAATCATCAATTGGTTTTAGGGTATGGTTTCATTAAAATTTGATTCAGATGGGTATTTATTGTCTCTTCATGACTGGGATGAGACTGTTGCCGCTGAGATAGCGGCAGGAGAGAACCTTAAATTAACGCCAGAGCACTGGGAGGTAATTACTCTCACGCGAGAGTTTTATCAACAACATCAACTTTCACCAGCAACGCGAGCCTTAGTCAGTTTTATAAAACGGGAATTAGGAATTGAGAAAGGTAATAGCAGGTATTTAATGAAGCTTTTTAAAGGCCAACCGGCAAGGCTAGTGAATAAAATTGCCGGTCTTCCAAAGCCAGATAATTGTATTTAGAGTATTAACCATACCAGTTAAGGTGTCCTCTAAGTTTTACAACCTCTCCTACAATAAAAGTCGTTGGTGATTTCAATTCTAATTCCAATACCTCAAGACTAATCTTATCTAACGTTGAAGTCACAACCCTCTGATTATAAGTTGTGCCGTGCTCTATAGCTGCGATCGGCATACTGGACGGCATTCCGTGTTTCATAAGCTCCTCACAAATTTTTGGTAACGACAATAACCCCATATAAAAGACAAGTGTCTCCTGTTTATTATTTAAGTTTTTCCAATCTATATCTAGCTTTCCATCCTTCAGGTGGCCAGTGAGGAATCGAACTGATTGAGAATAATCACGGTGAGTTAAGGGTATTCCAGCATACGAGCCGCACCCCGAAGCGGCTGTCACTCCGGGCACAACTTGAAATGGAATGTTAGATTTGGCTAATTCGTTAATCTCTTCACCGCCCCGCCCGAATATAAAAGGATCTCCTCCTTTCAACCTCAACACCTTTTTCCCTTCTTTTGCCAGGAGAATTAGCATTTCATTGATCTTGTGTTGTTCAACGGTATGTTGGGATTCAGATTTGCCCACCGAGATAAACTCTGCATCCGGACGGACCTTGTTCAAAACTTCTTTGGATACTAGTCGGTCATACAAAACCACATCACATTGATACATTAGACGGAGAGCCTTTAGCGTGAGAAGTTCTGGATCCCCAGGACCACCACCCACAAGATAAACCTCACCTACAGAATTCTCAAAACTATTATTTCTGAGTTGTTCTTGAATTTTTTGATCAGCTAGCACTAACTTATTTTTGAAAACTAATTGTGGGACTTCACTGTCCATTAGTTTTTCCCAAAATTTCAGTCTCATATCAAAAGAGTTAAATCTTTCTTTAACTCGTTTACGCCATGAACCCATAATCTTAGAGAGCAAACCTATGTTACTAGGTAAGTTAACCTCAATTATTTCTTTAATCCTGCGAGTTAATACGGGCGAATTACCACCTGTTGATATACCGATGACAACGGGAGATTTATCAATTAAAGCTGGCATGATGAACGAACAAAGTGATGGTTCATCAACAACATTGACGGGAATACCTAGTTTATTCGCTTCGTTCGCAACCTTTTTGTTGATACTTAAAGAGTCGGTAGCTGCTATAACTAGTGTTGCATCAGTCAAATGTTGTGAATTAAATTCATCTTTAATTAAAAAGCATCTATCTTTAGGAAAGTCATTAAATTTTTCACTAAACTCAATTGAGATAATATAAGCAATAGCACCAGATTTTAGTACAGCTTTGGTTTTTCGATGTGCTACCTCTCCGCCACCCACAATTACACATTTTTTACTTTTTAAATCAAGAAATGCTGGGAAGTAGTCCATCACTCGAGGAACTCTTGATTTCCCATATAAGGCCGCAAGACACTAGGAATTTTGATGCGGCCGGTTTCGTCCTGATAGTTTTCCATAATTGCTACGAGAGCCCTTCCTATCGCAATACCAGATCCATTTATCGTGTGGACAAATTGAGGTTTTTGGATGGTTGGTGATCTCCATCTCGCTTGCATTCGTCTGGCCTGAAAATCAGTAAATGAACTACAAGAAGAAATTTCTCGATACGTGTTCTGAGACGGCAACCAGACCTCTAAATCATATGTTTTTGATGCACCAAAACCTAAATCTCCACCGCAGAGCAGTACTTTTCTGTATGGTAAATCCAGCTTTCGCAAGATTGATTCCGCATGACCTGTTAGTTCGTTCAGGGCATCATCCGAGTTTTCTGGCTTGACAACTTGGACAAGCTCAACTTTTTCAAATTGATGTTGCCTGATCATTCCTTTCGTATCTTTACCGTAGCTACCAGCCTCTGCGCGAAAGCAGGGAGTGTGAGCTGTATACTTAAGCGGTAAAGCTTTTGCTTCTAAAATTTTGCCGCGTACCAAATTAGTTAATGGGACTTCGGCAGTTGGTATTAAATAGAAGCTCCCCTCATGATTAACTTTAAATAGGTCATCTTCAAATTTCGGCAATTGACCAGTACCGAGCAAGGATTCATTATTAACAATTAATGGCAAGTTAAATTCTAGGTATCCGTGCTCTTCTGTATGAACGTCCAACATGAATTGAGACAGTGCCCTGTGTAATTTTGCAAGTCTCCCTTCGAGCACAACAAACCTAGAACCCGAAAGTGTAACGGCTGCTGCAAAATCCAACCCTTGTTCCAATTGTTCGCCTAATTCAGAGTGATCCTTAACGTCGAAATTATATTTAGGCAAAGAACCCCATGTACTGATGACTTCGTTATCGGATTCATCTTTCCCGGGAGGAACTTCTTTATCAGGAATGTTAGGAACATTTAACAAATATTCGTGTAACCTTGATTGAATTTCACTTAACTCATTTTTTTTCTTATCAAGACTAGACTTTAAATTCTCCATGTCAGTTAAAATTGCAGATACATCTTTTCCCTGAGACTTTGCTTCGCCGATTAACTTCGATTTACTGTTACGCTTGTTTTGCAGTTTTTCTGTATCCAGTTGCAGATCCTTCCGTGCTCCCTCCCACTCTTTTAATTGCTCTATATCAAGCTCAAAATTTTTGACTTTAAGGCGTTTCGCTACTACCTCTAATTCATTGCGGATAACTTTTGGATCTAACATTTAAACTACCTTTTTGAAATTATTCTATATCAAGGAACGTGTGACTTGGAGTCCGACAAGAGCAGCAAGTAAACAAAATCCAACACTGCCAACAATGTATCCAAAGGCAGATTGATAATCGCCATTTTGAAGCATAATGAGAGCCTCGAGAGAAAAACTTGAAAAAGTTGTCATTGCGCCTAAAAATCCGACTGTTATCAATCCTCTCATTGTTTCGTATTGATGAAGCTTTTCCTGAAAGACTACAAACAGCACACCCATCAAGAAACTTCCCAGTATGTTTGAAAAAATTGTACCCCAAGGAATTAATGACAGGTAATGTGATGTAAAAAAAACAGAAATTTTATATCGAGCAAGGGCACCCAAAGCACCACCAAGAGCTATCGAAAAATACAAATCCATTAGGCACTCTTAATCATTAATTTATAGAATTATTAATAATGTCTATTCCTTCTGGTGGAGAGAACTCAAATAGATCATCTACCATAGGAATGTTAATTCTTGAATCTATAAACTGCCATGCGGTCCTTTCGCCACTATTGTTTTGAATATAGATTAGGTCTAAAGTCTCGTTAACAAAATTTATGGTTATTAGGTCATACAAACTATCAGCCGATTTTGGTTTCAATTCAAAAGAACGACTCTGCTCACTATTTATAGCAACAACATAGTATTCATCAACTAGGCCCTCTGTTCGCCCGTATAGCAATTGAGCGGCTAATTCAGATTGGTCTGGATTCCAATCCTCAATAACGACTTGTTCGAGGTCAGGCTGATAATTCCATAACTTTTTCCCATTAGTAACAAGAAGTTCAGGAAAAGGTGAAACAGTTTCCCAGTAAAAACCATTAGGTCTCTTAACACGTAGACGGATGTCGCTTTCTTCTAACACGCCACCATCCGACTGGATAATCAGTTGAGTGACGTCTGCGGACAATGTCTCCACCCCTTGCAACAGCCGACCTAGCTCACTAATAGCATTGTCCTGTGCAAAAATGCTTCTTGATAAGGCCAGGAAACAGAAGGCCAATGTTGTTCTGTACATTGTTTCTACTTTTGTTGATTACTTGCTTTGAACTGGGGGTGGTGCGATTACTTCCCTAGATCCATTTGTGCCCATCTCCGAGACTACCCCAGCTGACTCCATTGATTCTATCATACGGGCCGCTCGGTTATAGCCAATACGCAACTTTCTCTGTACAGATGATATGGATGCCCTTCTAGTTTCCGTGACAAATCGCACAGCTTCATCATATAAGGCATCACCTTCGTCTCCCTCACCGCCAAAGGATTCAAAGCCACCAGATTCAACTAGATCAGAACTTTGTGTAATCTCTTCAATGTATATGGGCGTGCCTCTGGTTCGACAGTCTGCAACTACCCTATGGACTTCCTCATCACTGACAAAAGCCCCATGCACTCGTGTAGGAATACCTGCTCCTGGCGGTAAAAATAACATGTCGCCATGGCCGAGTAGCTGTTCTGCGCCACCCTCACCTAAAATTGTTCGCGAATCAACTTTTGATTGCACCATAAATGAGAGTCTAGTTGGGACGTTCGCCTTGATTAACCCCGTAAGAACATCAACTGATGGTCTTTGAGTTGCAAGAATAAGATGAATTCCTGCAGCTCGCGCCTTTTGTGCAATACGTGCGATAAGCTCCTCCACTTTCTTTCCAACAACCATCATCATGTCTGCCAATTCATCAACAACAACTACAATGTTAGGCAAGGGTTCCAGCTCTGGCTGTGTAGAATCATCTTCCGCGGCTAAAGGGTCAGGTACCCAGATTGGATCTAAAAGCGGCTTCTTTAAATTCTTTGCGTCGGAAACCTTTTTATTGAAACCAGCAAGGTTTCTCACTCCCAGCGCTGACATTAATTTATATCTTCGCTCCATTTCAGAGACGCACCATCTCAAGCCATTGGCCGCGTCTTTCATATCTGTAATAACCGGAGTCAGCAGATGAGGTATGCCATCGTAGACGGATAATTCCAACATCTTGGGATCTATCATAATTAACCTAACCTGCTCTGGGGTCGATTTATATAGCAGGCTTAGGATCATTGCGTTTACCCCTACAGACTTACCGGAACCGGTAGTTCCTGCCACCAAGAGGTGTGGCATTTTCGCAAGATCAACTATTACAGGGCTTCCTATGATGTCATGTCCTAAAGCCATACTCAGCGAGGAACCAGCTCTGTCGAATTCTGGTGACGACAGCACCTGGCTAAGTTGAATTATTTCTCGCTTTTGACTTAAATTTCTTAACAGGAATACGACAAGCAATGCATGCTTTACAAGAATTACAGTCAGGCCTATAGAGTAAGTGTCCGCTGCGACGAAAACCCTTGTCAGTTAAGGCTGAGTTTAGTTTTTGGCTGATTTTTGTCGCTGGATCAAGGAATATAGTTGTTGCATCTTGGTCTGAAATATAACTACAAGGATGCTCTGAAGTCCTGAATAGTTTAATCGATGAAACTTCACTGACCATGATCGTTTATTTTTTCCTGTATCAAGCTATCCTCAATATACCAATTTTCTTCGTTCTCTTCCTTGGTGATAAATTCTTCTAAAATATCCAGAAATTCAGACCTAGAAATTTTAGATGCTCCCAGACTTTCTAAATGATCACTATCAACTTGACAGTCAATGAGCTTGTAACCCCACTCTTTCAAATGCACCGTTAGGTAAAGTAAAGCGATTTTTGAAGCGTTATCAACTTCACTAAACATAGATTCGCCAAAGAATATCTTACCAAGTGAAACGCCGTAAAGACCACCAACTAGCTTTCTTGAAGACCAAACTTCGACTGAATGGGCTATCCCAGAATCATACAACTCAGTGTAGGCGTTAACCATTTCGTTTGTGATCCAGGTCCCGTGAGATTTTCTAACATTAGCTCTACACCCATTTATCACACCAATAAAATCCTGATTAAAAGTCACTCGATATATTCGTTTTTTTACCAGTTTTCGAAGACTACGAGACATTCTAAACTGATCTGGTATCAAACTCATTCTTGGATCAGGTGACCACCAAAGAATAGGTTGTCCATCCTCATACCACGGGAATATTCCCTGGCGGTATGCAGCAATTAACCAATCCTTCGATAAATTTCCACCCGCGGCTAACAACCCATTTGGATTCGTAAGCGCATCGTTGACATTAGGGAAAGCTATAACGTTGGGATTAAGATAATGAATTGGCAACTACAAATTACTCATCCAAAAATTTCTCTGCGTCTAAAGCAGCCATACAACCAAAGCCTGCACTCGTCACCGCCTGACGATAAACCTGGTCTGCTATATCCCCAGCAGCGAATACACCAGGCACACTTGTCTGCGTCGCATTGCCACTAATTCCTGTCTCCACAACCACATAACCGTTCTTCATATTTAACTGGCCCTCGAATATTTCAGAGTTCGGAATATGACCAATGGCAATAAATACACCTTCAAGTTGCATTTCGTTTATAGAATTATCATTTACCGACTTTATCTTTATTCCCGTAACTCCCATATCATTTCCAATCACTTCCTCTAAAGTAGAATTCCACTCTATGGAGACTTTGCCTTCTTTGACGCGCTCAAAAAGTTTTTTCTGTAATATTTTTTCAGCTCGTAGAGAATCCCTTCGGTGCACAAGTGTGACTTTAGAGCAAATATTCGACAAATATAGCGCTTCTTCTACAGCGGTGTTACCGCCACCAATGACAGCGACAGGCTTGTTACGATAAAAGAATCCATCACAAGTAGCGCAAGCACTTACACCTTTGCCCATAAATGCAGTTTCTGACTCTAATCCTAAATACTGAGCGGAAGCCCCAGTTGCTATTATCAGCGCATCGCAAGTGTAAGATGTATCTTGGCCCATAAGCACAAAGGGTTTTTCTTGTAAACTTACTTTACAGATATGATCAAAAATTACTTTAGAATCAAAACGTTCTGCGTGCTTTTTCATTCTTTCCATGAGATCAGGTCCCTGAAGACCTTCTACATCTCCAGGCCAATTATCAACATCTGTTGTGGTAGTTAACTGACCTCCCTGTGTTAATCCAGTTATAACGACCGGTTCCAGATTGGCTCTGGCTGCGTAAACTGCCGCTGTATAACCGGCAGGACCAGAACCAAGTATTATTAATTTATGGTGCGATGATTGACCCATTTTGCGAATTCCTTTTTAAACTTAATATCATTTACTGATTTAATGTCAGAAATTTATTGTATTAACACCACATTTTACTGCAGGAAACGCTTATTTTCTCAGGAATTTGCACGATAACAAGACTGATGGGTGGCTTAAAGGGCTAGAAATAGAACAATTCCTTAAATCTTTTGTCTAAGATACTTATTAGCTTCCTAATTTATGTTTTAACCTGCTGAAAGAACGACGAAAATGCCGCAACCGAAATCCAACAAGCAAGATGTTACTAATCCGCTGATGCAGCGGCTAATTCGAGAAGGTAGCCTGATTTGCTACTTCTTGCTTGCTCTATTCTTGCTGATCGCCCTCATTAGCTATTCACCCTCTGATCCAGCTTTTTTTAATACAGGGGTCGGTTCGGATGTGGAAAATTCTGTTGGTATCTATGGCGCGTACATCTCTGATATTCTCTTTCAACTCTTGGGACATCTCGCCTATGCGGTTCCTTTAATTTTAATCTACAAAATTTATTCAGCATTCAAGGAAGCGGCGTTGAAAGAAGAATTTTCTGCTTCCCTGTTCGCCTTTCAGTGCCTTGGTTTTTCGTTACTCATATTCTCGGCGTGTGGCCTTTCAGCTATACATTTTAATGTTTCCACTGATTTACCATATCTCTCTGGAGGCGTTATCGGTGCACTCCTGATTGAAGCAAGTATCCCAGCATTAGCTGTTTTGGGGAGCACGCTTGTTTTTTTCGCGGTCTTTTTGTTTGG
>CACJAW010000059.1 GCA_902591495.1 uncultured Pseudohongiella sp.
GTAGCTATTCAGTAATGCCTGACCGAATTGAGACTGGAACGTACCTTATCGCGGCTGCAGCTACCCGAGGCTATATAAAAGTGAAAGACACGCGACCAGATATTCTTGAGTCGGTTTTGAATAAACTAGAGCAAGCTGGAGCACAAATAAATATCGGAGATAATTGGATTGAATTAGATATGCAAGGTAAGCGGCCCAAGGCTGTTTCTGTTCGAACAGCTCCGTATCCCGCATTTCCGACTGATATGCAAGCTCAGTTTACTGCCTTAAATTCAGTGGCAATTGGAACAGGTTCAATCACCGAAACCGTCTTCGAAAACAGATTTATGCATGTGCATGAAATGAATAGAATGGGAGCTTCAATTAGGGTGGAGGGTAATACAGTGATAGTCGATGGGGTTGACTCGCTAAAAGGTGCTCCGGTTATGGCAACCGATTTGAGAGCTTCGGCGTCCCTTATTATCGCAGGACTAGTTTCAGGCAGCGAAACTTGTGTCGATAGAATCTACCATATAGATCGTGGTTATGAATGTATCGAAGAGAAATTACAACTTTTAGGTGCAAGAATCAGAAGAGTTCCTTCATAAATTGGTGCTAAATTTTGCTCGAGAATAAAACAAATTTGATTATTGCCTTAACTAAAGGACGAATTCTTGAAGAAACTCTTCCTTTGTTTGAGCGAGCGGGGATTGTTCCAAACGAGAATTTAAAGAAAAGTCGTAAATTATTGTTTGAGACCAACATCAATAATGTTCAATTTATGCTGTTAAGAGGTTCAGATGTTGCTACTTATGTGGAATTTGGCAGTGCTGATATGGGAGTAGTGGGTAAAGATTTAATTCTAGAACATGGTTCGGAAGGTTTTTATGAGCCGTTAGATCTCCGTATTGCGCAATGTCGTCTTATGACAGCTGTGCCTAGTGATCGGAAGGTAGTTTCTGGCCGTGTCACGATAGCAACAAAGTACATCAATATCGCTAAGGAACACTTCGCAAATCAAGGCAAACAGATTGAGTTAATTAAGTTAAACGGAGCATTGGAGTTAGCTCCTGCCTTAGGCTTAGCTGACGCCATTGTAGACATAGTAGACACAGGTAAAACCCTCACAGCCAACGGGCTTGAGCCTCAAAACCTCATTGCAGATATTTCCTCTCGTGTCATAGTCAACAAAGCCTCTATGAAAATTAAACATGAGATGGTTAGTAAAATAATTGGACTACTCAATAAAGCTGTTAAAAATGGTAAATCAGATATAGGAATGTAGTCACATGGGGGAAAACGATTTGCCAATTACACGTATTTCGACAATAGAAATTGATTTTAAGAGTCGATTAGAAGCGTGTCTCAAGCGTGAGATGTTGGATAACAATGAGATTTACCAGAAGGTTGCTAGTGTCCTTGATGACGTGAGGGAGCATGGTGACATTGCGGTACTTGAATACACAAATAAGTTTGATAACTTTTCGGTAGAAAGTTTCCAAGACTTAGTTGTCACTCCAAAACAGTTAGAGGATTCCTTAAAAAGAATACCTGATTCTCAGAGGAATGCTTTGGAACATGCAGCGAACAGAATACAAAAATACCATGAGCGGCAGCTTACCTCTTCGTGGCAGTATGAGGACGAAGACGGGTCTGTCTTAGGTCAAAAAGTCACTCCGCTCAAACGAGTTGGGATTTATGTGCCAGGAGGGAAGGCTAATTATCCATCTTCAATGTTGATGCTAGCCATACCAGCCAAGGTAGCAGGGGTTAAAGACATAATCGCGGCTGTCCCGACACGTTACGATAACAAAAATGATTTAATATTTGCCGCTGCCAAGGTGGCTGGTGTGAATGGAGTTTTCACGATGGGCGGCGCCCAAGCAATCGGCGCGTTGGCCTACGGTACGGAGACGCTAGAAAAGGTAGATAAAATTGCTGGTCCCGGCAATGTTTATGTCAATGTGGCGAAGAGAATGGTTTTTGGGCAGGTTGGCATAGATATGGTTGCGGGACCATCTGAGTTAACTGTTATTTGTGATGGTACAACCGACCCTGATTGGATAGCTGCAGATCTATTCTCGCAGGCTGAGCATGACGAGTTCGCTCAGTCGATATTAATATCTCCTAGCGAAGACTATCTTGATCAGGTTGAAAAAAGTATTAAAGCTATGTTGCCTAAAATGGACAGGCGGGAAATCATTGAAACTTCGCTAAGAAATCGTGGAATTTTCATCCATGTAGACAGTATTGAGCAAGCTGCGGAAGTAAGCAATGATATTGCCCCTGAGCACCTCGAAATTTCCATAATTAAACCACAATCTATCTTGCCTATGATTACAAACGCTGGTGCTATTTTTCTTGGGAGTTATAGCGCAGAGGCCTTAGGAGACTATTGTGCGGGCCCTAGTCATGTTCTCCCGACATCGGGTACCTCTAGATTTTTTTCAGCATTAGGTGTTTACGACTTTCAAAAACGGAGTTCAATTATTAGTTGCTCTCAAAAAGGAGCTTCTCAATTGGCTACAACCGCTTCCATACTTGCGCGTAACGAAAATCTTCAAGCGCACGCAGTTTCTGCTGAGTTTAGATTACATGAAAAACTCAACTAGTTTTAATTTTGCGGATCTATAATTCGAGCTTCACCGAAACCAAGTTTTGTGATTACCTCCAGTGTATTGCCTTCACGAAAGACTTCGATGTCAACTATGTCTCCGGGCTTTTTATTTCTTATTTCCTTAAGAATATTTTCAGTATTGACAACTATTGAGCCTTCGACTTTGGTAATTACATCTCCGGGTTCGATTCCAGCTCTTTTTGCAGAACTACCATTATCTACACCCTCTACCAAGATGCCACGAATGTGATCTACACCGAAAAAAAGTTTGCTGGACTCCGAAGTCAAGGCCTCGCCGGTGATAACTCCAAGGTAGCCTGAATTAGCATCTATGGCACTAGTGATGAGTTCTCTCATGGATTCAATAGCAGTGCCAACAGGGGTTGCAAATCCAATACCTTCAAACTTTCCGGATTCTGAAAATATAGAAGAGTTAATTCCAATTAGTTTGCCGTTAATGTCGATAAGCGCACCACCCGAATTTCCCGGGTTTATTGCCGCATCAGTTTGAAGAATTGAAACCGTGGAATCTGTATTGTGGGTAATCGCGCTTATGATACCTTGAGAAACGGACTGCCCTATATTCCTTGGATAGCCAATTGCAAATACTAAATCTCCTACTTCACTTGTTTCTGAATCCCCTATGTCTATCGCCGTCAAGTCATCCATATTAATATGCAAAACAGCAAGGTCGTTGGCTTTATCCCAAGCTATAACAGTTGCTGGAGTTTTTCGACCATCATTTAGCGTGACCTCTGTATCAAACAGATCAAACAGGTTATCTACAACGTGTAAATTTGTGAGTATAAATCCATCTCTGCTAACGATTACACCAGAGCCCAGACTGTCTTGCTCTTCAAGGTAAAAGTTCAACTTATCATCAGATGCTCTCTCAACCGACTCGACGTCATACCGAGTGGCTGTAATTCCTACGACGGATGGAGAGGCTTTGCGAATGCTATTTGCGAATGAATTAGCACTGGCAGAGAAGGTACCTTGGTCGAAATTTTTTAAGTTTAAATTTATGCGGTTTATTTGTTGGTATTGGAGAATGCTTATTCCGAGGAGCACCCCACAAAAAGAAGGCCAACTGATATACTTAAAAAATTGGATAATGGAGCGAATGGTAAATTTCATTTCTCTTTTGCTTTATCCTTATTGATACTTTCTTATCTAAATATACAGGTAGCGGGGGCTCATTCCAATGTCAGTGAGATTAAAAGATATAGATACAACCTTGAGAAAACTATTAAAACCGGAGGAATTTGACGATTACTGTCCTAACGGTATACAAGTTGAAGGTAAGGGAGAAATACAAAAAATTGTTACCGGAGTTACCGCATCTCGCGCATTGATTGAGGCAGCTATAGTCGAAGAAGCTGATTTGATTTTGGTACATCACGGTTATTTTTGGAGAGGAGAAGAATTAACTATTACTGGCTTGAAAAAAGTACGAATCCAACTCTTACTTAGCAAAGATATAAGCCTCTGTGCATATCATTTGCCATTAGATGCTCATCCAAGGTTGGGTAACAACGCGCAACTGGCAAAAATTTTAAGGATTATTCAACAAGCTCCACTCGATGCAGCTAAAAAGCATCCTTTAGTGCTGTCGGGTAATTTATCTGAGCCTCAATCTTTCAATCAATTTGAGGCACTTTTGCAGTCTAAGCTTGGGCAGAAACCAATTTCGTTTGAGGGCCGTAGCAAAAATATTAAATCGATAGTTTGGTGTTCTGGCGCCGCACAGGGATTTATAGAGATGGCAGTAGAATTTGGTGCAGACGCATATTTGACCGGCGAGGTTTCAGAACAGACGGTCCATATAGCTAGAGAATCTGGGATACATTTCTTTGCTGCTGGTCATCATGCGACTGAGCGTTATGGTGTCCAAGCAGTAGGAGAATATTTGGCGGAGGAGCATTCAATTTCACATACATTCATTGATATACCTAATCCAGTATGAAAAGAACTTAGCAGATTTTCGATAACACTGTCGGAATCGAGCTGTTTTAAGCGAGTAAGGTTAAGATCTGTCATTATTTGTAAATCTTCCATCGATAGTCTATCGAAAGGACTGGTTAGGTTTTATTCTTGTCTGGACCCACTTTGGTATTCTTTAAACCAAAACCTTCGGAGAGTGTTCCAACTTGATCAGGATTAGATTTTGTAGCGTAGTCTTTGGGAGCGTCAATTTGATTTTGGTTTTTACTGACGGTTTCGTTTTCAAACACGGCATCAGACTGAAGAGGAAGAAGCTTTTCTGCAACCTGGTCTGAACAAAGATCTTGTGCTCCAACGGCTAGATGCTCATACACTTTTTTATAGCTATCGGTCATTTGATTGATTAGTTCAGAAGTCGAATTAAAGTGTTCACTCACGTTATTACGATACTCTGTATGAGATTCGGATAAGCTTTCTAGTTTTTCTTCCAAGTGCTGGACCCGGATGGCATCAGTGCCCAGCCGTCTAGTGAAAGCAATTCCAATCACTATTCCAGCAGCAAGAGATCCAATTGCTATAAACCATATAGACATCAGAATTTACGTCCTCATAGTTGGCTCTATATGCGAACTTTGAATTTCGTGAAAACATCCTCGAGTATACCTTAAATCAATAGGTTCGCTGTAATTAGTTTTGATTGAGGTTATTATCATGCTGCTTGAGTTAAACCAAATATATTTGTTTAGTTATGGAACGCAACCCTATGACGCCTATACTGCGTTACAATCATGATATTTCTCAGAAGTTAGTGTCATTCGATAGAAGTCAAAAAAGCGTGGCCGAGGCGTTTGATGCGCTATACGAGAGGCTCGTGCTTACTAATTTAAATCATAAGCGAGTCTTTAGTTTTTTTAAGAAATTGGTAGGCGCTAATTCAAATGTACGGGGCATCTATCTTTGGGGCGGGGTAGGAAGAGGTAAAACATATCTGATGGACCTGTTTTATGAGTGTTTACCTTTCTCTGAAAAGCAGAGGATCCATTTTCATCGTTTTATGTTATCTATTCATGAAGAGCTCGAGCGCCTGCAAGGAGTTAGAAATCCATTAGATAGAATCGCGGCCAGAATAGCGGGAAAAACAAAAATTCTGTGCGTTGATGAGTTTTTCGTGTTGGATATTGGTGATGCGATGTTGCTTTCAGGGATACTAGAGGGTTTGTTAACAAGAGGCGTTGTATTTGTTGCGACGTCAAATGCTCATCCCGATTCTCTATATAAGGATGGGTTGCAGCGCGATAGTTTTTTGCCGGCAATTAAACTTATCAAGAAATATACTGATGTAATCGAGCTCGGTGGCGCTTTAGATTACAGGTTACGAAGTTTAGCAAAGGCGGTTTTGTATCATTCTCCTCACAATGAAGATACAGAAAAACACCTTCATACAAGTTTTGTTGAGCTTGTTCCGCATTCCGGAGACATAAAAAAGAATGAGCCTGTCCAAGTAATGGGTCGCACAATAACCGCTCGTTACAGATTAGATGATGTAATTTGGTTCGATTTCGAGGTTTTATGTAGTTCCCCGCGAGGAGCTCTAGACTATATCGAGCTGGCTAGGACTTACCATGCGATAGTGTTAAGTAAAGTTCCTCAGCTCAGCGAAAAAAATGAAGATAAGGCACGACGTTTTATAGTCTTAATTGATGAGCTCTATGATAGAAGGGTTAAACTAATTATTTCTGCAGACGTCGAAATACCTAGTATTTACACAGGGGATAGACAAAAGTTTGAGTTCGAGCGCACAAAATCGCGTCTAATTGAGATGCAATCTCTCGATTACTTGGCGAGCCCGCATGTTATTATTTAGAGCATTGTCAAAATTTTCATGGCAGTCACGCTCAATATAACGAGAACTGCCACGCTTGCTGCCAATAATTCTTGGTTGAAATTTTCTTGAATATTGTGTTTTGCTCAGGTAGTATGCGCGCTCCAGGTCTTTCGTACACAAGTAAAAATGAAAACTTACAGCGCAAAAACCAACGAAGTCTCCCAAAATTGGCTGCTACTTGATGCGACCGGAAAAACTCTTGGTCGCATGGCCACGGAAATCGCGAGTCGTCTGAGAGGTAAGCATAAAGCTGAATTCACACCGCACGTAGATACAGGCGACTATGTAGTGGTAATTAATGCTGAAAAAGTAAAGGTTACCGGAAACAAGACTAAAGATAAGTACTACCACTCTCACTCAGGTTATCCTGGAGGTCTTAAGTCTATATCTTTCGAAAAATTACAAGATAAAGCGCCGGAGAAAATAATTCAGCTTGCAGTGAAAGGTATGCTTCCCCGAACGCCGCTAGGCAGAAGTATGTTAAAGAAATTGAAGGTGTACGCCGGTGCAAATCACCCGCACAGTGCGCAACAACCCCAATCCGTTCAAATATAGGTACTAAAAATAATGACTGCTACCCACTACTATGGCACTGGACGGAGAAAAACCTCAACCGCTAGAGTTTTTATGAGTTCTGGAAAGGGCGCAATAACCGTTAATAAGAGGCCACTGGAAACATACTTTGGACGAGAGGTTGCCAGGATGATTGTAAGACAGCCTCTAGAGCTAGTTGAGATGACCGAGAAATTCGATATTAAGGTTACCGTCAGCGGAGGTGGTAGTTTTGGTCAAGCCGGGGCGATCAGGCACGGTATCACGAGAGCTCTTATGGATTATGACGTCGAATTAAAGCCACAGTTAAGGCAGGCGGGGTTTGTTTCGAGAGATGCCCGAGAGGTAGAGAGAAAGAAGGTTGGTTTAAGGAAAGCCAGAAAGAAACCACAGTTTTCAAAACGATGAAATAGTGCCACACCTTTACTGAGTTATATTTCGACAACGAATTGGCGTTTTATTGCGGCCAATAAAAATATTCTCCATTAAGATCAATAACATACCTCCTTGTTGGATTGAGTGCTCGCTTGATAAAATCTTAAAATTTAAGTAGAATTCGCGGTCTGTTTAGGTTTGGTCATTTAGCAGTCGTAACCGGCTTTTTAGACTAAAGATATGTCCACGTTGATCCAAAATTTACAAAATGTGTTCTCAGGGAGAAAATCACGGTGACTAACGACAGTACGAATGCTGGCCGTAGGAAATTTCTTGTGGGTTCAACATCAGCTGCTGGGATCGCCGGTGTCGCTGGCGCCGCAATTCCTTTTGTTGGTTCGTGGAATCCAAGCGCCAAAGCGCGAGCCGCTGGCGCTCCAGTCCGCATAGATATTAGTGAGCTTCAAGCAGGCGAAATGTTAGGACCAATTCCTGCTTGGCGAGGTCGTCCGATATTTGTAATCAAGCGCGGTGACGATGCTTTGGGTGCTTTGAACGACAATCCCAGCAGACTCGCAGATCCAAATTCCGAAGAACCTGAGCAGCCGGCATACGCAAAAAATGAGTTTAGGTCACGCAGACCGGACCTTATGGTGTTAGTCGGTTTATGCCCTCATTTATTTTGCTCTCCAACGCCTCATATAGAACTTAAGCCTGAGCCCTTCGATACGGATTGGAAGGGTGGATTCTTTTGTCCTTGTCATGGATCTAGATTCGACTTAGCAGGACGAGTTTATAGTGGCTCGCCAGCTTCTCGAAACATGCAAGTACCCCCTCACTCATTTGAGGGAGATAATGTTTTGGTTATAGGGGTTGACGAGGAGGTGGTAGCATGAACAGTTCTACTCAGGCGGAAACTACTGATCGTAAAAACAATCGACTGATGTCAGCTCTCACCCGATTGAGAGACTGGGTTGACGCCAGACTTCCAGTTGTCGCTGCTTGGAAAAAGCATATGAGTGAGTATTACGCACCCAATAACTTCAACTTCTGGTATTTTTTTGGTGTTCTTTCTTTACTAGTGTTGGTAATACAGCTTGTCAGTGGAATTTTCCTAACAATGAATTACACGCCCAGCGCGGAAAGTGCTTTTGCCTC
>CACJAW010000060.1 GCA_902591495.1 uncultured Pseudohongiella sp.
AAGGGAGTTTATGGATGGATTTGGCGGCGAAATTGGAGGTTTTGGTCAAGCTGTGTTGGAGTATTCTCTTGCAAGCTTGCCGAGTGTCGTGGCCTGGGTAGTGTTTTTGGTGCTTGTGCCCATACTTGTGTTTTTCATGTTAAAGGATAAACATGAGCTACTCGAGTGGGTAAGTAATTTGTTGCCTCGAGATAGGCCTTTAATGAGTGCAATTTGGCGTGAGATGGATCAACAAATTGCGAATTACGTTCGAGGAAAATTTGTTGAAATTATCATTGTTGGGAGCACGGCATATCTTGTATTTGTCATATTAGGATTAAACTACGCACTTCTGTTATCGGTAATTACAGGACTCTCAGTCATTGTTCCATACATTGGTGCAGCTGTTGTGAATATTCCAATAATAGCAATAGCGTATGTTCAATGGGGGTTAGGCGCTGAATTCTGGACTGTGATAATCGCATACAATATTTTACAAATGTTAGACGGCAACGTGCTGGTGCCAATTATATTTTCCGAGGCTGTAAATTTACATCCAGTGGCAATTATTTTCGCGGTTTTGTTCTTTGGAGGTATTTGGGGTTTGGCTGGAGTATTTTTTGCAATACCCCTTGCGACTTTTATCCAGGCAACTATTAATGCTTGGCCCAGCAGGGTGCAGTCCAAACCAATCGCTGATTAGCTTAACTATGCGTAATAAGAATTTATCTTTAATTTACCGAGCAAGTTTATATTATGACAATTGATCTTAAAGGAAGTATGGTAGCAATCGTTTCGCCAATGCTAAAAGGCGGCCAGCTTGACCTGAAAGCATTCAATAAACTTGTTGAATGGCATATATCAGAGGGTACTAAAGCGATTGTAGTTGTGGGTACAACTGGTGAATCGGCAACGCTGAGTATGAAGGAGCATTGCGATCTTGTTTCTCATTGCGTTGGTGTGGCAAACAAACGAATTCCGGTAATCGCTGGTACGGGCTCAAATTCAACAGAGGAGGCTCTATATTTTACAAATTCAGCACGAGAATGCGGAGCCGATGCTTGTCTACTAGTAGCACCATATTACAATAAGCCTACTCAAGAAGGCCTTTTTAAGCACTTTAAATTAATCGCTGAGTCAGTAGATATTCCACAAATACTCTATAACGTACCAAGCAGGACGGGATGTGATATGGAATTTGAGTTGGTTAACCGGCTAGCGGATATTGATAACATTGTTGCCTTAAAAGATGCTTCGGGAGATGTCAATCGGGGTAAAGTTTTGATTGATAAGTGTGGTGACCGCATTGATATATACAGCGGTGAGGATGCATTGACGCTCGAGTTAATGAAACATGGTGCTCTAGGTACTATTTCGGTTACGGCTAATATAGTTCCAAATTTGATGGCGCAAATGTGTAATTTTGCTCTCGAAAGAAACTTTGAATCAGCTGCGATGCTTGATGAGAAGTTGCAGAGCTTGCATAGGTCTTTATTTCTGGAATCAAATCCGATTCCTGTCAAGTGGGCGTTAAATAAAATGAATAAGATCGGAGAAACTTTAAGACTCCCACTTACGGAACTTAATGGTAAATTCCACGTCGAACTCATTGAAGCTTTAGATTTGGTTAATGTTAATATTTGATATTTTGATTATTGAGACATCATTCATGCTAGTTTTAAGAATTATCTTACCGTTCATTTTGCTTGCATCATTAAATTCTTGTGCCTTCCTGTTTGGCGACGATGGGATGTTCCCAGATCCAGGTGACGGCTACCTTGAAGCTGAATTGGCTCCGGAGATGGTAATACCTAGTCAACTCGATAGCTACACGCTAGATCAGTTATATGTTGTACCGGAAAGATTCTCATCACTCGTTGCTTTAGAGGAAGTCCCACTACCTATGCCAATTGAAACAAGGCGACGGGAAGGGGTCAGGATTCAGAGTTTGAATGACAACAGGTGGATTGTCATTGACGCAACACCAGCTCAGGTTTGGCCGCTGATAAGAGATTATTGGACTGATTTGCAAATAATTTTAGATCACGAAGACCCAAGTAACGGACTGATGGAAACTTCTTGGGTTGAAGTGGGGAGCAGTAGTCAGAAAAGACACAAATATAAAATTACAATTGAGCCCGGGCTTCACTCAGGCTATTCAGAAGTCTATGTCTTGCACCAAGAAAACTTAAACACTGAGCCAGTTCCTCTAGTTATAACTTGGCCAGAAAAATCCGTGTCACCAGATTTAGAACAGCAGATTCTTACGTCAATATCCCAGTACCTAGCAGACAGAAATGATGTTTATCAAGCTTCGTCGTCAAGCTTGTTGGCAGGGAGTATTGAGTCAGAGTCTAAAGCTAACCTCATAGAAAGCGACTCCGGCGAACCGATGCTAGAGTTACGTTTAGATTATAGCAGAGCATGGGTGCAAATTAGACAAGCGCTTGAAACTGCCGACGTTTTAATAGTTGACAGTAGTCGCGATGAATCTGTCTTTAATGTTCAATTTGCGGGTATAGTTGATGAGGATGATGAACCTGGGTTTATTGGGAGATGGTTCGGAGGGGCCTCTGAAGATCTGGATATGAGAGACTTTTCGGTTAAACTTTTTCAGTCTAATGGAGTAGTGAATGTGATGACGCAAGCATTAGGCGAATTTGATGATGCAAGAGAGCTCACAGAGGAGCTTCTGCAGGTTATTGACGACAATCTAAGCTAAAATAGAAAATATATCCCCGCCCCGAATCGACGCAGACAAATATCTGGTTACTAAAATTGGATGAAATACTTGAATTCTTAGCCTGTGAAACTCCGTTAGAGTGGATAGATTGCGCTCTGAACAATCAATCAGTGCTATTAATTGATCATGCCAACTGTGAAAAGAAGGCTGCATCAACAGCGATGAAGTTGCTATACCGTCATACCTCAAAGGCGGAATTACTGAGGAAGATGTCTCAACTGGCGAGAGAAGAAATTTTACATTTTCAGCAAGTCGTGGAAATTCTGTCGAGTAGAGGAATTAATTATGTCAGGATTGCCCCGTCAAGATACGCAAATCATTTGGGACAACTTATAAGTAAGGAAGAGAAAAGTCAGCTTGTCGATACTTTGATCGTTGGGGCCTTTATTGAGGCGCGCTCTTGTGAGAGATTTGCGGTGCTCGCCCCGGAGTTGGATAGACAACTACAAAAGTTTTATCGAGGGTTATTAAAATCTGAAGCGAGACACTTTAAGGATTACTTAGATTTAGCGCAAAGGTATAGCAAGTGCGATATCAGTGATAGAGTACAAAAATTCCGGTCTGTTGAGGAAGAATTGATTACTTCGTCAGATTCCATTTTTCGCTTCCATAGTGGCAGGCCAGCAACAAAAAATTTTTAAAAATGTTATCTCGTGCAGCTGTCTGGCGCGGCAACGCTCAGACCAGACCTGCTTTCGAGTCGATTTAATTGAGAGCAGGAAATTCCGATGTTACCTTGAAGATTAACCGAGGTTAAATTAGGCATATTTAATAGGGGGGTAATATCCCTGATTTGATTATCTTTAAGGTTTAGGCCGCTGAGAATCGACAACTCCTCTAGAGGTGTAATGTTACTGATATTGTTGCCACCTAAATCAAGAAATCGTAATTTTGCGAGTTGGCTGATTTTTTCAAGATCAGTTATTTGAGCGTCGGCGCATGACAGTGCTGAAAGCTCTGAAGGAAAATCCATATTTTGTTGCTGTAAAGCAAGATTAATGCAGCCTTGTAAATCAGCGTCCAAAACTTCTCCCTGTCTTAATCTTCCGCTAGGATCGTAAATCGGTTGCTCATTGATTGAAACAACAATCTGATTTGTGCATCCCATAATTAGTATGCAAGTCAACAATATCAGATACCTAAAATTCATAATAATTTTGCCTTATTCTTTTAAAAAAGATTCAGACCTTATAGAGCCTCTCTCAATAATCAAGGCTTATCAGCTGGCAATTACCTGCTTTCCCAGTTAGTATGCGCTGCTGTATTTTTTATAAAGATAACTCTCACTTCTCGTTATGATTGTCTAACGAATCGAAGGAAAATTATATGAAAACATTGAAAATTTTGAGTTTGATGATTAGCTCTCTTTTGGCTTCCCTTATGATGCAGCCAGTATTTTCTCAAGTCGATTTGAGCTCTGAGGATAATCAGATAGCCTACTCAATTGGTGCTAATATTGGCCAGAACTTACTTGCCCAGCGGGTTGTTGAAGGAATAGATATCGATTCGTTTCTTGCTGGTATGGCTGATGCCATAGAAGGCAACACTCAGATGGATCAGGAAGCCATGATGCAAGCTATTCAAACCTTTATGCAAAGACAAGCCGATGAAGAAGCGGCTGCACTCGCGGAAAACTTAGCGGAGAGCGAAGCTTTCTTAGCCGAAAACGCCCAAAACTCTGGTGTTACAGTTCTTGCCTCAGGCCTGCAATACGAAATCATCCAGTCAGGCCCAACGGGTGGTGAGTCGCCCACAAGCAGCAATTCTGTATTAGCTCACTATCATGGTACGCTTCCTGACGGAACTGTGTTTGATAGCTCAGTCGATCGCGGCGAACCAGCAACATTTGGAGTCTCGCAGGTGATCTCGGGCTGGACCGAGGCTTTGCAGCTTATGAAGGTTGGTGATAAGTGGCGACTTTTTATACCACCAGATATGGCATATGGTGAGGCGTCTCCAACACCTGCTATACCACCCAATTCGGCGCTTGTTTTTGAAGTTGAGCTGTTAGAAGTTAGATAATTTTTTACAGTAGGTTGTCGATCCGTCATGGCTATTTGGAAACAAAATGAAAACCTACTGAACTTCTTGCGTCGATCACCAACCCCATTTCATGCTGTTGAAAATCTTGGCAAGATTCTTGAAGAGAAAGGGTTCAAGCATCTTGATGAAAGTCAATCTTGGGATCTAAGCAGTAGCGATGGATATTTCGTTACACGAAATAATTCGGCATTGATTGCTTTCCGTCCCGGCACCCATGACATTGTTTCTTCTGGATTGCGTGCTACCGGATCACACACCGACAGCCCTTGTCTAAAAATAAAACCTCACGCGGAATTTTCAAGTAACGGCTATGTTCAATTAGGGGTCGAGATCTACGGCGGTGTTCTTCTGAGACCTTGGTTTGATAGAGATCTTTCTATAGCTGGGCGTGTTAACTTTGAACTAGACAATGGAAGACTCCAGTCGGGACTTATAGATTTTGAAAATCCTGTCGCTTTCATACCAAGTTTGGCGATCCATTTGGATAGAGGTGTCAACGAAGGTAGGAAAATAAATCAGCAAAAAGAGCTGCCGCCAATAATTCTTCAAGACTCAAGTAGAAAGAAATTTTCTTTTGAAAAGCAGCTTTTGAGATTGATTAGAAAGCAGTCTAATTTCCGAACAGCTAAGACAATCCTTTCGCATGAACTTTCCCTTTATGATGTTCAGCCGCCATCTTTAGTTGGTTTGGAAGAAGAGTTCATAGCCTCTGCTCGTTTGGATAATTTATTGAGTTGTTTTTTGAGCTGCAATGCGTTGATAAATTCAAAATCCAAGTATCCGAGCTTGCTTGTGTGTAATGACCACGAGGAAGTAGGAAGCGTGTCTTCATCAGGAGCACAAGGATCTTTTCTTCGTTCAGTTCTCGAGAGAATTATTCGAAATCAGACTAATGAAAGCGACGCTGTTGAACGTGTGGTAAGAAAGTCGAGTTTCTGGTCAATTGATAATGCACACGGAATTCATCCCAATTACAGTGATAAGCATGATAATAACCATTCACCACACCTAAACGCAGGTCCGGTAATAAAGATAAATGCTAATCAGAGGTACGCAAGTAACAGTAATTCTATTGCGCTATTCAAATCAATTTGTAATCAGAAAAAAATACCTTATCAATCCTTCGTAATGAGGAGTGATATGGCTTGTGGTTCAACGATAGGACCCATGACTTCCGCTGGGTTGGGTATAGATACCCTGGACATTGGTTTAGCGAGCTTCGGAATGCATTCGATCAGGGAAATGGCTGGCGCAAAGGACCCAGAGCTCCTTTTGAAAGTAGTTACGGCCTTTTATAATCGCTAAATTCTTTGCTTTTTTAGATCCCTGATAATAATTCTAGATGGGCATATTACAGATAAATGTCGCTTTGACACTGGCACTGGATCTCCGTTGATAAGGCTGGCAAGTATTTCTGCGCCAAAGGAGCTTGTACTTAACCCATTTGAACCATGTCCGGCAGAGATGTAAAGGTTAGGCAAGAAGCACTCATCTGCAATATTAAATTCAGCCTTAGCGTCTCGTCTTAGATGAGCTAACTCTCTCTTTGTATGAGCGTATTTCGGAACCCTTCCGATGTATGGGACTCTGTCAGGAGTGCCACAACGTGTGCCAACTTCGTTGCCTTTGTTCTTATCTAGCAGAAAATACTGACCAGTGAAGGCTTGATTAGCTCCGGTCACATTCTCCTTTGCAGCCTTCAGTTTTGATGATTGCGTCAAGGATTTCTCATAGGTAGCGGCAACTAAATTGCCGTTTTCTCCGCACGTAGTAGATGGAAAAATGGTTTTATTCCCACAAATAACGTGAGTAGGTTTATAGCTTTTACTCGTTGCTTCTAACCAATTTGAATAACCATGACTCGTTGAGATTGGAAGAAAATCAGTCTGATTGAATTGAGTTAGACAGTGACTATTCGCAATAATAACTGTCTTTGACTGTGCGATCTCAGTCTGCTCCGCGGAGTAAAGAGTCCACTTCCCGTCACAGTAATTTATACTTTTGACCGAGGTGCTGTAATTTTTTGAAATTTCTTCAGCGTCGAGATAAAAATTATATAATTTTGCTGTTTCTACGAATCCACCATCAGGAAAATATAATCCTCCTGCCGATAAGTCGAGTTTTGAGAGTTCTCTTGCCTGCTTGTTTGTCAGGTAATTAAAAATACTCGAAGGGTAGATTGAAGAATATTTGTCTTGGCTAAATTTTTTGCGTTTATTTAGTGCCCCTTCTAGCTGGATTAGGCCTGTCTTGTTCCATCCAATATCCTTATTTTGGGAATAATGATTAAGTTGTGAAACTGTGAATAAATAGCTATGTAGGAAAAATTGAGACTCAGGTGAAATATCCCTATACAATTTTGGCCTCAAGGCAAAAAGTGAAATTCTATTCTGAGTCAGTGTTTCATGATCTTCAGACTCAAATAGTTGAACCGGAATATTTCGTTTTGTTAAGGCAAGAGCGGCGGCACATCCAGCTATCCCAGCACCTATTATGGCAACGGATTCAATAGCCTCATTTTTATTTATGTTAGCTTTAGAGTGGTTTTCGTTGACTGTAAATTTTGCCACTGTCATATGGCGTTTACGGCCGTACCCAGCAGTTTTTTTTACATCAAATCCATTAGATACAAGATTGCGTCTAAAAGATCCTGCTGCACTATAACTTGAAAGCGTAGTCTCTTGATTACTCAATTGTGAGATTTTCGTGCATACAAAATTGTTCCAAATGCTAGGATTAGTTTTAGGCGAAAAGCCGTCGATAAACCACGCTGATATCTTCAATCTATTGATATAAAGGTCAGATATTTCATTTTGAACATCACCATAGTGTAGATCAAGAGTGATATTTTTAGAGAATTGTATTCGGTGACAACCGCAAATGGGTGTCGGTATTTTTCTTAAAAAGATGTCACTAAACGTTTTAAGCTCATGAAAATTTGAGAAGAACGTTTTAACTTGTTTTGCTGATGGGGGACTTTTTTCAAATGCGATGTAATGAAGGTGCTTCTGAATCTTTAGTTTCGTGTGTAAGGACGCTGACAGAATAAAGTTTAAACCAAAACCAAATCCAATTTCGGCGATTAGGAATCGACTCTCAGTAGATTCAATCAATCGATCTGGCAGTCCATTTGCCGCCAAGTAGACATGCTTGCATTCGTCCTCAGGACTTCCCTCTGAATGATAGCGATCATTATATTCTTTTGAATATGGAGCTTTTGGATTAAGCCACACGAGTTCTGGTGTTTTTAGCTTCACGCCGGTAAGTACCCCTTTCGGTGAGCGGAAAAATATTCATTTGTACGCACTCAAATTAAGAAATAGAGCTTAAGCTTTTTTGTGACGATAGAAAAAGTCCCCTAATAACCTCGCGTTACTAACCTTCGGTGAGGGTTTTTCTGAATCTGACCGAAATTTATAGGTATGATAA
>CACJAW010000061.1 GCA_902591495.1 uncultured Pseudohongiella sp.
GACACTGCGGGAGGGAGACTGCTCCTAGCGCGCTCGACAATGGAGTCAATCTCTTCCATCGCCCGTACCAAGTTCGCGCCTTTACGTTTCATCACATTGAGTGAAATTGTCTGAGAGTGGTTTGAGTATGAGTACCTTGTTGCATCTTTAAAAGTTCTTCTGACATCCGCTAAATCTGAAACAGTCAGCACTGCTTGGTCTGTCGCAGCCAATGGGAGGTTGTATAAATCGTCCGCAGTTTCGATTAGTCCAGGTACTTTTACAGAAAAACTACCTTGGCCGGTGTCGACTTGACCCGCAGCTATTAATCGGTTGTTGCTGGTAACTGTTTGGACTATGGAGCTATTCGGTATTCCGTAAGTTTCAAGCTTGGATGGGTTTATTACCGCTTCAAGCAACTCCTCCCGATTGCCCACCATCGGAGCTTCCAAAATGTCTGGGATTAGTTCAATTTCGCGTTGGAGGTCTTCTGCAATCCGGAGTAATGTTCTTTCAGGAACTCCATCCCCCCCCAAAGCAATCTGAACGATAGGTAAGGCAACCGCTGACATTTCTTGGATGATTGGTTCCTCGGTCGATTGCGGAAAACGAGCTTTTGCCCTGTTGATGGCTTCTCTAACCTCGGCTAGGGCGGCGGATGTTTCAAAGTCTATGTCAAACTCCGTCATGATCGTAGCAGCGCCCTCGCTTGAGAATGAGGTAACCTCGACTATTCCGTCGATCGTTTTCAACTCCAATTCGGCGGGTTTGGATAGAAGACGTTCAGAGTCCTCTGGTGAGATACCCTCATGGATTACTGTTGTCACAACCATCGGTACTTGGACATCGGGATACATTTCAATCGGAATCGAAAAATAGGAGGCAAGCCCAGCAAGGAGGGTCACGATGAAGATACTAATAGTAGTCCGTGATCTTGTTATGGCAGCGTCAATGTAATTTTTCATAATATTTTTAAGTTTAGACTTACGTTAGCTATCCCAATCAAAATTTGCGTCGACTGTTTGGCCTGGAAAAACGATTTCCTGCCCTACTGTTATCAGCGTAATGTTGCCTGACAATCCTGTAATCCATATGCCTGGCTCAAGCTGATTTGTCTCATCGCCAACTATCTCTACGTTAAAAAACTCAACTTTGTTTTGTGGACTCAACACTTTGACGCCAACTTGACCGTTGTCATCCAAGGTAAGTGCGGAGGGCGGGATTCGGAAGGCGTTTATGTTTTCAGAATCAACCAAAAGTTCGACTGTTATCCCTGCTCTTAAATCACGATGACTTTCGTCAACCTCAATTTCTATTCGGTAGCTCCTAGAGACGGCATCGGCTGCTCTCGCGATATAACTCACAGTCCCTTGCACTAATTCACCAGTGAGGAGTTGGCCGGTAACTGACGCACCAACATTGAGACCTCTCACTTCTTGCTCTGGTACTAAGCCAATTAAAAGCATTGGGGTATCATCTAAGACAGAAGCGCATACTGTGCCAATGTTAAGAAGATCTCCTAGCTCCACGGCTCTCGTCTCAACGATGCCATCGAAGGGGGCTACTATTTGGGTTTTTTCTATTGCCAATTCGGCGCGCGCTACAGCTGCTTTAGAAGACTCAAGAGTTGCTTTGAGTTGGGCAACTATCACATCGGATTGCAGTCCCCGCTCTTGAAGATCAAGGGCTGCTAGGTATTCAAACTCGGCTTGCTCTAGTCTGCTAAGAGCCTCACTTAAGTTTACTTGTCTATTATCAATTGCGACTTCGCAAAGTATATCCCCTTCTTTGACTCTCGATCCTCGCTCGACAGGCTCTTTCACTATTCGACCGGCTTCTTCAGCTCGCACCTCTACATGCCTGAACGCTTGGGTTCGACCTCTAACGCGAATTTGCCGCACATAACTTTCCGGGGATATTCGTTTTGCTCGCACGACAAATGCACCAGGGTCTTCCGATCCGGACGATCCCTCAGGGCTTATTTCAATTCTGAGAGAGGAACTATCTGCTGTTTCATTTTGAACGAGATTCTGTTCTCTTGGTATCGCCATCCAACCAACGACAGCAGCTAAAATAGCTAGCGCCAATAACTTCTGCTTATTCAATTAAAACCCCTAGTTTGTTTTATCAACCCCAAAAGACAAATCTTAACTCTGAGGAAAGAAACCGCATTGTCGATTACTAACGTTCTGAGTAGATAATTGGTTTTAAAAAGTATTTTTCACTTCTTTACAAGCTTGTTTTCCTTCACAATGCGAGGTCTAGATAGTAAAAACGTTACGCATTGTAACGGGACAAATCGTATTTGCAATCCGTTTTACTGCGGGTTAACACAAATTACCTGTAATTCAGCGTATTTGTGCTAATTCCGCTTTTAAGACGTAGCCTATGGGGAATAAAACAGATATGAAAGATTTAAAAAATAAAGTCGCGATCGTGACAGGTTCAAGCAGCGGTGTTGGGGCAGCTACAGCTAAATTACTCGCGTCACTGGGTTGTAACTTGGTTATTAATTACAACTCAAATTCTGCAGGTGCGGATGCGGTTGCCACAGAATGCGAGAAGCACGGTGCAGAAACTCTAACAGTCAAGGCTAATGTTGCCAATGACGATGAATGTAAGTCTCTTGCGAATGAAGCTATACAAAAATGGGGCCGGATAGATGTGCTTGTTAATAACGCAGGTACTACCAAATTTGTTGATCATGCCAATTTAGAAGGATTATCGGCCGAGGATTTTCATAAGATTTACGGAGTCAATGTCATTGGCGCTTATCAAATGGTCCGGGCAGTTTCAGAGCAAATGAAAAGTCAGGAAAGTGGAGGTGCTATTGTAAACGTCGCCTCAATTGCTGGCGTGGCAGGGGTAGGGAGCTCTATTGCCTATGCAGCTTCGAAAGGCGCGATGATTACAATGACTCTGTCCCTTGCCCGAGTTCTGGGTCCTTCTATCAGAGTCAATGTGGTTTGCCCGGGATTCATTGAGGGAGAGTGGCTAAAAGAAGGTCTTGGCGATGATGTTTATAACAAAGCGCATGAGGCTGCAAGAAAAGGTGCTCCTCTTGGGGTTACAGCGACCGCTGAGACGGTAGCTGATTCTATTCTATATTTTATCGTGGGCCCTCAGGTAGTAACAGGTGAGTCGATTATAGTAGATGGTGGTCGTCACTTGGGCATGACCCCATTGACTCGCAGGTAGAGCCAAAATGGTAAAAAAATGCATTTAGTAGTGAGATATTTTCCTAATCTGTTTTTATTTATTAACGGTCTACTGTATTTGATTTTGGGATATCAGTTTTTAACTGACGCAGAGGGCTGGTTCACTAAACTCGAAATTTTACCAAGCGAAGAGGTTGGTTTTACAGAGCTTAGAGCGATGTATCTCGGTCTTATGTCAGCAATAGGGCTATTCTTGATTATTTCTTCCGGCTCAAGAAAATTTCTATTCCCAGGTTTATTATTTCTACTGATAAGTTATGGATTTTTGGGTCTAGTTAGGGGTTACGGAATCTTTATACAAGATGCTTCTAGTCAGATGATGTTGGACCTATTAAAGGCTGAAGTTTTGAGCACAATACTTTCAATTTTTGCTTTGTTTTGTTGCGCAAAGAACTCCTCAACTGGCAGTTAATGTGCCTTATTTTAAAACCGGTTTTTTCTGAAGCTTTCGTTGCAAGGTTCTTCTATGCATGTTGAGTTGTCGAGCTGTAGCTGATACGTTTCCCTCATTTTCCATCAGCACCCGCTGAATGTGCTCCCACTCAAGTCGGCGAACTGACATAGTTTCAAGCTTTGGTTCTTCATTTGAATTGCTATCGCTTTTTTTGAAATCAGCGAACATCGCAGCGAGTATTTCGTCTGTATCCGCGGGCTTAGCTAGGTAATTATCCGCACCTAGTTTTATTGCTTCGACTGCAGTTGCGATACTGGCATAGCCGGTTAACACCAGTATTCTCATTTGACTAGAAATCAGTCTAAGGATTGGAATTAACTGTAAGGATGATTCGCCGTTTAAATTCAAGTCAAGTATAGCGAAGTCAGGAGCCTCACTCTGAATCAGCGTCTGTGCTTTTTCGACGTTTGGAGCCTGACGACATATATATCCTCTATTACTTAAAGTTCTGGTAATTGTTTCAGCGAATACTTCGTCGTCTTCCACTATTAGAATTTTGTTTAATTTCGTATTCATAAAGCTAATTGGCAGGCAATGGAAGTTTAATCAAAGTTTTTGCTCCTCCAAGCTTGAGGTTAAACATTTCTATTTGACCTCCTAACTGCGCAATTGAAGCGTTAGCAAGGAATATTCCAAGTCCCATACTTTCACGGCGTGTAGAAATAAATGGCTCTCCTAAGCTCTCCATTACCTGGGTTGGAATTCCTGGTCCGTCATCTACTACCGATATCTCAATTTTCGTAGGTATCGTTTCAGGGAGTTTAAAACAAACAGAAACCTTTTCAGAAGCGGCTTTGATGCCATTTTCGATAATATTGATAAGGGCATGTCTGAGACTCAAATTAGATAACAATTTAGTATTGACTGGACATCGATTTTCAAACTCCAGACACGAGGCCGGGTGCACAGTAATTAGATATTCTTTTATATCATCAATAATATCTTGGACTGTTATTTTCTCTTGGGTTTCTGGTTTGTCTTTATTATAGTATTGCGTCAACTGCGCAAGGGAGCTTCTGCATCGGAGAACCTGTTGTTTTAATGTCGAAATATCGCTTTTTATGTTCTCTACCTTGAGTTGATCTTCATTAAATTTGTCCAATTCCGTTAATAAAACAGCCATTGTCGAAAGGGGTGTTCCAATGGCGTGGGCCGTGCCTGCAGCTAGAGTGCCTATGGCAACAAGTTGTTCATTCCTAATTTCATTCTCGCGAGATTTTGCGATGTTGATTTCACGAATTTTTATTGCATTGGCCATTTGCGTAACAGAAAGTGCGATCAGGATAGCACTTACGAGAAATATGGCCCACATGCCGACCAGGTGTAGCTGCATATTGTGGCCTGTTCCTTCTAGCATAAGTTCTTGCTCAACTCGTAAATCTAAGATCAAAAATGACGTATAGACCACTATGCTCGCTAGCGCAAAAGCGTTTACATACTTGCGCGGCAGTATGGTTGCAGTGATAGCCAGGAGAACGAGTAAGTAGGAAATTAAGGGATTATTTGCACCCCCAGTATTAACCAAAACGACAACCAGTATAGATGCATCTGCTAACAAGTGGCAAAAGAGTTCGTTATTACTGATTAAGTGCGATGACTGAAGCCTCCAGATACCAATTACAACAGAGATTATAATAGCCGCGATTAACCAAACTTGAAGATTAGCTGGCAAAAATAGTTGGGTAAAGGTTTGGAAAACGATAAGCCCCGGAATCCCCAAGGCAAGAATTATACCGCGCAGAAGCATCAATCGTCGTAATCCTTGTCTCGCTGATGTTCCATCAACGCTGGTAGGCGGTGAGAGAATTTTGAAAAATTCCGAGAAATTCCTAGATTTTTTCATAAGTATAACTATGCCCTAAAAAGCATTAAAACTGAAAATCAGTTAAACAATCTAATCGCCGAAAACGTCAGGTAAAAACTATTGACTTGTCTCTAGGCAAAGAGCATCTGGCGAGTTATATTGCAACGCTTGTTTTCCAAATTTTCTGTCCAGTACGAATTTTGATCAGTTCCATAAAAACTAACAATTTGTCAGCCTTCCAGCGAGCTCTGGCAACAATTTTACAGAGCGAGTTCGGATCATGTGAATTTGTGCATTATGCACTTCGCAGCGAAAAGGGCAAAGTTAATAATATAAGACGGCAACAGCAAGAGTTGTCAGAAAAGGTTATAAATTCAGTTAAAGTATCACTCGGCTCTGAATCCTCAGTCTTATTATCTGGGCCAAGTTTTGCTTACGCTACCCAGAGACTGTCTTATCACGCTCAGAGTGTAGAGTGGGTAAACTCAAAACCAGAAATCCAAAGCAAAAAAAGAGAAAGTCAAGCTTATGATTCTGGACGACCATTTATTCTAGACTATTCAGAGTCAGATGACTTTGATGTGGTAGTAATCGAGGGAAGCTATCATTACTTACAACAAGTAGATTTGCTTCAGAAATGCAAAGAATTGATGGTTGACGGAGGCTCCTTAATCATTTTAGGTGAATTTTTAGAGGATGACTCTGAGAAGATACACTCAGCACTACCAAATCTCTCGAGCCTAATCCAGCTTTCCGACCGTCTAGGTTTTGAGCTTGTGAGTGAAACTGACCTTACTCCAGATGCGATTGAATCGGTTGATGTTTTTAAGAAGATATTAAAGCAAGAAACCGCTTTTCCTAAGGATGAGGACAAAGCCTTAATCTTTAATTTGCTTGATGATGCTGAATCAGAATTTAGCAGAGGGCGGCGTTGTTACAAATTATTCCGTTTCATCAAGGTATTGAAGCAAGCTGGAGACTATGAGCTGGCCCACTATGGCGATATAGGAAGTTTTGACCATCAAGATATTTGTGAACTCTTTGAGAAGAGCTTTGAGACCACCTTTGATCATGAAATTTGGCGTTGGAAATATGAACTGGGGGATGGCAAGTGTGTTGTAGCTAGATCTGAGCCGAGTGGCCCGATAGTTTCGCATTATGGCGGTGCTCCGAGACAGATTAATTACTTTGGGAAGATGGATAAAGCAATACAAGTTTGTGATGTGATGGTATTACCGGAGGTGCGTCTTCAATATGGTAAGAATAGTTTGTTTTTCAAAACTGCTGCTACCTTCCTCGAAAGGGAAATTGGTAACACTGTCGGCCACCTTTTAGGTTTTGGTTTTCCAAACAAGAAAGCGATGAACATTGCGCTGCGGCTTGGTCTTTATGAGAAGACAGATGATTTTTTAGAATTCATTTTTCCTATTGCAGATACTAAAAGCTCTGTAGAGTATAAATTATTGGATATTGATTCTAAAAACCTGGCGCATCAAAGTGCTGTAGATCGATTATGGGACTCAATGAGCCCGGCTTTTGAAAATGGAATTATTGGTGTTCGAAATTGGGAGTATGTTAAGTATAGATATTTTGACCACCCCCGCGGCATTTCTGGTGAATTCAAGCGTCTTTTTTTGTCAGATGCACAGGGAGATATCTGCGCAGCTTTCTTTCTCAAAGAACATGATCAGTGTAATTTGATAATGGATATCATCTGTCCATTTAAAGATATCACCCAATATATTTTGAAACTAAGCTTATTACTTAATGAAGTCAGGCTAAAAATATGGATAACAAAGGGTTGGTCTAAGACATTGGAGGTAGCAGGTATAATTGAAAATGATTTGGGAATTGAAATACCCAGCAATTACTGGAATCCGGGGCCAAGTTCTGAGATTTTGTACGGAGCTTGGTGGCTGACGGCAGGCGATATGGATTTCATGTAGGAATACAAGTGGATTAATAGAGTATGTATGAGAGAGGAATACATTTGAAAAATATTTATGAACAAGACCTAGATAAAAACTCGGCAAATTATGCACATCTTACCCCTCTTAACTTTCTTGAACGTTGCGCAAGTGTCTATCCTAAAAGGTTGTCAGTAATTCATGGAGATCGTGCATTTACATGGTTGGAGACGTATCAGAGAAGTTGTTTGTTAGCATCGGCTCTTATAAAAATCGGAGTGGGTAAGGGTGATACGGTTTCTTTCATGGGTGCTAATACTCCAGAGACGTATGAGGCGCATTTTGGTGTGCCAATGACGGGAGCAGTGTTTAATGCTCTTAATATTAGATTAGACTCAAAAAGCATAGCCTTTATACTTGAGCACGCTGAAACAAAAGTACTTTTCACAGATAGGGAATTCAGTGAAACAATAAAAAAAGCTTTAGACCTTCTTAATAAAAAGCCGCTGGTTATTGATATCGACGATCCTTCTTTTGTCGGTGGAGAGTTAATCGGCGATCGCACTTACGAAGAATTTCTTTTAGGTGGAGATCAGGATTACAGTTGTTTTCAGATCGAGGACGAATGGCAAGCAATTTCCCTCAACTATACCTCGGGAACAACAGGAGATCCGAAGGGTGTG
>CACJAW010000062.1 GCA_902591495.1 uncultured Pseudohongiella sp.
GGGATCCAACTCCGGACGCCGTGGTACTTTGGACTCGACTAAGTCAAGAAATCCTCAGAGAAAATGGCATCGCATATCAAGCGGTACAAGTCGACTATGAGCTTTCAGAATCGCCAAATTTCCAAAAGATTAACAGAAGTGGTTCCGTTGTTGCCTCACCTGAACTTGGATATTCTGCTCACGCAGATGTAAGAGGATTAGATTCTGATAAGACATATTTTTATCGCTGGCATATCGGAGGAGCAACCAGCCCGATAGGACGCACAAAAACCGCGCCACCTGCATCTGCCGACCCCGAACAGTTCCGTTTAGCATTTGCGTCATGCCAACAATATGAACATGGATATTTCACCGCCTACCAGCACATGGCGGAGGAAGAATTCGACCTCATTATTCACCTGGGTGACTACATTTATGAAAGGAGCTGGGGGGATAACCTGGTAAGGCATCATGAAGGTCCAGAAATCAGGACCCTGCAAGACTATCGCGATAGATACCATACCTATAAATCTGATCCAGATCTACAAGCGGCGCATGCTTCAGCACCCTGGGTTGTCACATGGGACGACCACGAAGTGGACAACAATTACGCAGCAGATATTGCTGAGGATGATCAAACACCTGAACAGCTCTTGGCTAGAAGAGTTAACGCCTATCAAGCATGGTATGAGTTCATGCCAATAAGGCTGCCTGTTGGAAGACAAGGGCCCGACATGCCAATTTTCCGTCGTCTTAGATTTGGTAATCTGATGGAAATGTATGTTCTGGATACGCGTCAATATCGCGATAACCAAGCTTGCGGGGACGGGCGAAAAACTAGTTGTGAAGAGCACAAAGACCCTTCAAGAACTGCTCTTGGACAAGCCCAAAAAAAGTGGCTTCTAGATAACTTAGCCACGACTGACGCCACCTGGAACGTATTTGCCCAGCAAATCATGATGGCCAGCCTCCGCGGTGTCAGCGAAGATGGAGACCAACTGTGGCCCATGGACCTTTGGGACGGTTATCCCCATGAGCGACAAGAGCTACTCGAACACATCGATTCAGTTTCCACTCCGAATCCAATTGTACTTACTGGAGACATTCACTCCAATTGGGTGGCCGACCTGAAACTTAACTTTGATCAGATAAATTCAAAAGTTGTTGGCTCTGAATATATTGGAACCTCGATATCCTCCGGAGGGGACGGTCAAGACTTAACCAACTATGGGGAAGGCTTATTATCTAATAATCCTCATGTGAAATTTTACAATGCTAATCGCGGCTATGTAGCGACGACATTAACACCTACCCTATGGAGAGCCGACTATAAAGTTGTTCCTTACATTACCCAAAAAGGTTCACCAATTAACATACGCAAGACCTTTGTTACTGAGGCAGGCAAGCCAGGCGTGCAAGAAGGCTAGATAAGAAAATCACTCTTAATCTCGCTTTCTTTTCCATGGGAAAAAACCTGCGAATCCGGTGAGGCTTCGACGAATAGTCCAACAGAGACCAAATGGTATAAAAAACAGCACGACAATCAGGAAGAGTAAGAGTGTTTTTGTTGCGAAGCCATACAAGAATATCACGGCGCCACTACTCAAAATGATACCGAGCACGAAACCAATCCAATGAATAATAAGTCCGAATTTTTCTCTCATAAAAAGCTTTAGCTATCAGTTTTATAAAACAGCGGCTATATTATCAGCTCATTCACTGCAAACTCTACTGATAATAAATGGACCCTAAGAAAATCTTTGAGCTATCTCGCACTCTGGTTGCCACCCTGGGAGGGGTGTTTTTTGTCTATGTAGGTATTATGCATTTTGTTGATACTGATTGGTTCAACCCGATTGTGCCCCCTTGGTTGGGCTGGCCGACTTTCTGGGTAATTCTAAGTGGCATTATTGAAATTGGAGTAGGACTTGGCTTACTAATTTCCAAAACGAGGCGAAATGCTGCTCTAGCTAGCGCTCTGCTTTTGATTGCCGTCTATCCCGCTAACATATACATGTGGATTTATAATATAGAACTCGGAGACGGCACCACGTTAACTCAACTTGGACACGTATACAGGCTATGTGCACAAATTGCTGGAGTGTTAGCTTGCATTTGGATTTACAAAACAACGCCTGTATCAGGAACGATACGACCAGGCTCTCAATCACCCGGCACTTAAAAATTAAACCTTGGTATAAATTAATCCACTCTCATCGTGGCTCACTCTAGTTTAAGCGACCAACAGCCGATAAATTGGTAATAATTATGAAGGAGAATGACTGTTGAAGAAAACAATGTTGTTTCTGTTTGGCGTAGCCGCATGGCTAATCCTCGTAAACTTATTCGTCGCGACCGGTAGCGATTTTCAAGAATTTTTATCGATAAATGAAAATAATGAAAATGAGAAGACTGCAAATGAGAGGCTCAGTGTAAGGAATGCCGTGCTAAATATCGGGATGAAAAACTAGCACATGCTTATAGCAGCAATCCTGATTCTAGCCCTTTGGGAAGCTTACTGGACAGTAAAGGCCTGTTGGAAAGCTGCCAAGGCTGATGAACTCGGTTGGTTTATATTTTTGCTACTATTCAGCCTGCTAGGCGTGCCGGAAATTTACTACCTCCATTTAAGAAAAAAAACACTTTAAATATACTTACAAAGTTGCCTGCTCCAACTTGTATTTTTCGATCTTTAAAATACGTCTCATACCTAATTCTCTTTTTAAAATCTTATATACAGATACCGATTTGTATTCCCCTTTCGAAAATTTGATGTCAGACTACAACCCAAGGTTACAAATTATTCCTTCAACTTTAGGAGCAAAAAAAATGAGTGAACAAATCGGTACGTTTGAGCTGGACCACGTCTGCAACACATACACCACGGGACCTAATAACGAGATTACAAACCACACGAATTGGCGTGGAACTGCTGAGGGGTATGGGACAGTATTTGGAACGCTCACTTTTGCACCGATGCCTCTCTCACAAATGGATGAGAAACTGGAAGGCGGAGAAGTCCGTTGGACTGGTCAGGGTTTCAATGAGGACGGCACAGTAGCCGCTGCCACCGGCACTGGAAAATGGAGCAAGGTCCCAGACAAGCATGCCTGGAAGCTAGACTACGTGCTTGAGCTAAACGATGGCTCAAAGATCAGAAGCGTGGGTGAGATCGCACTTGAGACATTGAAATTTACCGGCACTAACTATTCGGCTTAGTGTCGAAGTCCAAACTCACATTGACGTGTTAAACGTTGGTAAAGGGAATTTTCCAACGTTTACCTCATGCCATGCTAAAGAATAAACCAAGACGTGCTCTTTCGTCGTTGGGCTAGTTGTTACTCAAATATACATCTATTCTTTCCTGAACATTCTCCCTTATGTTCATGTAGTAGAAACTATAATCATACATATGGTAATTGCCCGGACCAAAGGGCATATTACTGCTAAAACGCTCAGATTCTACGGGAGAGACAATAAGAGATCCTCCACTGCATTGAGCATCAGCCACGTTAAGCTCTATTCCTCCTTCACTTGCAAAAGTGACACTACCCAAGTTTCTCTGAGGTCCAAAAAACTCTTCACTGGTTGTCCAACTCAATGGGTTTACACATATATCACCAGGCTCCACGAGTTTAAGAGGCGCGTCGCGAGTGCTCGCATTCCAAGAAATTTGACAGTTAAGCTGGTCATGTCTTTCACAAATTCGTACCCCATTAGAGCCATCTACTGAAAATCCTATCAAATACGCGACAACCATCTGAGACACTAGACCACGACCAACGACCTCCTCTCTCAGCAACACATCAGCATGCCTCGATCCCTGACTGTGACTGGCAATTATGAAGGGCCTATTACCACTGTAATTCTCTAAAAAATACAAAAATGCGGCTCTTACATCCTCATAAGCTAAATCTAACGCTTTTTCTCCGTTACCCGAATTATCTTGAAAACTATATAAAGTTGCTTGACGATATCTAGGAGCAAAAACTCTACAGCATTCATTAAAAACACTTGCTTGATCTCGCATGACCCAAGAGTCAGTCAAATCATTAGCTCGTGAATCATCCATCCTTTGATTCCAACTTTCCCTGCCTATATAGGTTGTGGGGTGAACGAAGAAAACATCAACAGCTGCCTCTTTTTGTCCATCAGCGCTTAAAGAATCAACTCGCACGTCGGCGAAATCTTGCCTTTCGGGGAGAGCTGCCCAATGATCGGGGTTTCGATATTCAGGAGCTGCCGGCACTGGTTTTTCAACAAAATCGTGCTTCGGCTCTAAGAAGTAAGAAACAAAAACCAATCCTATGTAGTCCCTGAGGAGAAAAACTGCGGCTATCATCACAAAAATTATGGAAACACTGAGATAAACAACCTTCTTCATGAACAATCGCTCCAATTAAAGATTCCTGTTAGTTCTCATTATCTAACATTCAACCCTAACCTTGCTATAATTCTATCGTCGAGAACAGAAAAGGGTTCCCTTAAATATTATTTAGGGCTAAGCCTTTTGTTTTAGATTGTTTTGAATAAAGTTTTTACAGACAGCTAATCCTTCTTTGGAGCAATTATGGCTTGGTGGGGCAAATTAGTCGGTGGCACTTTCGGGTTTATGATGGGCGGACCTCTAGGCGCTCTGATGGGTGTCGCATTAGGAGATTTACTTGGCGGTGGCCGCGACTCGAGACTCCATGCTGAGCAGTTGGGTTTTGGTAGTGTTGAAAGAGTTCAGTCAGCATTCTTTACAACGACCTTTTCCATCATGGGTTTTATCGCAAAGGCTGATGGCAAGATTACAAAAGATGAGATCAACATGGCTGAACAGGTGATGCAGCAAATGAACCTGAATAGTCACCAAAGAAGTATTGCGATAAATCTATTCAATGAAGGAAAGAAATCTGATTTTCCTGCAGAAGAAGTTCTGATTCAATTCAAAAGAGAGTGTATACGCCGAAGAAATCTCATACAAATGTTCCTTGAGATTCAAATTTCTACAGCGCTTGCGGATGGATATCTACACAAGAATGAAAAAAACTTACTAGAAAATATCGCTCATGATTTGGGTTTTGAAAAATACCAGTTTGACTCATTACTCGCCCGCTTGCGAGGCCACGCAAACTTCGAAGATGAGAAATCATTAACAAAAAAACTAGAAGCCGCATATGAATTACTTGGAGTAAATAGCACCTGCAGTGAACAGGAACTAAAAAAAGCCTACCGAAGGCAGATGAACCAACATCACCCTGATAAATTAGTGGCTAAAGGCCTTCCAGACGAAATGATTGAAATAGCGACCCAGAAAACACAGGATATCAAAGCGGCATACGAAATCATAAAAACCGAGAGGGGTTGATTCATCGACATCTAAGTACACATTTTCAACAGAACGATTCGAAGCGGAGTGAAAGTGATAAAATTTTTTATAATCTGTCATTGGCTAGGCTTTCTTAGCTCAATTTCGTTATTCTTCCTGATGGCTTATTTACATACAGAGCTAAACACGCGTCTGATCTACATAAATGAAAATTCAAGCTCCACAGGGAGCTACTTCGGATGGCTTGTCTCGCTGCTCTTTGCATCAACGCTCCCAGGTTTGGCTGGATGGCTGATGGGACGAATTGCAGACAAAAATAAAAGCTTCCTGCCTTTTTTGTAATGAAGCAAATGAAAATAACCCTCGACGAATGTTTGTCTCTCAAGAGTATTGAAAAGGTAGTCATAAATAGCTACGAACAGAGCCTTTACCTTATTTCTATAATTGTTAACGGTGAAGAGCGGTTCGTTACTGATGATAGAGGCAACTTTCTTAAATCATTCAATAAACTCGAACTTCAGAAATTATTTTCGAATTCGCCAGTAACAAAAATGGTAGTCCGGCATAAGAGCGCGTATAACGAAATGATCGGTCTCCATAACCAAGAAGAGGATAATACTCTAGAAGTTTTAATCGGAGGTGATGAATATGCAAACCAGTAAGGTCATGTTTTTAACCAGTCATCTGCCTTAAGACTTTTGGTTAATGCTTCATAAAGATCGACCGCACTCAAGAAAGCATCTTCAACCCGACTACCAAGGCACCAGTCACCGCACGCAGCAACTTTTAAAGAAGAATTCAAGCAGACATCTTGATTCGACGCTTTTGATACCTTGGCATAACGCCAACGAGTCAGGTCTAAATGATCAACATCAACCTCCGTTAGGTCAACAAGTCCCATTAGTTCACGAAGAAGCTGATCTTGGACGTAGGAAAGTTCTCTCTCCAAATTGTCTTGAGCCCAACTATTACTTGAGTGGATGACTAATGTTTTATGCGGCGACCTTCCAATCTTTGACGAATTAACCGCAATCCATTTGATGGGTGAATTCTTTACGAGAGCAGCATCAAAATTTAGTTGCACTGGCGACGAAAGGCCAACCATAAGTGAAAAACAAGGCGAGTACTTCACCTCGCTCAATCCATTTAAACTGATACCTGACGCGTCAAAAAGCTCCCGGGTTTGTATAGCCGGCGTCGCTGAAATTACCCAGCTATACCCTTCCCCTACTATTTCATCACCACTTACTAAAGACCAGCGGTCATTTTTTTGAAAAATTCTATCAATGCGGGTTCTGAACTTGATGTCTTTGGGTGAAGCTATGGCCTTGCATAAGCTCGTCATTTTTGGTTGAGCGATGTAGTGCGGTTCATACCATAAGCGCTTGAAGGGATCTTTACCCTTCTCAAGAGTCAGAATCTTTGGCTTCCATTCCACAACAGTTCGGCCCTCTAGGTAAGGTAAAAGAAACTCGTTGAACCTATTGCTTCGAGCAGTGAAAAACTGAGCACCATGATCAAACTCAAAATCGGCAAATGACCTCGTTGACATCCGCCCAGAAACACCTTGTGATTTTTCAAACAAACTCACGCTTGCAGATTTTTGCAGATAATAGGCTAAGACAGAGCCACTTAGCCCACTCCCTATGATTGCGATTTTTTGACTCATCAAAAATTAATACATCCCAGAATAACTAAAACAGCGCGTTAAAACGTTAGATTTTTGGAAACCTAACTAAGCAATAGGTATTATTCCAACGCGAAGTTTACAGCCTGCTCAGCGTGAATTTTAGTCGTATCATATATTCGTGAAATGGTGTTCTCTGCGGAAACGAGCATGCCAATTTCTGTACAGCCAAGGATTATCCCTTCGGCTCCAACCCCTTTTAACTTTTCAATGACTTCTAAATAAAAGTCTTGAGAACTCTTTTTAATAACTCCACAACAAAGTTCCTCGTAGATAATCTCATGTATTAGAGCTCTATCTTCTAGAGAAGGTACGACAGTCTCAATACCATACTTCTCCAATAAACGACCCTTATAGAAAGATTTTTCCATAGTGAAGTTTGTGCCTAGTAATCCGACATTACTAATTCCGTCCTTAACCAATTTTTCTCCAGTTGCATCTGCTATATGAAGAACGGGGATTGATAAGTGCTCGATTATTTCGGGCGCTACGATATGCATAGTATTTGTACAAATAATAAGAAAGTCAGCACCGGCAAGTTCCACTGACTTAGCAGCGCCTTTGAGAATGTTAGAAGTCTCTTCCCAATTTTCGGACCGTTGCAGTCGCTCGATTTCTTGAAAATCCAAGCTATTTAGAATTATCTTAGCTGAATGAAGCGAACCCGTTTTCGCCTTTATGCCCT
>CACJAW010000063.1 GCA_902591495.1 uncultured Pseudohongiella sp.
ATATATCTTCTAAAGAAATGTTTCCCAAAGTTAGTTTGCCTATTTTTGTTGAATACACATTTACTGAGCCGTTAGCTGTTGCTGCTAGTCTAGCGTCACCTTTCTTGAGGTTTGCTTGATTGGCTATCGTCTCTGGAATTGCTACATCAGTTGCGCCGGTATCAAGGAGAAAAGTAACAGGTATATCATTTATTGTTCCATCGGCAATGTAATGACCCTGTCGGTTTCTTTGTAAAGTGACTTCGCGTATGCCAGACCGTAATTCGATTGATTCAGGGTTGCGATTGGGGTTAATTTGTCGCTTCAACAGGTTATCAAAAACCAAGGTCAACAGAATTAGTCCTATGGTAAGGCTCAGAATCAACATTCCCTTACCTGCAGTACGACTAGAATTATTCTGACTAGGAAACAACATAGTAACGATTATGTACCAATGCATTACTAATAGAAAGTTGCACTGGCATCTGAAGGCCATAAATTTAGTTTATACTCAATGAAAGTGGGGAGATTAGTAGCCCTTTTAAACATGACTTCGTATGCTACTATCAATTTTTGAGTCTTGTGGATGTTAATTATGGATTTTGAAATCCGAAATCATATTTTAATCGGCGCAAAGCAAAAATTTTCGCCCAACTCCAGTGACAGAATTGACGAGAATGATATTTCTTTAATCATAATTCACAATATTAGTCTTCCACCCGGTGAATTTGGCACCGAATATATCGATCAGTTGTTTTGTAACAGTTTAAATCCAAAATACCACCCGTACTTTGAAAAAATTTCAGACTTAAAGGTTTCGACGCATTTGTTAATTTCGCGCGTTGGTGACGTTACCCAATATGTACCGCTAAATAAGAAGGCCTGGCATGCCGGTGATTCCATATTCAAAGGTAGAGAAAACTGCAATGAATTTTCGATTGGAATCGAGTTGGAGGGTACGGATTATCAAGCTTTTACAGATAGTCAGTATAAAACTCTAATATGCGTAACCAACAAGCTAATGGAGCGCTATCCGAAGATTAATTCGGATCGCATTCACGGCCATAGCGATGTTGCTCCTGGGCGCAAAACTGATCCTGGGCCATACTTTGAGTGGGAGAGATATTTGGATGGATTAGACCAATCTTTAAATTCATGATGTTTACGGATGGTCTTTGACTCAGCTATATGAAAATCCTTTCTCTACTATGATTAATACCCGAGTAAAGCACTAAGAATTGTAGTAATTGATCAAATACCCAACAGGGTTTTTGGAATATAGACAAAATATTATATTAAGTTATTGTTTTTAATATGTTTTATTTTTCAGCGACCAACTGAGTAATAATGCAAATATGTAGTAATACTACAAAAATATCTAAAAACTATTGGGATTTTTGAGAAATATCTAATAAAATAGCTACAAAATGTAAATATATTACATTTAGATTGCTACGAGCCTTCGGTAACTAAAATTTGTCAGCGATCCTGACACTAAACTGGACTTTGGTATGACTCAATACAATGATGCTAACCCTGAAGAGACAAAAGAATGGCTTGAAGCACTAAGGTCAGTCATAAGAGAGGAAGGTGCAGAAAGAGCCCACTTTCTTCTTTCCAGACTTTCTAGTGATACGAAAAGAATTAACTCAAATATCCCCTCGACTGCATTCAGCACCCCTTACAGTAATACCATATCCCCATCGAATGAAGAGCGAATGCCCGGCGACATGTTCATGGAGCGACAAATCCGTGGCATCGTGCGGTGGAATGCAATGGCGATGGTGATGCGAGCAAATTTGCGAAATTCAAGCATTGGCGGACACATTTCAACCTTTGCATCGTCAGCGACTTTGTATGACGTAGGTTTCAATTACTTTTTTAGGGGGCCTAATGATCAGCATGAGGGTGACCTAATTTACTATCAAGGCCATTCCTCTCCAGGGATCTACGCACGGTCTTTCTTGGAGGGCCGTTTGGATGAGGCTCAGCTGGATAATTTTCGGGAAGAAGTAAATGGTAACGGACTTTCCTCATATCCTCATCCTTGGCTAATGCCAGATTATTGGCAATTCCCAACAGTATCAATGGGCCTTGGCCCCATCCAGGCTATCTATCAAGCACACATAATGAAATATTTGAGTAGTCGCGGCTTAATGGATAACTCTGACCGGAAGGTGTGGGCATTCTTGGGTGATGGTGAAATGGATGAACCTGAATCTCTTGGCGCAATCAGCAAAGCATCTCGTGAGAAGTTAGACAATCTAATTTTTGTAATTAACTGTAATTTACAAAGGCTTGATGGGCCGGTTAGAGGAAACGGGAAAATAATTCAGGAATTAGAGGCAGTGTTCCGTGGTGCTGGATGGAATGTAATCAAGGTCGTTTGGGGTCGTCATTGGGATAAGCTGTTGCAAGCAGACTCGGAGGGACTTCTGCAGGCTCGAATGGATGAAGTGGTAGATGGAGAATACCAAAATTATGCGAGCCGCGGCGGAGCCTACACTCGAGAGCATTTCTTCGGAAAGAGTCCGCAACTGTTGAAGATGGTGGAGCATTTATCGGATGACGATATCATGGCACTTAATCGTGGAGGGCATGATCCTTTTAAAGTCTATGCTGCGTACGCAGAGGCTGTAAAGCCAAATGGTAAACCAACCGTGATTCTTGCTAAAACCATCAAGGGTTATGCTTTCGGGGCCTCTGCCGAAGCGCAAAATGCGACACACTCTGTTAAAAAACTAGATGTTGAATCTCTAAAAAGATTCCGAGACCGTTTTGGAATCCCAATTGAGGATAAAAACCTTGAAGTTGTTCCGTATTATCGACCTGCAGAAGATAGCCTAGAGTCAAGATACATGAGAAAAGCTAGGGAATCTCTGGGTGGCTCTGTTCCTCAAAGGCGTAAAGAGACCTATGCACTGAATTTACCTGCATCAAAAATATTTGACGATCTAACAAAGAGTAGTGGCGATAGAGAAATTTCCACAACAATGGCTTTTGTAAGATTGTTAAACGCTTTATGTAAGGATAAAGAAATAGGAGAGCGTGTCGTACCGATAGTTCCAGACGAAGCCCGTACTTTTGGTATGGAAGGAATGTTTAGACAGTTGGGGATCTATTCATCCGCTGGACAACTATATGATCCAGCTGATTCTCATCAGGTCATGTTTTATCGCGAAGACAAAGAAGGGCAGATGTTGGAGGAGGGTATAACCGAGTCTGGTTCATTCTCGGCTTGGCTTGCGGCCGCGACTTCTTATAGCGTGAGTAATTATCCGTTAATACCTTTCTATATTTACTACTCAATGTTTGGTTTTCAACGAGTTGGTGATCTTTGCTGGGCAGCAGGAGATTCACAAGCAAGAGGCTTTTTAATAGGTGCTACGGCTGGCAGGACTACACTGAATGGAGAGGGGCTTCAGCACCAAGATGGCCATAGTCACATTCTTGCTTCAACTATTCCGAATTGTATTAGTTACGACCCGGCATATTCCTATGAATTGGCTATCATCATAAAGGAAGGCATGCGCCGAATGTATAAAGAAATGGACTCTGTTTTTTATTATATCACCACGATGAATGAGAACTATCAGCAACCTGATATGCCAAAAGGTATTGAGGGCGATATTATTAAAGGAATGTATTTATTGGAGGATGGTGATACTAAAGATTTTAAAGTATCAAAGCCCATTAATCAGGATCATCGCATTCGAATTCTTGGAAGCGGGACCATTTTACGCGAGGCTCGGAAGGCAGCTGAATTACTGAGACGCGAGTACTCTGTTGTTGTTGATGTCTGGAGTGTCACAAGTTTTAATGAACTACGGCGAGAGGCTTTGGATATTACTAGAGAAAATATGCTAAATCCCGGTAAAAAACAAAAAATCCCTTTTGTTACCCAAAAGCTTTCAATGAAAAAAGGACCAGTCTTAGCTGTAACGGATTACATGAAAATTCACTCTGATCAGATTAGGGAGTTTGTTCCCGATGTATACAGAGTCCTGGGAACAGATGGTTTTGGTCGAAGTGATAGTCGGGAACAGTTACGTCACTTCTTTGAGGTCGATATGAAATTTATTGCGGCTACAGCCTTATTCGAACTCAAATCAGAAGGAATCATTGATAGCAAAACTTTGATGGCTCATTATAAGAAGTTAGGAATTGATAAAGACAAAGCAAACCCGAGCTATCAATAACTCTCAAATCTTAGCGATTGCTTAGGAGATATTGGATTGACGATCAAAAAAATAACAGTCCCTGATCTTGGCGAAGCTTCTGAAGTAGAAGTCATCGAATTGTTAGTTAATGTAGGGGAAAAAGTTAAGGAAAATGATTCGCTTCTAGTTCTTGAGAGCGACAAAGCAGCTATGGAAATACCTGCGCCATTCTCTGGCACTGTTAAGGAAATATCTATAAATCTCGGGGACCAGGTCACGACTGGTAGTGACATATTAACACTTGAGATTGAAAGTGAAGAGGAAGACTCTCCCGGTTCTATTGGTGCTGATGAGTCTGAGTCAAAAAATTCCAAAGAGTCAGAACATAAGCAGGAAGACGATCATGATCATAAATCTGACGCATCAAAGACTGGAGTAGAGGAAGTCATTATCGAAGTACCGGACCTCGGGACTGAAGATGAAGTGGATGTGATTGAGGTGCATGTTCAAGTATCGGATCAGCTAGGTATAGATGACGTATTAATAACTTTAGAGTCTGACAAAGCAGCAATGGAGGTACCTTCACCCAATTCAGGAGTTCTAAAAGAACTGTTAGTAAAAGTGGGTGATAAGGTAAAAACGGGATCGAAAATAGCAGTTATTGAACAGTTAGTTGCGATCGATAATGAAATTAGCGCGCCGGGAGGTGCTGAAGTCGATGACTCTGCTAAAGACCACCTTCCGTCGGAGGAGTCTAATAGTGGAAGTGACCTTGATGCCAGACCCAGCGAAATTCCAGCCACAGCCACAACCACAACAACAAAAGACGAGACTATTCTTGCGTCGTCTATGTCCCACGTATACGCAGGTCCTGCTGTCAGAAAGTTGGCCAGAGAGTTAGGTGTAGACTTAACGTTGGTTCAAGGCTCGGGTGCCAAGAATAGGATAGTCAAAGATGATATTAACGAATTTGTCAAAGAGAGTTTGAACACGTCCAATCCTAGTGCTTCAAGAAATATGATGGTTGCTGATTTGGATTTTAGTAAATTCGGAGAGGTTGAAGAGAGAAAGAGATCTAAACTAGAAAAAATAACCGCTATCAACATGGCACGAAATTGGGCATCGGTCCCGCATGTCGCACAGTTTAACGAAGCGGATGTTACCGACCTAGATAAGTTCCTCTCTGAGATAAAAGCTGAGGCGGAAAACAAACAATTAAAGTTGACTTATCTGCCTTTCCTGTTGAAAGCGTGCGCAAAAGCGCTAGAAGAGTATCCTCAATTTAATGTTTCTCTTCATTCGTCTGGCGACCATCTCATACAAAAAAAATACTTCCACATTGGAGTTGCAGTTGCTACGGACGCGGGGTTGGTTGTCCCAGTAATCAGGGATGTCGATCAAAAATCAATTTGGGATCTTGCATCTGAAGTTATGGAACTTTCCTCAAAAGCTAAAGAGAGAAAGCTGGTGATGGAAGATATGCAAGGGGCTTGTTTTTCAATCTCAAGTCTTGGTGCGCTGGGGGGCAACGGCTTTATTCCGATCGTCAATTCACCCGAAGTAGGAATTCTTGGAGTAGCTAAAACTGAAATTAAACCTGTTTTTATCGATGGAGAATTCAGACCTCGCAGCATGCTGCCGTTTACCTTATCGTATGACCATCGGGCGGTAAATGGAGTTGATGGAGGCCTTTTTGCTACTTACTTAGCGAAATTATTATCAGATGTTCGACATTTAATGTTGTAAGTAGAGTTATCGCCACGATCGAATTTACTTATATCGAATGGAAAATAGTAGAAATTCCGTTTGAAAATTTTGATATCTTGCAGTTAAAAGCTTTGGATAGATTTTTCTCAGTCAAGATCTCCCGCGTTTTCCCTAAGATAAAGTTCCCATCCCCCAGCATCAAAATTAACCTATCACAAAATTCATTTACGTAATTTATGTCATGAGTCGCCAATAAAAGGCTGGCGGATCTCTTGGAAACTCTCTCTTTCAAAATGGTTTTCAAGTGGGCCGCGAAGGCAATATCTAAATGGTTGCTTGGTTCGTCCAAAAGGAAGAGGTCAGGATCTTGTGCAAGAAGTAAAGCGATACCTACTTTTTGAAGCTCCCCTCCAGAAAGAGTGTCTAGCTCTCGATCTCTCAATTCATTCAGTTTGACTTCTTGGAGAATATTTCGTGTCGTTTGAATATCACTCAACGAATCTCTGATTGAGTACTTGCTGTGTGGATATCTTCCCAAAAGAACGGTTTCGAAAACTGTTGTTGGGAGGCTGCTTAAACCCTCTTGGAACAACATTCCGACACGTAGAGCTAGATTTTTACGGTCGTAATTTTGTATCGGAATAGCGTCAAGAGAGATGCTTCCTTCCTCTGGTTTGAGTATGCCTGCTATGCACTTGAGGAGGCTTGTCTTACCTGCGCCATTCTTGCCAAGTAGCCCCCAACACTCGCCAGAATTGATAGTCATACTCAAGTTATTGCACAAAGCTTTCTTGCCAGCTACGAGTTTCATCGAGTTTAAACAAAGTTTCGTCAAGAGAATTTCTTTCCATTACTATTCATTATAAATAAGAAACATGGCACACCAATTATCGCTGTAAATACACCCACCGGTAGTTGTTGTGGAGCTAGGATAGTTCTTGCTAGCGTGTCTGCAATAAGAACAATACTGCCCCCCAAGAGCGCAGATGCAGGAATCAAAACGCGATGGTCTCGGGCCCCAAGCATTCGCAATATATGCGGAGTGACGAGACCAACAAATCCTACTGAGCCCCCGATTGTTACTGCGACTGCAGTAAAAATGGAAGCTGAAAAATAAAGAAAAATTCTCAGTAAGTTCACATTCACACCTAAACTTACTGCCACCAAATCACCTCTAGATAACACATTTAAAGATTTGGCTATTCCTATTCCTCCAACTAATCCTAGAGCAATAAGAATAAAATGCCCAAGACTTACTGTGCTTTGACTCAAATCACCCATTAACCAAAATAACATGGATTGAACGGTATTTGATGTACTAGTTGTAAGAATGAGATTGATCACTGCTCCCCATCCCGCTGATACCACAACTCCAGTCAGCAAAAGTCGTGTCATCGATTGGTTGTTAAATGGGTTGCTAATTCCGAAAACGATCAATGTTGAACCTAACGCGCCAGCAAACGCTAAACTTACTAACAGAAAACTACTTGCACCT
>CACJAW010000064.1 GCA_902591495.1 uncultured Pseudohongiella sp.
GATATGACCCCTGGTGCTATTGTTACTGGAACCATCATCGATATCGATGCAGATTGGGTCACCGTGCATGCCGGTCTTAAGTCAGAGGGAGTAATCCCAAAATCACAATTCCTTGATGAGCAAGGTAATTTGAACCTTGAAATCGGTGATGAAGTTAAAGTAGCACTGGAAACTGTCGAAGACGGGTTCGGAGAAACGCGACTTTCTCGTGAAAAGGCAAAAAGGGCCGAATCCTGGATGGAGCTTGAGGAAGCCTATGAAAAAAGTGAGGTGGTAACCGGATTGATTAACGGTAAAGTGAAAGGAGGATTTACCGTGGATGTAAATAATATCCGAGCCTTCTTGCCAGGTTCTCTGGTTGACGTGAGACCCATAAAGGATACGCTTCATTTAGAGGGGCAAGAGTTAGAATTTAAGTTAATCAAACTAGATAAGAAACGCAATAATGTAGTTGTTTCACGCCGTGCGGTTTTAGAAACAGTTAGCACTGAAGAAAGAGATGCGTTGTTAGAAAAACTCCAAGAAGGAATGTCAGTGAAAGGCATCGTTAAAAATCTCACAGATTATGGTGCTTTTGTTGACTTGGGCGGCGTAGATGGATTGTTACACATAACAGACATGGCTTGGAAAAGAATTAAACACCCTAGCGAGATTGTCAACGTGGGAGATGAAATCGATGTAAAGGTGTTGAAATATGATAAAGATAGAAACAGAGTGTCGTTAGGCCTTAAGCAACTTGGAGAAGATCCATGGCAAGCGATTAAGCAAAGATATCCTGAAAATTCCCAGGTCAAAGCGGTCGTAACTAATTTAACCGACTATGGATGTTTTGCAGAATTAGAGACAGGGGTTGAAGGTCTAGTTCATGTTTCTGAGATGGATTGGACGAATAAAAATATACATCCTTCAAAAGTCGTTCAGCTGGGGGACGAAGTGAATGTAATGATTCTTGACATTGATGAGGAGCGGCGTCGAATCTCGTTAGGAATAAAGCAGTGTTATCAAAATCCATGGGATGGGTTTGCAGAAAGATTCCAAAAAGGAGACCGAATTTCAGGGAGTATTAAATCGATCACTGATTTTGGAATATTCATCGGTTTAGATGGGAATATAGATGGTTTGGTTCACCTATCAGATATCTCCTGGGAAGAGAGCGGCGAAGATGCAGTAAGAAAATACACTAAAGGCGATGAGCTTGAAACGGTAATTTTGTCAATTGACCCGGAAAGAGAAAGAATTTCCTTAGGGATTAAACAACTCGAAGATGATCCGTTTATGGATTATGTCTCAGTCAATGATAAAGGAAGTGTTGTCAAAGGAAAGATAATTGCGGTTGACGGTAAGTCTGCTACCGTCGAACTTCAGGATAGGGTAGAAGGATTCCTTCGTTCCACTGAAGTTAGTCGCGATAAAGTTGAAGACATCCGCACTGTTTTAAAGGAAGAGGAGGAGATTGATGTTAAAATCGTGAATATAGACCATAAGACCAGAGCCATAAGTCTCTCTATAAAAGCTATAGAAATTGATGATGAGAAAGCTGCTATTCGAGATCATAAAAAGCAAGGCAATAGTGAGGTTTCTCCAGGGACCATTGGGGATCTTATAAAAGCAGAACTAGATAAAAATTAAATTGTCCTTAGAAAAATCGGATAAAAGGTGTTTTGATGATAATTGTCAGGTTACAAAACAGTAGATGTATTACAGATAGATCTGCGTAAGAGGAATCTTTATGACCAAGTCCGAACTAATTAACAATATAGCAATTAAGCAAACTCAGTTATCTTCAAAAGACGTTGAGTTAGCTGTTAAATCGATTTTAGAGTACATGTCCCAATTTTTATCCGATGGAGGGCGAATAGAAATTAGAGGCTTTGGCAGTTTCTCGCTTCATTATAGAGTGCCCAGAATAGGAAGGAATCCAAAAACAGGCACGCCGGTGGCGTTGAGCGGAAAGTATGTACCGCACTTTAAGCCAGGGAAAGAGCTGCGGGACCGAGTAAATCAGGAGATATTAACATCAGTGGAGTTCGCTGACGGAGCGTAACCGCTGGCGATCAAAGGGGCGTAGCTTAACAGCTATGCCGTCCCATAATTCCGTTTTCCGCATATTTTGCCTCTGTTTAAGAATGACGAACTTGTAATAGAGATTGATAAAATGAAAACTATAAAGGGCATCGCTACAGCAATTCTCTTAGTTTTTGTGTTTACGATGAGCGTTATTTTTGTGCGATTTAATTCTGAATTGACTTCCATTTTAATTGGGGATTACAAGATTTTGGAACTTCCTCTATCTGTTTTAGTCCTAGGTACGTTTGTTTCTGGAAGTCTACTAGGTCTTTTATTTGGTTTAAGACTTATGAAGGTCTTTAAGTTGAAGGCTGAGATAAGGCAGCTTAAAAAAACCAAGGGCCATTACGAATAGGTGTATCTTATCTTGTTGGGAGAATTTACTTGATTATAGATATGACCTCATTGGGAAGAATCATAATGACCACTAAGTTATTTTTGATGCAGAGATAGTCTGGATAGACTTAATAACTTTAGAAATAAATGATCGTTGTGAATGCTAAGTTTTCTACAAGCTGAATTGGTTGTGCTCTAATCGTCAAAATTAGAAGTAGATTTAACCCATTCATGAGTAAAGTTTCGGGTGGCTCCTTTCTAAAATTAAGATTCTTTAAAAGATTTTTAATGATTTTAACCAATAGGTATAAAAACCGTGAAAAATAAAATAATCGTAGCGTTAGACTTTAATAGTTCTTCTCGAGCTGTTGAGTTTGTAGATAATCTAGATCCGAAATTATGCAGATTAAAAATTGGGAAAGAGTTATTTACAGCGGCTGGGCCGAACTTGGTAGAAACTATGATCAAAAAAGAATTTGATGTGTTTCTCGATTTAAAATTTCACGATATACCGAATACCGTCGCGAATGCTGTCCGGGTGGCGGTAGACCTTGGGGTTTGGATGCTCAACGTGCATATTTCAGGTGGCTCTACGATGATGAAATCTGCTAAGGATGCAATTTTAAGTCACGGAGATTGCAAACCAATTTTAATAGGAGTTACTGTCCTGACAAGTATTTCAAACGCTGAACTCTCAGAAATAGGAATTGATAATGATTTAAGAGATCAAGTGGTTAAGTTAGCAAAGCTTGCACACCAATCGGGTTTAGACGGAGTTGTTTGTTCTGCCGAGGAAGCAAAACTTCTCAGAAATTGTATGCCTGCAGACTTCATATTAGTTACACCAGGAATTAGGAGAGAGCAAGATGCTACAGGTGACCAAAAGCGCGTGATAACTCCCTCTCAAGCTATTCGAAATGGAAGTGACTACCTTGTCGTGGGTCGTCCGATAACCCAGGCCTCGTCACCAAGTGCTGCGTTGGCCGCTATTAACTCTGAAATAGCTTCAGTGTAATCTGGAAATTTAATAAACATAAGTCGATGAGCACCTTTCTCTTCTGTATTTTTTTTCTCAACGTGATACTTGCTGGTGTGATCGAGAAAATAGCGGCTCGACTTAATTTGATTGATTATCCTATAGCTAGAAGTGCTCATCTAACTCCTAAACCCAGTGGTGGTGGGGTTGTGATAATAGGTACATTTCTATTTTGCACCTACTTCTTTAATTTTAGTGGTCATATTTCAGACCATACCTTTTATGCTTTATTGGGCACTATACCAATTGCTGTTGTGGGACTCTTTGATGATCTGTCTCATGTAAGCCTCCGACTTCGTTTGTTTATTCAGTTTTCGGCCGCTTTTTGGGTAATTTATTGGTTTGGAGGAGTTCCTAGTATCGATTTCTCATTATTTGAAATAGCAAACCCTTGGGTTCTCATGTTTCTTGGAGTTGTTTCGGTGGTTTGGTTATTAAATCTCTACAACTTCATGGATGGCATCGATGCAATTGCAGCAACGGAAGTACTGTTCGTAAACGCAATGTCATCAATCTTTGCGATACAGAGTGGCGATATGGGTATGGCTTTGCTGTCAGCATCACTCTTCGCGGCTAGTGCCGGGTTTTTAGTCTGGAATTGGCCTCCAGCGAAATTATTCATGGGCGACGTCGGAAGTAGTTCTATCGGTTTTATCTTGGGTGTCTTAGCATTGGCTTCTATGCACAGCGGGACTTTAACGGTATGGACTTGGTTGATTCTATTAGGAGTGTTTGTGGCTGATTCCGGTGTAACTCTAATAGTGAGGTTCGTTAATAAAGAGAAATGGCATGAAGGGCACTCTAGTCATGCATATCAGAATGCTGCTAGAAGATGGGAAAGTCATGAAAAAGTAGTAATATGGATATTGCTTGTAAATCTAATATGGATTGCACCATTGAGTTGGTTATCTTTTCTATATCCGAAGAATGGCTTTTATATCTTCTTTGTTACATTGACACCTCTGGTGTATATTTGTTTTAAATATAAATCAGGGGTGCGCTGGTCACTTTAGAATTCAGAGGTATTTTCGATAACATAGTTGACGGTCAAGTTTTGCCTTTGTCGAAAAGAACACCTTATACTATTCTTGCTAAGCGTTAAGAGCTATAGGCTATAAATAATATGCATTCTTTCACGATACCTATTTCCCGTTCTATAAAGGGTTTATTAATGATGCTCTGTGACAGCATAATGATTGTTGTTGCTCTTGGATTTTCGTTTTCTCTTTTAGGCCAAGATTACCCTGAACAAGATCAAATATTATATTTTGCTATTGCGGTGGCACTAAGTGTTTTCGTTTTAGCTAGAATAGACCTATATAGGGCAATTATCTTATATATGGGTCTTCAGTCTGGTTTTTTAGTGCTAAAAGGAGTCACGGCTACTACGCTTTTTATTGCGGTAGCTTACTTTTTTGCAGAATCTACCCCACCATACGACTATTCAATATTGCCTATATTTTGGATGATGGCGCTTCTGTTTATCGGCGGAAGTAGATTTGTAGCCAAAGTTTTATTGCAAAGTTTGATAAGTAATTTTCGACCTAGAGAGCCTGTGATCATATATGGTGCAGGTAGCTCAGGCATGCAGTTATTGGTTGCTTTGCAGAATGGTGATCAATATTTGCCGGTAGCTTTTGTCGACGATAGCCATCGTATGCTAGGAAGCACTGTTCATGGAATCAGGGTTCATAGCCCAAATTCGCTCTATGAATTAATTGAACGTTATTCGGCTCGTAAGATCTTATTGGCAATTCCTTCGGCGACCAGTTCTGAGCGTAAGGAGATTCTTAATCGACTAGAGCATTTACCAGTACACGTTAAAACGGTTCCTGATTTATTTGATATGGTTTCTGGAAAGTCTTATGTTGATGAAGTTCGAGATATCGACATCGAAGATCTTTTAGGAAGAGAGATCGTGCCTCCAAATCCAAAACTTTTGGGGGCATGTATAACTAATCAATCTGTCATGGTAACTGGAGCAGCTGGCTCGATTGGTTCAGAGTTGTGTCGCCAGATTGTTAGTATCAAACCTGGTCGAGTTGTACTCTTAGATAGCTTTGAATACGGTTTGTATGAAATTGAGCGAGAGCTTAAGGAAAAATTAGAGCTAGTCGAAGGTAGAGACAGTATTCAAATCATAGCTTTATTGGGTTCCGTGTGTAACAGATCCCAAATGGAAAGTGCCATAGAAAAGTTTGGTGTCGACACGGTATATCATGTAGCGGCGTATAAGCAGGTTCCAATGGTTGAAAAAAATATTATTGAAGGAGCACAGAATAATATTTTTGGTACCTTGGTAGCGGCAAAGGCTGCTATGAAATATCGAGTTAAGAATTTTGTATTGATATCGACAGATAAAGCTGTCCGACCAACGAATTTTATGGGGGCGACTAAACGTTTCGCCGAACAGGTTCTTCAGGCCTTAGCGCAAACCGAGCAAGCAACAAAGTTTAGTATGGTTAGGTTTGGGAATGTTTTGGGATCTTCAGGTTCGGTCGTTCCTTTATTTAGACGCCAAATCAACAGTGGTGGTCCAGTGACTGTTACGCATCCGGAAGTTACTCGCTACTTTATGACGGTTCAAGAGGCAGCCCAGTTGGTTCTCCAAGCGGGTTCTATGGCTAGCGGGGGGGATGTCTTTGTATTAGATATGAATGAACCCATCAGGATAGACGATTTGGCAAAGAAGATGGTTCATTTGATGGGTTACGACGTTAAAGACGCAAATTCATACCGGGGCGACATCGCTATTGAATATTCAGGCCTTCGACCTGGTGAAAAGCTTTATGAAGAATTATTAATAGGTGAATCCGTCACTGGCACTGAGCATCCTAAAATACTGCGAGCAGAGGAGGAAACACTTTCTTGGGAAGTGCTGCAACAATTATTGAGTAGGTTAAAGATGGCATGTGACTCTATTGACTTACCTGGCGTTCGCTCAGTTCTTTTGGAAGCTGTAGATGGATTCGAGCCTAAAGAGGAAGTATCTGACCCTCTCTGGGCTTCAACTACAAGTGAAGCGGCTGGCAATTTGGATGAGCAAGTAAGCAAAGATACTCAAGTTAAGAACGTTACCTCCCTTTTCAAGGACCATTGATACTATTCTTGAGACATTGAATTAATTACTACCGCTTCTAGAGGCACATTTTGATATCCGCGTTGTGAACCAGTTGCCACTCTCGCTATTTGATCCACAACATCCATACCCTCAATAACGCGACCAAACGCTGTATAACCGTATCCGGAGGGAGAGGAATTTTGGAAGTCTAAACGTGCGTTATTTACTAGATTGATAAAAAATTGCGACGTTGCGCTGTCCACAACACCGGTTCTTGCCATAGCTATAGTTCCTCTGGCATTTGATATACCCGTATCGGCTTCATTTTTTATTGGATCATAAGTAGATTTCTGAACCATATCTGAATCAAACCCACCGCCTTGTACCATGAATCCGCTTATTACGCGGTGAAAAATCAAGCCGTCGTAATATCCGTTATCAACATACCTCAGGAAGTTCTCTGCGGTGATTGGCGTCAGATCGGGACGGAGCTCAATTTTTATTGTACCCATTGATGTCTCCATCACTACCACTGGGTTTGATTGTCCAAATACTGTCGCGCTGAGAGATAGTAGCCAAGCTAGAACTAGGGCTCGCATTAATTTTTTCCTTGATTCATGAGAAATATTTTACCGGAGATTTGAATAAAAAAATGGCTGCCCAACCTGGACTCGAACCAGGAACCAAGTGATTAACAGTCACCTACTCTACCATTGAGCTATTGGGCAATTTTTTTCTTCTTTATAATCAGTTACTT
>CACJAW010000065.1 GCA_902591495.1 uncultured Pseudohongiella sp.
TGACAGGCCGGCATTCTAACCAGCTGAACTACCGGTCCGCGACAAAACTGCTTGGTGGGTGGTGAGGGATTTGAACCCCCGACATTCGCCTTGTAAGGGCGACGCTCTCCCAACTGAGCTAACCACCCGTCACAGGATAGACGCGAATTTTACCGACTTAAAGCAGCATGTCAACATAAGCCCTCCTATGTCTTCCACTGTAATGATATTCCTCATTAACTATGAGTAGTTAAATCCTTGAATGTCAAAGGATCAATTGACTCATCTTCTAATATGCTTTTTGCTAAGTGCATTTTACTCTGAATTAACTGTTTTGCTGCAGCAAACTCCTTAGGTCTATTCACACAATCTGCAGCCACAATTCTCGAATTCTTTAAATAAAATAAAGCTAAACCATTTTTGTCTGACACATTAGGATTGCCCCTAACTATTATTTCGGCAGCTTCATGATTCAAGCCGACCATTTGAATTTTAGCATCATACTGGTCCGACCAAAACCAAGGCAATGATTCATAAATTTGTGAACCACCGGCAATGTTTACAGCTGCACACCTAGCCTGATCGTTTGCATTTTGTACTGATTCTAAGTTGATAACTTTATCGTAGAGAGAATTGTAAAACTGAGTACAATCTCCAGCCGCATAAATATCGTTTTCACTAGTTTTACAGATTTCATTGACGATAATCCCCTTGTCAACCTCTAGGCCTATTTCTCGTGCTAGTTCAACATTAGGATTTACACCGATACCAACAAACACCGCATCACAATCGAGAGCCTTACCATTGGTGCAGACTACCGATTCTGCCTGGTCTTTCCCGTTTATCTCCCTTACTCCTGTTTCCAAGATAAAACTAGCCCCATTATCCTCATGGAGTTTACGTACCCATTGGGATAGATAACTGCTGGTTACCCTCTCTAACACTCTTTTCGCTATATCGACTATGGTGACCTCTATTCCTATCTGTCTCAAAACTGCGCAAACTTCAAGACCTATGTACCCCGCTCCAACAATTACTACTCGTTTCATTTTTGGGAGTGCAGATTGTATTTTCTTAATATCAGTCGCTTCTCTAAGATAGAAAACATTCTCAAATTGATTTCCAAGAGGAATTTTTTTTACAGTTGATCCAACACATATTGCCAATTTTCCGTAGTTTGATTCCTTACCATCGGTAAAAATCAGCTTCTTTTTCTGCTTATGGATTGCTTTAACTCTCTTACCTAGAGACAAAGAAATGTCGTTGTCTTCAAACATTTTTTCAGGGCGCAAACGAATCTGATCAAGCGTCTTCTTGCCGAGAAGAAGGTCTTTAGACAAAGGAGGCCTATGATAGGGTAATTCCATTTCATCACTAATGAGCTCTATCTCATGTGGCCATCCTTCTCTCCTTAGCTGCATAGCGAGTGACACTCCAGCGTGACTCGCACCAATTATGCTGCATTTATTATTCGACATAAAACTTCCTCGTATACGTTCAATAGCTATGAGATTTGCCAATCTATTGGTTGTTTTCCCAGCCTAATGAGGTGTTCATTAATCTTCGAAAATGGACGACTTCCAAAAAATCCTTTATGGGCCGAAAACGGGGATGGATGTGGAGATGTCAAAACTAAGTGTTTCCCCCTATCTATGAATTCGCCTTTTCTTTGCGCATAGGCACCCCATAATAAAAACACAAGGCCCTCTTTTCCTTCATTTAATAGACCTATGATGCGATCCGTAAATTTCTCCCATCCCCTCCCTTGATGCGAGCCGGCTTTACCGTGTTCTACTGTTAGAATGGAATTAAGAAGCAAAACACCTTGCGAAGCCCAGTAATCAAGTGATCCATGTCCGGGATGTCTAAAATCAATATCACTAGTCAACTCTTTATAAATATTCTGTAGCGATGGTGGAATATCTACATCTTGCATTACAGAAAAACTTAGACCATGAGCTTGACCAACTCCATGATAAGGATCTTGACCTAAAATGACTACATTTGTGGTTTCAAATGAAGTCGAGTTAAGAGCGTTAAAAATTTGCTTACCTGGAGGGTATATCTTTTTGCCTTGTTGCTTTTGTTCAATAAGAAAGGTCCTTAGTTCTTGCATGTATTCTAGTTCAAATTCATCACGCAAACGAGATGTCCAAGACCTACTCAGACTGACTGATCTAGCTCCAGATGCTGTCGCATCAGTCACTTTCTTTTTCTGGTCGCATATGGGGAAAAAGCAACACATCCTTTATCGATGGCGAGTCCGTAAACAACATTACCAAACGGTCTATGCCGATCCCTTCTCCCGCTGTGGGAGGCAAGCCATACTCAAGAGCATTAATGTAATCCTCATCAAAATGCATAGCTTCTTTATCACCTGATTCCTTGTCTTGAACCTGAATCGCAAACCTTTCCGCTTGATCTTCAGGATCATTTAATTCAGAAAACCCGTTTGCCAGTTCTCTGCCTCCGATTATTAATTCAAAACGGTCTGTCACCTCAGGAGTGCGTTCATTTCTTCTCGCCAATGGGGATACTTCTATTGGGTACTCAGTGATAAAAGTAGGTTGATCTAATTTATCTTCCACCTGTTGCTCAAATATCTCCATGATAATCTTGCCTAACCCCCAATTCTCATCGATCGTTACATCTAATGACTTTGCAATATCCCTTGCAGTTTCTTTTCTTGAGAGTTGTTCCTGTTTCACTCCACAGAAATTCTCTATCGCTTCTAGTACAGTTAATCTTCGGAAAGGCTCAGAAAAATCGTAAACAGATCCCTGATAACTTATCTTCTCACTTCCTAATACTTCTCGAGCAATAGTTTTAAACAGATCTTCTGTTAGATTCATTAAATCAGAGTAAGTTGCATAAGCTTGATAGAATTCAATCATAGTGAATTCGGGATTATGTCGGGTAGAAAGCCCTTCATTCCGAAAATTTCTATTCAGTTCAAAAACCCTCTCAAATCCTCCCACAACTAACCTTTTAAGGTAAAGTTCTGGAGCGATCCTAAGATACATATCCTGGTTTAGTGCATTATGATGAGTTGTAAACGGCCGGGCTGTCGCGCCACCTGGTATGACCTGCATCATAGGTGTCTCAACTTCCATAAAGCCTGCACTCTCAAAATAATTTCTTATACTTCGTATTATTTTTGATCGAATCTCAAATACATGACGTGACTCTTCATTAACAATAAGATCGACATATCTTTTTCTGTAACGAAGCTCGGTATCATTAAGTCCTTTGTGTTTATCTGGGAGAGGACGCAGAGCTTTTGTGAGAATTCGAAAAGTCGACACTCTTACAGTTAGCTCTCCTTTGTTAGTTTTAAAAATTTCTCCTTCAACGCCGATAATGTCTCCAAAATCGAGTAGTTTGTATTCCGCCAAAAGCTGACCAGATAACGTTTTGCTATTCAAGTAAAGTTGTAGCTTTACACCTTCATCTAGAATGACAACAAAAGGCCCTCGCATTCTAATAATACGGCCCGCCACAGAGACCTGGTGAGAAATCTCTTCAAGGTGGGATTTTTCCGATTCATTAAATTCTGAGATTACCCAGGAAGAACTGACACTTTTCTTAAAATCATTAGGAAAGGCTTGTCTCTTTGTTCTAATTTCCGAAAGTTTTTTGCGGCGAATCGATATTAGATTATTCTCATCGCTAGACAATATGTCTTCGTTTTCATCCGTCATAAAAATTCCTATAGACCCATCTTAAGGCTTGCCTCGATAAATGGATCAAGTTCTCCATCTAAAACAGCTCCGGTATTTGTGATCTCAATGTTTGTTCTCAAATCCTTAATTCTTGAAGCATCTAAAACATAAGAACGAATCTGGCTACCCCAGCCAATATCCGCTTTCGATTCCTCAACTGACTGAGCCTTCTCTTTGCGTTTTAACTCTTCCATCTCGTAGAGTTTCGCTTTTAATTGTTTAATTGCCATATCCTTATTCTTGTGTTGAGATCTTTGACTTTGACACTGCACAACGATACCAGAGGGTTCATGCGTCAACCTAATTGCCGAATCAGTTTTATTGACATGTTGACCTCCAGCTCCGCTGGCTCTATAGGTATCAATTCGAACATCTGCCATACTGAGGTCAACCTCAATATCATCGCTGATTTCAGGCGATACAAAAACTGAGGCAAACGATGTATGACGGCGATTGCCTGAGTCAAAGGGCGATTTTCGCACAAGCCGGTGGACCCCAGTCTCAGTTCGCAACCACCCAAACACAAAGTCTCCCGAAAATTGCACGGTCGCGCTTTTTATTCCCGCAACATCACCCCCGGATACTTCAACCAACTGAGCTTTAAATCCTTTACCCTCACCCCACCGCAAATACATTCGCAGTATCATCTCCGCCCAATCTTGAGCCTCGGTACCACCAGATCCAGCTTGAATCTCTAGGTAAGCATTTGCGGAATCCATTTCACCTGAAAACATCCTCCGAAATTCCAATGACTCTACTCTCTCTTGGATGAGGGTCAGGTCCTTATTCGCAGCCCTGTATAACTCTTCGTCTTTTTCTTCTTCTGCTAAGATAAGCAACTCTTCTGACTCTTGGACCTCTGACTCCAATTGTTCGATAGTATGAACAATTGACTCGAGAATTGCCCTCTCCTTGCCCAAAGCTTGAGCATACTCAGGTTTGTCCCAAACAGAGGACTCCGCCAGCTCAAATTCTACCTCTGTTAATCTATCTCGCTTTGTATCAAAGTCAAAGATACCCCCTGAGTTTCTTGATGCGCCCAGTAAAGTCTTTTAGTTTTGATAGTTGGTTATTGAGCTCAAGCATTTTCGCGTGCCAAATTTATCACTGAGTAATCATTTTACTTCAATAAACCATTGATTTCAGCGTTTCATGGTCATTCTATAAAGCCAAAAGGCTTTAAAACCCGCCTTTCGAGCTCTGCATTAGAACCCTAATCGCTGGCTTGATTAACATGAATTTTTCATTATCTGTGAGTTTGAGTTCATGATGACGAAAGGTAAACCAAGCTCACGCAGCCAAGCAATTGCCTCGGACTCTTCTTTCAGCATGGCAATGGTGGCAACAGAGCCCGCAACCGTGCACAAATTTGCTGAGATGCTAACAGCACGAAGACCAGAACATGGAATGCCAGTCTTAGGATTTAAAATGTGGCTGTATCTCTTACCTTCGTGCACGAAGTAACGCTTGTAGTCTCCACTCGTAGCTAATCCCCCAGAGTGGACTTCAATTGTCGCAATTTCTGCTTCAGTATTTCTAGGATCCGTAATTCCAACGTTCCATGGCGAATCACCCGGTTTTCGTCCGACAATAGCAATGTCACCACCGAGATTAATAAGCCCATATTCAACTCCTAATTTTTTTGACAAAACTGCGAGAGAATCAGCTGCATATTCTTTAACTACCCCACCAAAATCTATACTCATACCCATCGGAATAGATAGCATACCATTACTCCAAGATACTCTAGAAAAGTCGGTCAGAGATAACGCGTGTTCAATCTCTATAATGGTGGGAACTCTCTTTTTCTTAAAATCCCACAGTGCATTCAAACTTCCTGCTGTAATATCAAACAAACCATCGCTTTGATTAAAACAGTTTAATGAGTGCTCTAACAAAGATTCAGTTTCCTCATCCACTTGGATAGTTTCACCTTTGCTTGCTGCGAGGTTAATTTCAAAGAGTAAATTGTTCTTCCGAAATTTTGAATATTTTTGCTCAAGCCTTTCAAGTTCATCTCGTAATGAACTAAACACAGAGCAGGAATCTGATTTTGTTGTTAAACATAAGATAAATTCGCAATCGCTGCCCATCGCCTTGAATGAAAATTTAAGCAACTCGGATTCTTGAATCTTAGAATTCATCAGAAGATATATTCTAGACCTATTGAGAAACGATTGAATTTGACTAACGCGGCACTGGGCCTATTCACAGAAAAACTCGCAAAATTATCGCTAGCGACATATCTCTCTGCACTCAAAATTGTCGACCACCGACCAAAATTAAAAACAATATCAATCCCGCCACTTAAGGCGCCAAATGACGATAAACGATAATCGCTTGACTGGTATTCATTCAAAGGTTTCATAAAGTCGTCGATATTCGTGAAGAAATTAGCTGCTGACTGCGAATAATAGCGGATGTTTGGCACTATCCGAAAAGTCCCTCCAATATTTTTATGCCAACTACTATCTATCGTATGTGAGCTTATTCCAAAATCATCGTGGTAGTATCGGTAGTTAACATGAAGAGCAGAGTTACTATCTCGAAAGAAATGCCTATAAGAATTTGTAACAGCAATTTGCGTTTTGTCTCTCGGTCTGACGTCTCTTAATTTATATGGGTCACTGAGAAATCCAGATTGTTCTGATATGTTTAATGATAATTGGAAAGTTGAATTTTGAGAAATAATTTGACTAATCGAAACAACACCGGATTTACTATTTTTACTCTCACTTGTAACACGATTAAATACATCTGCATCTGTTGGAAAAATATTGTCTGATGAATAACTATAGCCAATCGATAGTGTCGTTAACTCATCGTTAAAATTTCTACTAGCACTGAAAGCATAATATTTGGCGCGATAATCATTTTCCTCAGAGTATCCGACTACTCCTGAGACAGTACCTTGGCTAAGATAATAACTCGCGCCAACAGAGACCTCCGTTCTTTCATCATAGATGCCGCTCGCTCCACTCATGGCTACCAACGGCTCGCCATCACTGCCACTTGATGTGTACCATGGTGAGGCACCCGACATAGTTTCATGGTTTGCATCCAGCGAAAAGGAAAGGTTCCTTCCTATTGGTGAAATTAATTTAAATTGGTGCACATCGATATCATAACGCTCCAGATCTCCGTAGGGAGATTCACTTCTATCGAGGTCATCTTCACTATAATTAGATACCTTATATGAGGCTGTAGATTGTGGTGGGGGGGAATCAGACATAGCAATTCCCGGTAATGCTAATGCAGTGGTCGAAAGAGCTATAAGACTGGTTGATTTCCGAGATTTCAATTCAAGTGCTCGTAACGGGGTTAATTACAGCCGCAACCACCTCCAGCTGCAGTATCGCCTCCTGAAGAAGCTTCCTTACTAAAAAATATATGGTCCTG
>CACJAW010000066.1 GCA_902591495.1 uncultured Pseudohongiella sp.
TAGAGGCGGCCTATGGCTATTAAGACGATCTCATTGGACCCAAAGAAGACGAAACGTGCCCGAAGCAAGCTTTATGCAAACCCCAAAGCCATGGCACAAGACTCTGGCGCCAAGAATTACAAAGTTTCAGAGAGAACAATAAGGTCTATAGAGGAAGGCAAAAAGGTAAAACTAAGCACTGCGGAGAATTACTGCATCATCATAGGTTGCAGTATAAATGAGCTCACAAAAAACCTCGCAGACGAAGATACAACTAGTCTAGAAATTGACATCTCTGACAACCAAATATTTGGATCCTGCAGTGAAAACTTACTTAGGGATTGGAGATCTCATTACAGCAACAACGATAGACCTCCCTGGAGTGACCTCGATATTGTTAGAGGGACGGAACGCGAAATGAATAATTACGTTAAAGTATCGACTCTAACACCTGCAAGCCTGGAACAGATAATTAACTGCGCGGCTGACTACAAATCGTTTTCAAAATCTTTTCTTCAGAATGAATCTCACTCTCATGGCCTCGGAGGAGAAAGCAATCAAGTTCCTTACATAAGCCATGATGTAATTTGGTTACTTCAATCAAGCATAAAATCAGACCAAACCATAATAGAAAAATTAGAGAGAATACAGAGCGGGCTTTCCGAGGCGAATTTTAATAATTTTAAAAAAGTTGCTCATTCTGCGGAATCTATGGTTCAAAAATTAAAAATAAACTCTACAATTCGAGCACAAGTTAATTTACTGAGAAATGAAAATCAGCTTAGATTTATATTCGGGGAGCTATCTAGCGAGTGCGTCGATACATTTACTAAAAAAACATTGATGCAAGGTGATTTTGAATATAGTCAAGTAAAACGGAAAGTGCTTATGTTATGCGAAAACTACATAAACTTAGCAAACGTTAAGTACAGCGCCTGGGAGATACCTAAGCCTGATCCCGAGCAAAGGGAATTATAGGCTTTATTTCTTGCATAAAGACGCAGGATTCTCTCCCAAAGGTACTTTACTACGCTGTGCTTTTAAATGGTCATCAATAACAATCGAATCCCCGATAACTCCAATGAGTGATCAAATTTCCTTCGGTCACCTCAAACATAGTCTCACATGAATAATTCAAACCCTCGTTACCAAGGGGGCCTCTGCGAGTTAAAGAGATATACTCTGGCAATGCAGAAAAGCCGTACTTACTTTTGAAGGTTGTAGTGTATGTTGTGTCTGGCAGAGCCTTGAAAATATGCTTATATATTCTTGCAGGCTCGCTACGTTGGTCGGTTCGACCAAAAACATAGATACTATTGCCATTTCTTGCACGAAAACTATCTGTAGGGTTACCCCAACGCCGGATAAGAAGATCCATATCATAGCCAATCCATGAATCTAAAACATTACGGTAATCCTTACCAGTGATAATTAGATCACGATCTATCCATGCCTCTGCAGTCCTTAGATAATCTCTCCCCGCAGTACAATTTGCCAGGAGACAAATTAGTGCGATGATTTTTAGCAACTTAATCATTATCCTAAAACCTCTTATACTAGAGTGATAGAGATAGCTTTAAAAAGAATCCTACTTTACGATACTAGTAATCAGGTAAAAGTACTGTTCTTCCCCATTCGCGTAGATCATCTTATAGTCTACAAATGAATCTTTATTTATATCATTAATTTCAGTGAACCCGACCATAGACGGCACAAAATCGGGCGTCTTACGAATTTTATAATCACTCAAGAGTTTTATTTGAATAGTTTGTTTATCCCCATCAGCATTTGTATCTTCTACATCAAATACTACTATCCCGTTACTTAATTGCTTGGGATTAACAACGGCAACCTGGCATCCCGCTCCAGGATTAAAAATACATCTGCTTATACCATTTGTCGCAAGCTCTTGGATTAGTTCTGGTCCATTTATTGGGGCAGAGCTAAGAATCTGCTGACGATTGCTATCCCCCTCTGTATAGGTTACAACCATCACCACTTCGTCTTTATCCATTGGGTGTCTAATCAACGCGTATCCTTCTGCAGCGGCACTAGACACTGTTGAGACCATTGAAGGCCTCAAATTCCAACGATCATAGAATTTGTAATTTACTACAACGTTATTTGCTGAATCCCGTTCGAAAGGCGGAGCACCCTGATCAACTTGAATCGTTATGTTTCCGTTATCTTCAATGACCAAATCAGGTAAAAAGATTGCGGCAAGTTCTTTTTGCAGGACAGTCAATCCTTTATTTGCTAGTGCTGGTGTCGCTTCTAAATACCATCCTTGAGATGTTGAAAATGTGGAGTTTATGTCATCCCCTACATTGATATTGGGTGTTGCCCCTACTGAAGAGCGTTTAATGGCGATAGGTCTGAGATAAACTCGGTCAGTTTCAACATCAATCGTCATGAGACCGTCAGGATCTTGTTTTGCCTCAAGTTCAGTCAGTGTAAGAATTGGAATGGTATTCACAAGATCAAGAATTTTCTTCTTCGAGTCGAAAATAGAATTCTGCGTAAGATCTACGAGCTTGGGTTGCGTGATATTATCTACGGTCTTTGTTAGCAGCTTTAGGGTGCTGGTGAAATCCAAATCGGCGTCCTTAATCTCAACAGTCGTTGATTTAACAGTGCCTAGAACAGCATTAGTTGGCGACGATAATGTGAGCTCAAAAAATTCCGACAATTCCGCCACATTATCATTTTTCAAAACTACGCTCACCGTTTTGCTTGATTCGCCGTTCGCAAAAGATATAGTCGTGTCAACATCGTTATAATCAGCCGTATTGCTCGCTGTTGATGTCTCGGTGGTGCTTGACTTAACCTTAACAGTAGCCGGCCCATTCGTTCCTGATACTCGGCTAATAGTTGCAATAACCTGTAGGCTATTTTCCTGACCACTGAACGTTGACGCCGAAAATTGGAGCTTGCCTTCCTCGTAATCCGTTATATTGATAGTGGCGTTTCCACCTGTCCCGTCCCCAGTGGCATCTGTAAATTTGAGTGTGAGAGATTCAGTAGTCTCCACGATCGCATCATCTTTGATTGCTACCGTGAATGTTTTTGCCGCGGAATCACCGATACCCCAGCTCAATGACTGCGAGACTGAATCAAAATCTGCCGCCCCGGCAGTCCCATTCTCTGAAACCACCGTTACTGACGCGGCTGCCGCAGTAGACCCAGAACGATTAACCGTAATCGTGATCGTCGCTGAATTTTCAGCGACTGAATAAGAGCTAGAAGAAAAGGCAAGCGATCCTGCAGAGACCAGCTGTCCGTATGATAGCAATCCAATGAGAATTAGAAGCTCTCTGACACGCAGTAGAGTTGATATGCTCGAATTTTCTGTGCTCTGACGCATTTTCATAATTTATGGCACTAACCAAGTTGCCCAGTAAATGCCCCAATCGTCACTTACACTCAATTGTTTAATGACATTTTTACTAGTTACGATACTTTAGTTAACAACTGCTATTGGGTAATGGCTATTGAGCAATGAATGGAAAAGAATGTTTGATGCCACTCGTACCCAAGTCTCAGAGATTCGGTCGATTCCGATTTGCAATCTCTTGATTTAAAGTCCTCACGTGCTCCGCTATGACACTAATTTCAAGGGGCGTTAGCAATTCCTCGAACGACGGCATATTATTGAGACCAGTAGTAATTATCTCTGACACGTAATTTGTCGAAAACTCTGCGAGCCCTTCGAGCGGCATACCATTATGCCCTCCCTCACCCCGTCTTCCATGACAAAAGACGCAGTTCTGACCGTAAAGAGCTTGGCCTTGAGCAGAAGATAATGGTGTCGTTACTTGATCAATTTCGATTGCAGATTCAATACCTGAAGATTCCAAGCCAAAAAGCCACACGCTATCGCCTCGTTTAGAGCCGGCAAGCAAGTTGCCCGCTGAAAGAACAGCGATATATTGTTCACCCTCGTGTTCGAAAATAGCGGGTGGCGCGTTAACGCCTGCATCAGTCATAAACTCCCATAACTTGCGCCCGTTTTCAGAATCAATAGCAGTAAACCTGCCATCATTCCGTCCCGCAAATACAATGCCCCCGGCGGAAGCAACCAATCCGCTGTAACATCTGCTTGGCCAACGTTGTGACCAAACCACTTTGTTATCACGCAGATTAACCGCAGCTACTACACCCGTCGTAGGGACGGGCGCAAATCGCATAGAACCTCCCGTGTATCTGTCTCCCGAAGATGCTAAATCCGTGTCCGTCTGAGTTGAATACGCCGCTTGCCTCTCACCGGCACAAACATACATGTAACCTTTCGTTGGATCGACCGTGCTTGGTGGCCAGTTGGCCTCTCCACGCTTTAGCAATATCGGCTCATCCCAAAATGGTGTGAAAATTTTGCCCTGATTGGTGAGATCAAAACCTTCAGGCGGAATATCCAGAGTCTGCGTTACAAAGGGATCTCCGACTGGGAAAGGTTGCGTGGCTGCCGTTGCCTGTCTTGGTTCTTGAGGCACCGCTCTTTCTTCAATTCCAACTAAAGGCTCTCCAGTAACCCGATCCAAAATGTAAACCCAACCGGTTTTGCCGGCTTGAGCTAATCCCTTACGCGGAACTCCATCGTATTCCAAATCAAATAAGACCACTGGATTCGGAGCATCGTAGTCCCAAATATCGTGATGGACTTGCTGAAAGTGCCAACGGTACTCACCAGAATAGGCGTCTATCGCAACAATCGATGCCGTAAAAAGATTATCTCCAGCGCGAATAGCGCCGTTATAATCAGGCCCTGGATTTCCCGTCGAGAAATAGATTAGACCCAGTTCTGGATCAACTGCTGGCGTATGCCACACTGTGCCCCCGCCTGTTTGCCAGGCAGTGCTATCAGAGGGCCATGAGTCATGACCGAACTCTCCTGGCCCTGGAACAGTATAGAAAGTCCAAACCAAAGAGCCATTTGACGCATCAAATGCCTTAACTCTTCCTCTCGCCGCAAATTCAGCGCCCGCAAATCCAGTAATCACAAGACCCTCGAAATATAAGGGTGCGCTCGTTATTGTGTAACCATCCTGCCAATTTTCCGCCTGTATTGACCAGACTGTATTACCTGACTCTTTATCAATAGCTTTCAGCACCCCATCAAGTTGTCCAACAAATACCTTGTCCTCGCCAATAGCAACACCTCGACTTGTCCAACCACAGCAAACAGTAGAAATTTCACTAGTCAGATTCGCAAAGCTACTCCAAAGAATTTCACCAGTTTCGACGCTTAATGCAAACACATCGTCCGCACCTGTAATTATGTACATGATCCCATCCTGCACGATTGGCTGAGCCTCTCCGGAAAAGCGTGCCTCTACTCCCGATCCAGCCAAATGAGATCGCCAGATTGGTATCATGTCACCCACATTTGAGGTATTAATTTGATCTAACTGCGAGAAGTTTCTATTGTAGAAATCTCCACCATTTTTTAGCCAATTAGCCTCTGGGAGCTCCATAAACTCCTCGTTACTCGGTCGCACCTGAGAAAACTCTGCAGCGTAAATCACCTTGGAAAATAAAAGCGCACTTATGCAGAAAAGGGCCCGCATTAGGACTAACTTTACTTTTTTTATATACATCTATGTCTCCAAGGTTTTTTGTAAACTAAATGAAGTGCGGCACGCAGCTACTCTGCGGCCTACCAATTATCTCTCAGACTGCGCAGACCAATGAATGTCTTTTCGTCGTTCAGGTCCGCAACATCTAGATCAAGGCTAGACGCTATACCATCTCGAACCTGCTGACTATCAAGACGGAAAAATACGTTTATCTCTCGCTCTAGTCCAATATCGCTTACGAAACTCTCAGCATCAAGCCCATTCCTAAATTTCTCTCGTAACGAACTTGCGGTTGCGTTATCAGGTTCCCGATCCAAGGTGAATTCTATATTGTTTTCAATATAGTCATGACCAGGAAAAATGCGAACGCTGTCATCCATCGGAAAGATCTGTTCTGCAAAGGTTTTGTAAAGAATCTTGGGCTCACCACCAAAATCACAGCGACCTACACCCGCGTTAAAAAGTGTATCTCCACAAAAAAGCGCCGCCTTCTCGTTTTCATTCCCCAAAAAATGCAAGCAAATATGGCTCATCGTGTGTCCCGGGGTGTCCAAAATTTTTAAATTAAACTCACCGCAACTCAGTATGTCGCCTGCCCCTAATCCTCGGTCAACATTCGGTATCGCGTCCATAGCATCGGTATGTGCAACAAGTTCGGCGCCTGTCGCATCAATTACCGGCCCATTACCCCCAATGTGGTCATGATGGTGGTGGGTGTTAGCCACCGTTTTAATTTTCCAACCCAAGTCATTTGCAGTCTTTAAGCATAAGGCATGCTCTAACGGATCAATTGCAATCGCTTCCTTAGTTTTTTCGCACCCCAAGAGGTACATATAGTTACTTAATGGGTTTCGTATCGGTATTTGTTTTATGAGCATGTCTTCTCCCTTCCACCCTAGCATAAAGATTCATAAACTAATCATTGCGTAAGTAAGATTATTAATCACTAAACAAAAATGCTGTGACGCAACAAATCATGATTATCAGCGAGAAACAAGAGTCATACAACCTTACGCTATTTAGACTGAAAACTACCTTACTATTCTTTACGGTATTCCACGTGCAAAGTATTCTTAGTCTGAAAGGAATTTAATGGAAGAAAAACGCTGCTTAATCTCATAACTAGCGCAGCGAATGGTGCTACTTGATCCGAACTCACAACCTTACTTGAGACTAAGAAAAGATCAGACCATCCTTTCCTAATTCAGAATTCTGACTCTCTTTACCTCCGTTGAAATATATATGTATCCAACTTAGCAAGGTATTACACGGAAACGTCTAAAGCTCACCGATCACTACAATGTTGTCGCCATTGTTCACTGGGGGAGTACCAAATAGTATCAGCAAAATTCCAGCTGAAGGCGCGAAAATTTCTTCGAGCACATTACCATGATAATCGGTTATCGCTCCCAACCGCGTACCAGCGGTGACGTAATCACCAGTCTCCACTTTTGG
>CACJAW010000067.1 GCA_902591495.1 uncultured Pseudohongiella sp.
GCGTTAGGTATAGAAGATATGGCGATAACTTAGTCCCTTACAGGTAAAATATTATGATAATTAAGAAACCGTCCGATATTAAACCCTCTGAAATTACTCCAGAATCAGTGTATTTAAATCGACGCGATTTTATTAAAAACGGCACCAAATTGATTGCCGGATCGGCTGGGATAGCGAGTTCATTAACTGCAATGGCCCAAGGCGGGGACGCTTTAAAAGCCAGAGCCCCTGCAGCAATGCGCCGAACACCACCTGCTGCTTGGTGGGCAGCAAAGTTTAGCAACATAAAACCTGCGCCAGATTCAGAACCTTATTTTACTGGTGAGCCACTGACCCCTTATGAAGATGTAACGATCTACAACAATTTTTATGAATTTGGAATGAATAAAGCTGATCCGGCTACGCGGTCTGGTGAGTTCAAAACTGAGCCTTGGACTGTGGAGATCACAGGTGAGGTTGCAAAACCAGGAAAATATGACTTGGAAGATCTGATGAAACCGATGGATCTGCAAGAGAGAATTTATCGATTGAGATGCGTCGAAGCGTGGTCAATGGTCATTCCCTGGATTGGATTTCCGCTAGCCGACCTGATTAAGCAGTTTGAGCCTACTTCAAAGGCCAAATTCGTTGAATTTGAAACGATAGTCGACGCAGATTCCATGCCCGGCATAAATTCCCGGTTTGCCATCGTTAGTTGGCCCTACCGTGAAGGTTTAAGGATTGATGAAGCAACAAACCCATTGACGTTTATAGCTGTTGGTTTATATGGGTCGTATTTACCGGCGCAAAATGGCGCACCTTGGCGGCTGGTGGTGCCCTGGAAATATGGATTCAAAAGCATTAAGTCTATTGTGAAAATTAATTTTCGTGAAACGCAACCGAATACTACGTGGAATGATTTACAGGCCAACGAGTATGGTTTTTATGCAAATGTGAACCCTGAAGTTCATCACCCGAGATGGCGTCAAGACATGGAGCGAAGATTACCTCAGACATTACTTAGTAGACGTGTTATCGAAACACAAACGTTTAACGGTTATGGCGAACATGTAGCTCACATGTATGATGGAATGGACCTTGCTAGATATTACTAGATAGGCTTGATATAAGTTTACTTGGTTCCTATGGTTAGACTCGTTAAGCCAGTGATTTTTTTCTTGGCTCTTATGCCGTTTATATGGCTCTTATCGAAAGTTTTTCAAAATGACTTAGGGCCTGATCCGGCTCAGGCTCTCTCGATTGAAACAGGAGAGTGGGCGCTTCGTTTTCTGCTTTTGACACTCGCTATTACTCCTTTTAGACAAATTTTTAGAGTGGCAGAAATTGCGAGACTCAGAAGAATGATTGGTTTGTTTGCATTTTTCTATGCGTCCATTCATTTTCTCTCATGGATGGCTTTTATATTGGGATTTCGCTGGCTTGCCATCGCTGAAGAATTGGTAGAAAGACCGTATATAACTGTCGGCTTTCTGGCCTATGTAATTCTATTTTTGCTCGGTGTTACCTCAACTAACTCCATGGTTCGAAGATTGGGAAAAAATTGGAAGAGATTGCATAAGTTTGTTTATGCAGCCAGCATTTTGGCAATAGTACATCTGTTGTGGATATTACGTACTGATGTTACTGAGGCTGTAATTTATGGCGTTTTGCTCGCAATTTTGCTGGGTTATCGAATCTTTCGAAAACTAAAATTCAATTTTGCTTAAGTTTCTTGCCAGTCTCTGTATTGGGCGTATAATACGCCGGCTTTGTGTCATTAGGCACATGGGTTTTTGTTCTTTAAAAAAGTAGATCAAGCAATAGAGGTGGGTGCTTGCTTGTAGGGTAAGAGATCTAATTAATTAGGTCTTAATCGCTGTTTCATACTTGTTTTGCAAGTATTGAATGATTGAGGCTCTTTCAAAGTAAGCAACTGCGTTTATTCATTTATTGAAATAGGCGTTGGTGCATTTCGATGTACCAACACAGTAGTTTGCAATCTTTGAGCACAACTTTTGTGGTTGTTGTTCTATCGAGTATAGGGCAGTAGCTACATATCAAACTTAAACTGAAGAGTTTGATCATGGCTCAGATTGAACGCTGGCGGCAGGCCTAATACATGCAAGTCGGGCGGAAACGATGGAGCTTGCTCCAGGCGTCGAGCGGCGGACGGGTGAGTAACGCGTAGGAATCTGCCCAGTAGAGGGGGATAGCCCGGGGAAACTCGGATTAATACCGCATACGCCCTACGGGGGAAAGCAGGGGATCTTCGGACCTTGCGCTATTGGATGAGCCTGCGTTGGATTAGCTTGTTGGTGGGGTAAAGGCCTACCAAGGCGACGATCCATAGCTGGTCTGAGAGGATGATCAGCCACACTGGGACTGAGACACGGCCCAGACTCCTACGGGAGGCAGCAGTAGGGAATATTGGACAATGGGGGCAACCCTGATCCAGCCATGCCGCGTGTGTGAAGAAGGCCCTAGGGTTGTAAAGCACTTTCAGTAGGGAGGAAGGCTGTAAGGTTAATACCCTTGCAGATTGACGTTACCTACAGAAGCAGCACCGGCTAACTCCGTGCCAGCAGCCGCGGTAATACGGAGGGTGCAAGCGTTAATCGGAATTACTGGGCGTAAAGCGCGCGTAGGCGGTTTGTTAAGTGAGATGTGAAAGCCCAGGGCTTAACCTTGGAACTGCATCTCATACTGGCAGGCTAGAGTACGGTAGAGGGGGGTAGAATTCCATGTGTAGCGGTGAAATGCGTAGAGATGTGGAGGAATACCAGTGGCGAAGGCGGCCCCCTGGATCGATACTGACGCTAAGGTGCGAAAGCGTGGGGAGCAAACAGGATTAGATACCCTGGTAGTCCACGCTGTAAACGATGTCAACTAGCCGTTGGAAGGGTAATCCTTTTAGTGGCGCAGCTAACGCACTAAGTTGACCGCCTGGGGAGTACGGTCGCAAGATTAAAACTCAAATGAATTGACGGGGGCCCGCACAAGCGGTGGAGCATGTGGTTTAATTCGACGCAACGCGAAGAACCTTACCTACTCTTGACATCCTCGGAACTTTCCAGAGATGGATTGGTGCCTTCGGGAACCGAGTGACAGGTGCTGCATGGCTGTCGTCAGCTCGTGTCGTGAGATGTTGGGTTAAGTCCCGTAACGAGCGCAACCCTTGTCCCTATTTGCCATCATTTAGTTGGGCACTCTAGGGAGACTGCCGGTGACAAACCGGAGGAAGGTGGGGACGACGTCAAGTCATCATGGCCCTTACGAGTAGGGCTACACACGTGCTACAATGGGACGTACAGAGGGTCGCGAACCCGCGAGGGGAAGCTAATCTCATAAAACGTCTCGTAGTCCGGATTGCAGTCTGCAACTCGACTGCATGAAGTCGGAATCGCTAGTAATCGCGAATCAGAACGTCGCGGTGAATACGTTCCCGGGCCTTGTACACACCGCCCGTCACACCATGGGAGTGGGTTGCAAAAGAAGTGGGTAGTCTAACTTCGGAGGACGCTCACCACTTTGTGATTCATGACTGGGGTGAAGTCGTAACAAGGTAGCCGTAGGGGAACCTGCGGCTGGATCACCTCCTTAAAGAGATACTCGAGCCGTTCATGTAAGTGCTCACCTCTATTGCTTGATCGCTTGAGAGGGAAAAGTGGGGCCATAGCTCAGCTGGGAGAGCGTCTGGTTTGCATCCAGAAGGTCTGCGGTTCGATCCCGCATGGCTCCACCAATTTTTCTTGATTGAAGTAAAAAGAGGCCACGTGTTCAGGCCTCTTTTTTTATTCCTAAAGATTATTTATGCTTTATAAACGGTCCCAGTCCACGTAAGCGTCTCTAGAGCAATAGTGCTTTCAACTCGCGTATTTCCAGCTGCGGAGTCTTTCCCTGTCATGCTCAATTTCCAAACATGCTTGCCCGCTTTTTCCCAAGTGCCGGATAGAAAACCAATTGTTTTAGTGCCATCGGGGAGGAAACCTTCACCGGCCCAAGAACATTCGCCAGTGTCTGCATCTGGGTCATTAATATCATGTACAACTCTTAAGCTACCGTAAACAGCTCCATATACGTCCATGTCAGCGTCAGTTTCCCAATTAGAAATGTTAATTAGTTTCCCATTTTCGGCTTCAGAATAAGCTGATGCTTTATGCTTTAACTCAAAATCTGCAACTTTTTCACTCATAATTTTTATCTCCGCGTTTGGTTTGTGTGACTTAAAATTCTTTTTCTATTGCTAGAAATCTGAATACAGGGTCGGCTTCTAGGTACTTTTCAGCCATTTCTGCAAGTAACCCTGTTTCATCGCGCCAGTTCAGATATGTATCGTAGTGTTCTTTAGAATCCCAAATGGAGACAAATTCGACTTGATTCGGAATGTCTATATTTTCTGTCATATACAACGCACTGCATCCTGAATAATTCCTGGTATCTGGCAAGACTTCATGAATGAATCTTGTTTTCATCGCATCTAGTTGATCTGGTTTGACGGCAAGTTGCAAGTTGACGAGAATCATTTTTAATACCTCTTTTTAAGTTATCATTCGATTTAATAAACCTGCCAAAAATCATTTTGACGTAAGTATTACTGCAAATTGCCCGGTTTCCAATTACCATGGAAGCCGAATGGTACACGATGATCAAGCATAGCTTTACCTATGGGACCTTTTTCAATATTTTCTGCGTCCAGCACTAAAAGGAAACTTTTGTCTATTGCAGCATCATAGACCGTGGCTAGGAGAAACCCCTCACCCTCTTGAGATTTCTCGGTTCGGGGCACAAAGACAGGCTCGGAAACGGCGAATTGCTCACTCATCGAATAAATTTCTACTTTGTCTCTGTTGTGATCTATTCTGCCAAGACCATTGTAGCGTTTTCCTACTGCGCCCCCCTCGACTGAGCATGCAAAGTAACCATGACGGTATTTCAGACCAGTAAATCTTTCGTCTAATCTGGGAAACTCAGAAATGGTGTTGTCAATTTGAGTTCGTTTATAAGTATTGGTATTCGCATTTAAGTCGAAGGTCCACCTAGTAAGATTTGCGGTGCTTTTAGCAGGGTCTGGTTCAGAGCCATCTGCGTGAGGAAATAACGGTGCCTCTTCATACTCGCATACATCGCAAGTAATTTTATCCCCATCGTTGTGAGCATTCATTGGATGAAAGACGTATGCTGGATCGCCTTCAAACCATTTAATATCTGAAACCGAACCACTCCGCGGCATTATGCCTATATAACTCCTATTGGTAGGATCCCACGCATACAAGGATTCGCCCTGCATTGCCCTCTCCATAGAGCTTGTCAGCGGCATAATTGGGAAAATGATATGGTCTCGTGTGGTTATAAAGTCATGAACCATAGCTGAGTAGGGAGCGTCGAAAAATTCGCTGCTAGTCAGGACACCATTTTTATCTACCTTATGCAGAGCCATACGAGAGGATATGCGCTCTTTTGGGTCAGCATTGTAAGCGAAGAACAGCATCTCACCCGTCTCTGGGTCGATTTTTGGGTGGGCTGTCATAGCACTTGTGAGTTTACCGTTGAAATCCCATGGTCCGATGGAACCTAAATCCTCAGGACTTATTTCAAATGGGGCGTGTGACTCGACTAAGGCAAATAACTTTCCTGCGTGCCAAACGACGTTTGTATTTGCTATTCCATCGGTTTTTATCTTGGCAACGCTGGGGTCATTTAGCATCGGGTTAAGGGGGGAAAATAGTGCTTCTCCAGCAGCCCTCTCAAGCGTCCAGTTAGTGGTTCGTACCCATCTGTTTTTATAAGAAACTCGACTATTTCTTATTTCGAAACTATGGATCATGCCATCACCAGCGAACCAATGGTACGGTCCGCGTGGCGCAAACTGTGGATTAGGACCAATCCGATAAAGGGTGCCCTCTAGTTCAGGTGGGATCTCACCTTCGATGATTAAATCGGGTGCATCGCACTCCATTTGAATGGGCGCGTAACCACCCCTTAGATTCGGGTGGTCAGGAAAGGGTCTTGCCATGGAACTTTACCTAGTTAGTTGTTAAATAATCTCAACATAACTTTATTCTTAGGAATAGTCACTAATTGCCCCAATGTATTACATGACTGCGCCATAAGGATAAGTTTCCGCAAATCGCTGGATCAGAATCTTGAGGAACATTCCAAGCTTGGGAATCAAGTCTCTTCGCGAAGTTTGTCGGGTTTTGTCCGATTATGCGTATTATAAACGAACTGTTCATGAGGCCTTCTTGACCGCTGGCAATCATTTGAAGAAAGCCAAAACCAGAACGATCGCCCGGTTGTCTGTTTTCTTGGTCGAAGTCTCTCAAAACTCTTTGCACATCTTGCATATCATTACCCGGTTTCAATTCGCACTGACGCATTGCCACATAACTAAGGTCAACATCACCACCTTGATAAGGATTCCCTTGACCCTGCTCAGTTATTCCTCCCATTACCCTAGCCACTGCTCGAGTTCCAGCGCAGTCAACCATGGTAAAGAAGTGTCTGCTTGGGCCAGACGGAGTTTGTGACTCTAATCCCCTAATCATATGCTCAAAATTATCCCAGTGTCTGACCACATTTATGCTGCCAGCACGTGAAGGGTTAGCAACTATCGGTTCTCGATAGAAAACAAGGTTAGGACCATTTTCATTCCGTGGGATCGCTCTTCCAACAGTTACTATTTCATCAACTGAATAACCTGGTTTGATAGTGCACTGCAATACTTCGTTAATGGTGCTTGTTTGTGCAAAAATTGATGAGCTCGCGATCCATGCGATCCCGCTGAAAACGAACACCAGAAATCTTTTAATCATTTTGAAATCCTTAATATAGTTAAGACTGAAATATTTGGTTTCTATCCTGAATTATCCAAAAGTAGATC
>CACJAW010000068.1 GCA_902591495.1 uncultured Pseudohongiella sp.
CCTGAGTGGATTATAGATTTTTCGTGAAATACATATAGTCTTCTACTATACTCCAGCGACAGTCTAATAGATTTTATCCATAGGAGTATAATGTGAAACACATTCGGAAATCACTGCCAGTTGCTATTATTTCAGCTGTGGTTGGTGTAATTATCGGCACCTTCTTTACAGCATCCGCCCAAGATCAAAAAGTTTTCGAGTTGAGAACTTATCAGGCAACGCCAGGTAACCTCGATAATTTGCATGCTCGTTTTAGAGATCACACCATTCGGATTTTCCGAAAGCATGGCATGGAAATCGTTGGCTTTTGGTCACCAACTAGCGAAGACGAAAGGGACGATATATTAGTCTACTTGCTTGCTCACGACAGCCAAGAGGCAGCCGATGCCTCATGGCAAGCGTTTGGGGCTGATCCGGAATGGGATAGGGTTGCGGAAGAATCTAACCGCAATGGTCAAATTCTGGCCGGGGTGGAACGCAAATATATGGTCGCGACTGATTACTCGCCTATGAAGTAGAATAGATGTATGTGACTATTTCTCGAGAATCACTGACTATCCGTATGCAAGCAACAAGAGTTCTTTAACCGACTCTATTTGTATTGCCCAATAAATAACCGAAAATATAATGATAGTTGAGGTTGCCAGTAGTGCAGAATTTTGAGAATCCCTCAATTCTGCACTAATGGTCTGTTGACTATGGTCTGTATTTGAATCTTGAGACATGCTTCACCACCTCTATCTAATAATTTAAATCGTGTTTCATTTTAGCCACTAAAACCAATCCAACGCCCCGTAGCAGCCACCATAAACCAAACAAGAATTGACGCCAAAGCCGTCATTTTGACTATCATAGGATTGATCTCTTCTAAATCAAACCTAAGCAATGGCCTTCTAACGTAAAAGTGAAACAAAATACCTGCGCCAAGCGCCAACATTTTGTACCAAAAGACTGGTAAGTAATAAACTTTCAATGCAACTCCACAAGCCATAAATACACCCGTCGAAATTAATATAACCAATGCCCAAACTAACAGCACATGGCAGCGATCAATAACGATCTTGCTTGATACATCAGTAAGGAGGAATCCTAGTACTCTTCCTTCTGCTGCAAGAACTGTCCCTCCTAATAATGCTAAACTTAACAAGTGTATAGTTTGAACAAAAGCGAAGGCTGCCCCCCACGTTTTTCCAATTACTCCAAACCAGGTAGTTTCCATCCATTCAAAAAAAGGAAACGACCATGCATAAGCATCGGACATCAGTGTGAAGTAGAAAACAAGAGTTATACCAACAACCGAAGCGGTTAGAATAGTTCTAGTATGAGGACCTAGCATTGATGTGAACATTGCAAAAATTCCTGTTTTTCAAAATGGGGTCAGAATCGAGTTTGCCCGTCTAGGCAACCCGCTAAAAATTCGATAAAGGCAGGTTGATCTCTTACACAATCTAGCCAATCGTAAGCAATGAATCTTCCACATATTACAACAATCGACCAGAAACCAAGGGAAAGCCATGCTCCGAATCTGATTCGATCGGGTGCTCGTGCTTCAACATCCCAGGTTGATACAGATTCATTCATCCTTTTGTGAAATAAAAAAGCATTAACAGCACATGCTACGAGGAGAACCATCTTGATACGGAACCATACACTTTGTGAACTGCGAACTGGTACGGCATAGAATAATAGTATTCCGGTAACAAACATCACCGTAAAACCAATTAGCATAGGAACATTTAGCCTCTCTGCAATCTTTGAGGCTGGAACATCAGGAAAAGCATAACCAAGCATCCTCAAATCAATTAAAAACAGCATACCTAGGCTAACCATTAAGGTAAGAACGTGGGTCGATTCGACCCAGTTATACATATAATACGATTCGTGTAGCATAGCGCTATACGTTGTATCATCTAACCATACTGCAAAATTGTAGATAAGCTCGTTCACGCAAACCTCCGCCAATCAAAATTTTATGCCCACTTAGATATTGTTGAAATATCTGAAACAGCACTAAATACGAGATAACACTCCTGAATTCCTTAAGAATAACCAAGGTATCTGCTAAAATCTAGCAACCCAGTGTGGTTGTTTGTAACGCTTTGAAAATATTACCTCTACTGATGTTGCTTTCGGTACTCGGAAGGAGTAACTCCTTTAATTTTACGAAATGCGTTATTAAATGGAGTAATAGACTGATACCCAACAGTTAGCGCTATCGTCAATATTGGTACAGATATTGAACCATTATCAATTAGCAGTTTGCTAGCATCCTCGACACGATATTGATGGAGCATAGCATTAAAATTTCTGAATCCAAGTTGCTTATGAATAAATGAGCGTAACCTGTATTCGGGCATGCTCAGCTTTTGCGCAAGTGTAGCGATTGTTAAGCCAGCCTCTCGATATAGTTGCTCCTTTTTAAAAATATTAAAACTATCTTCATCAAACTTAAGAGGCGCCCCGCTCTCCTCAGACGTTGATTCTGCAACTTTCCTAATTACATTACTCAGAGAAACAAAATCAAAACGCAGCGCTACCACAAGCATACTTAGCGTCAATAGCGCTAGGGAATAGACTATTATTGCTTGTCCTTGCGCATTACTTTCGGAACCTCCAACTAACAGAAAATTCTCAAGAAAGACAACAGCAAAAATCAAAGCTCCCTGAAGCCCGATAATAAACCATCTCAGAATTCTTCGATCGGCCACCAAGTCCGCTCGCCAACCTTTTAATGTCCAATAGATCGCAAACACGACGAATATTAGCTGTAAAATATCCATAACAACTATCGACCAACCAAACAAGTCAGATTCTACAAATCGATCGTTAACCCGAAGCATCGAGTCCACAATAAAGTCCGAAAATACCTGTAAAGAAAAAGCAATGCCAAGTGGAATAGGGAACTTTTCACCTTCCTGAAAAATGAGAAAACAGTAAACCATAAACAAGCCAGGTATCGCGCTGACACCAAGATTGATGAGCACCTGCCAAGACTCTAAATTCAATCTAAATTGTGAATCGATATGATCCGCATCCATACCACTGAGGAGGTAGAAAACAACAAATACTGAAAGGGTCGCAAAAATTTTAGAGCTAGTTGAGCTAGGGTCTGTTTTGAAGTAACCGGTAGCTAGGAGCAAAACGGATAAAATAGATACTATTTGGGCTGCATAAAGTAATAATGGGTTAATCAAATGTGCCACCGTTTCTCAAAAAAGTCTTTGCATAATAATACAGAACTACGTGAAGCTATAACTTCCGAAAAACACTACTTGAAATATACTGATTCTTCAATAAATTAGTCACCACAGAGCGATAGAATGACTGCAAAACAAGCTAATCTCCTACAACTAAAAGCAAAGTACTCCCGAAATGTAACGCGATTGAAGCGTTATCTTAGGAATATGCATGATTAGTGCTACAAAAAACTGTTACAATCGATGAGCAGGAGAGTTCTCCAGATATCCCAGACTCTTGACCATATGAATACAATGAGCCGAGATAGAAATATTGCTCTAAGAGAAGAGAATTAGAGTAGCATACAAATAAAGAGAATGTTCGACGTGGCGCTCAGAGTACTTTGAAGTTTTAAAACATAGAATCTTCCTAGTACAAGCAAAAAAGTAAAGAGGCATTGATTAGTTTGAACCTGCATAAATCAAAAAGAGATAGACCACAGTATAGATCTAAACTAATAATCTTTTTTTCGATAATGGTCCATTTTTCTGCAGTTGCTGAGCCTATCTCAAACCCATCCGATTGGTTGAAGCTAAGTTTTGAGCAACAAAGCAGAATGCAGCACTTGGACGAGCAGTTTCGAGCTGGTGTTGATGGTAGCGATCAGGGCTTCGAGTGGCGAAATACACTCAAAGCTGAAGTAATTAGAGAGAAGTTTTCAATAACCGCAGAGTTGGCTGATATGAGAACCTACTTGACGGACTCTGACTCGCCCCTCGATAGCCTTATAAGTAACCCGCTTGATATACTCCAAGCGAACGTAACAATGCCACTTTCCAACTTATTTAAAGAAGAGAATCGAGGGTTCATCCGGTTCGGACGCTTCACTATGGATCAAGGTAGCCGTCGATTCGTGGCAAGAAATCGCTTTCGCAATACAATTAACTCTTTCGCGGGAGTGCAAGCAAGATTGGAAAATAACAGAACATCGATGGAGCTTTTTTACACTCGCCCCACAAAAAGGCGTGTCTCCGGCGATTGGATCGACAATGATCCTCGCATCGACAAGCAATCTAAAGATATTTTTTGGGGTGCGTACATCACAACAAAATTGACCGAGCAAGACTCATTGCAACTATACCTATTAGGGGCAGATGAGAAACGCGACCGGCCTGCAAATCAGCGCTTTGAAGTTCTAACAACTGGTGCCCGTCTATTCCGAAATCCAATACCAAAGGCTTGGCATTATGATCTAGAATCCGTGTATCAATTTGGCGATGCGCCAGCGCTAGATAAAGTGTCACAACAAATTGACCACAGGGCCAAATACTTCCACCTGTCTTTTGGTTACAGTTTCGACGCTAGCTGGCAGCCGCGAGTCAGTTTTTTGTACCACTATGGCAGCGGGGATAAAGATCCTTTGGACGATGAGTCTAACGAGCTTGATCATATGTTTGGCGTCCCACGCCCAGATTTTGGACCTACAGGACTTTTCCGAGCTTTCCAGCGAGTGAATACAAGTTCTCCAGGTATAATGTTGAATTTTCAGCCAGCAACGAATATAGATGCCTATGTAAGATGGCAGCGGCCATCCCTAGCAGAGAGTGCTCAAGGGTGGCGAACAACTCGATATAAACACCCAGGTAATTTGGGCGAAGATCATTTAGGAAATCAATTTGAAACTAGGGTTCGTTGGCACATTATGCCTAACCGACTTACTATCGATAGCGGTTATGTCTGGATTGATGCTGGACCATATATGGACCTAGTGGATAAAGGTGATAGTCACTACTTCTATGTGCAAACAATTTTGCGTCTTTAATTTCAGACGCAATTAAGGATTTCTGATCCAAACTAACCTCTTACCGTTGACAAAACCTCGAAGGATAATCCTGCATTCATTATCAATCGATTAGTAAAATCATCATTAAAAATCGATGCTGGAGTCCAAAAACCACCTGATACTTCTTTTTTACTAATATCCCTAACAAGACTTATCCCAGCCTGTGCTAACATTTTAGCCGTAGAACCATAACCAGGATCTTTATCGCCTAATACTTTTACTCTTATCTCATCACCATGTTGAGTCCGGCCCAAAAATCTAAAATCGTAAAATCCAGAATTTTGTTCATCCAACGAAGGTCCTTCTCCTGGTTTGGGAAAAACATAACGAGTTAAGAGAGACCTCACAAACGGAATAGAAAGTAGCCCCATTGAGATTTTTGACAATCTTACTAATCGTTTAGCTCGTTTTTGTCCTTTAATTCCATCGCCAGTAAGAAATCCCTCATCATATTTAAATTGCACAGCGTAAGGATGCTCCATCAGAGCATTAGAGCGAAGCACAACTCGTGTATTAATCGTGGCCATGATAAAAGGACCAACCCAAGATTTAAACTCATTATCGTAAGCTAGACTGATATCATCTTGTCTAACCATATTTCGGTGGCCAGGCGGACACAGTGAATATGGATCCCTCAACTCCCGCATCAAATCACTATCTTTGGAAGCACTTGCTAGGGTATTTATCCCACTTGCTATAGTCCCACCAGACGGTCCACCACGGATGGCTTTAACACGGAGTCTTACCTTGTCACATCTAGTTCCAAATTTTTTAAATGCTTCTTTCTGAAGAAACTTCACACCGATATCAGAAGGTATTGAGTCAAATCCGCAGCAATTAACAATTCTCGCACCCGAATTCTTAGCATCATCTTCATAAAGAGAAATCATGCGTTTTATCCACTGAGGCTCTCCTGTCAAATCACAATAATCTGTACCAGATTGAGCACACACCTTTACAAGAGTTTCCCCGTAAAGTGCATAAGGTCCAACCGTACTGATGATAAGATTTGTCCGTGCGCAAAGATTTTTTAAAGCGATTTCGTCAAAAGAATCAGCGACAAGAATGGGGGCAGCCTGAGCTCCCTTACCTAGACTTGATTTCAATTCTCTCAGTTTAAGTTGAGATCGTCCGGAAATTGCCCATTTCAAATCTGGCTCAGGACTGTCATTAACCAGATATCTGCAAAGAATTTGACCAACAAAACTGGTGGCCCCAAAAATAACAATATCAAACTCTTTATCACTCATCACTCAATCGTGTTA
>CACJAW010000069.1 GCA_902591495.1 uncultured Pseudohongiella sp.
ACCACCGATTTTGCTTTCGGACAGGAAATTCACACACTGACTGCAGGCACACTTACTGTGGCAGTTACAACGGAAGCACCAGAAAGTGAGTTCGACCCGCAGTTGTGGATTCGTCAATACATCGAAGAGTTCGCAGATAAAAATCAGTTATCGCTATCGTGGGTCGTGGTTCCTTTCAATGAATCTTGGCTTCTCGCAAGCTCTGACAAAGTTGATCTCGTAGCGACAAATGTAGCGAGTTTCGCAGACCGAGCACATCCTGGAGCAAGTTTTTCTGATCCATTTTTATATGAAAGAAGAGCACTCAGAATCAAGGCGAGAGATCAAGGCAAGTTTAAAACTCTTAATGATTTTGTTGGCAGAAAAGTTGGCGCAGTCGCTGGAATGGCTGCCGAGCGAGACTTAATCAACCGCGCTATTGAGGGGGTGGTAATTGAGATAACCAGCACATTTCCAGAACTATATGATAATTTTGAAGCAGGAAAACTCGACGCAATTGCGGAAGCTGAATACTATACACTTTCTGGTGAAGTCATCCCCTCTCATGATTCATCAGTTGTTCTTATTGATCACCACGATCTTACGCCAGGACAACGCGAAGAGTCAGTTTTTGTAGTATCTAATAACAGCAGCAATTTGTTGCAGGCAATAAACTTATTTATACACGAGACGGAATTTCCAATCAGTAACTAAAACCTATATTTTCATTGCATTGCTTGGATGGAAGAGTGTTTACTATAAGCTTAATATGAATACGAAAAACTTTATAACAGCTCTGAAAATCATATTCTTTATCTCCTTTACCGGATGTGTTGCAGTCGATGAAAAAAATCAAGGCTCCGATAAATCGGTAATTTCAAATATAGAGAAACAGTTACGCAAGCCCCCTGCCAGAAAACCTGCCCCTAACAACATGAGACTGCAGGACTATGCAAAATATCGAAACGGCCAAAATGCTCAAAGGCAAAATCGAGAAGTTTTTGTAGATAATTTTATCCGGGGACTAGGCGTTGATGGTTTTTAAGTAGCTTGAAATGCTCTACAGCGCTCCACTTGCGTTCGCAAAAAACTTTGTCTTTTTCTAATAAGCCTCAACGCTCAGCAAAATAAGCTCAAAAGGGCCATCATTTTTATCATAAATGTACAGGCCTAATTGAGTAATCTGTTTCGTATTAAGCTCGGGACCATTGAGTTTAAAACCCCTAAATTGTGGAACGAAACTTGTAAAAGGAATATCAACTGACGTCACTTCATCCGCAGAGGTATTGAAATCAGCCCAATAATTCACTGACCGTCCGCGCCATCGAGCATCTGTTTGTAAATGCCAGGTGTAACTACGACCGTCACCCTTAACTTTAACTCTTATACCAGAGCGATCAGATAGATTAAGCTGAAGAGGATGGGTGCGAATTGAGCTAAACCCACCACCATCTGTATTGGTATTGCCTGAAAAAATTAGCTCGTCTGACACTATCTCAAATCTACCCTGGCTTTGCCCCCCCATAACGTCATCGTTTTGAATATACCAACCCAAATTCAGACTATCTCCGGTGAATTCAGAGAGAATCAGCGTATCCATAATTTCGGTCTCCTGAGAGTTTGCGGTTCCATAAATTAAGCCAATAGCAACCGAGAAGACAACTAACGCTGTTATTTTTGCATAATATGATTTGGATTCCATGGGTCTAAAACGGTTTTATTCTGTTGTTAGATCAAATTAGGTTATCAAAAATGGCTTCTCCGTCCTGGCGCCGCTAGATTAGAATGCTATAAAAGGTAATTATTCCGTCGAATAGTTATTGACAACACTTCCACGAGTATAAATACCTATAGTATCTTCCATGTTACGATAAAAAAGTGCATATCTTTAATGTCTGGATTTAAAATTAGAAATTTATTGACAATGATTGTTCTCTGTTCAGCATCGGAGTCGTTTGCTGAAAATTATATTTGTCAAAGCGAAAAACAATTCTACTTGCATAAGGATTCCTCTAATTCCTGGATTAGTGATGTCAAAAGCGAATCCGTGAACATGGTCATCGATACATCCCGGGGTTTTAATCTCGGGGGGATAACACCTAAAGGCTTGGTTGGGACTTGCAGATACAGCTCTTACGGGGGTTATTTTTGTACTTGGAAAGACAATAACACTTTGTTCCAAATCATAGTCGAGGAATTAGCAAATGGAATTTTTTTCACCTACACAGACTTGTCTTCAACTCGAATAATGAATAGTGATGGTTCTTGTATAAAAGATTGAGTTACGATATCGCATCATCAAAGGAGTAAATCTTACGTGCCTAATTTTCTAAATCCCGGAGACTATTTTCCGTCTCTATCACTCGACTTGGCGGATGGTGATACGTTTTCGTTGCCAGACGCTCTGAAGACACCCATGACCATCGCGCTGTTCTATCGAGGACATTGGTGACCCTATTGTCGCCGGCTATTAGCTGGCTATGAAGAACGCCGTGAAGCGTTTTTAGCAGAAGGTGTAAGTATATTTGCGGGAACCGTTGATACGCAGGAACAAACAGCTGAAGTGTCACAAGACTTAGGCTTCCCTGTTGCGTATGGTATGACTCGAACCGATGGTGACGCCTTAGGATCATGGTGGGAAGAGCGCCGTGATCATATCCAACCTAGCGAGTTTGTAATTAGCAAAAGCGGTAAGGTCATTATGTCCACCTACAGCAACTCACCAATCGGACGGATGGATCCGGCTGAAGCCTTAACGCTCGTTCAGTATCTGAATGCTCAACGTGCTAAGACTGAGAAGAATTAAGATCTGTTCCGCGGATCAATTATATGAAGAAAGTCAGTTTAGACGTGTGGATTCAGTTAATGGGTATGCTCTCTAACGAAAGGTAAAAGCACATCAATTATCTCAGGCAGATATGGAGCAAATGCAAAAGATGAATTCGGAATCAAAGTTGTCGCTGCTCTAGTATTTGTAATCGGGTGCAAATAATCTATATAAGAACCATGATGAAGAATAAGTGTCGAAGGGATTTCTAACTTTGGTAGCTCATTGTCACTCATACCAAGTGCCACTTGATCTCCTGTCGCTTTGAGGTGTTCTCCAGAGGTTTTCATAGCTTTGAGAAAATCATCAATATTTTGATCAAAAAATCGCTGCTGTTTAGCCGTCGAATTGCGCTCTAAATATGCTGACCACAAAGGAGTTTCAGCTAGATCCTCTATTGTATTAATCGGCTCATCAGAAATATGGTCCATCGTCACAAGTTGCTCATCATGAAGATATTTAAGAAAGTACTCCTCGGACAATCTAGCTGAAGCTAGAGGCCCACCTGTTAATGGAGCCAACACTAAAGCAGCCACGTCGCTTGGATAACGAGCAGAGAGTATTAAATTAGAACGACCACCCGACGACATACCATATACTGTCACTGGTGCGACACCAAGACGATCAATTAAAACATGCAAATCCTCTCCCTCTTCGACCATTTGCGGTTCGGAACCAAAAGAAATCTCTGACCGACCCAAATTTCGTCGATCATAAATAATTACTTTTAAATCAGGTGCCGCAGCGGCGACATTTCTGGCAAAACTTCCAAATCCGTTGGTATCGCCATTACCTCCTGGCGTGATAATTAACGGAATCTGTGCGCTTGGGTTAAAGATTTCAACGTAAAGAGTAACATCACGCTCTGGTCTTAGATTAATTTCGAGACTTTCCATCTCGACTTTTTCAGCCCCCTCAATTGGCTGTGCATTGAAATAAACTTCGAACCATGTATTATTCGCTGCGCCTCTAAATAGTGTAACATCCATTACATCATTTTGAATATCACCTGTATCACCCTCAGCTCCTAATACGGATCGAGATAAAAACAATATCAAAAGTAAAAACTTGATCGATAGAAACAATAAACGGTTATATGTAATCATATATATTCCTGAGTAAACAAAATGCTACTATGAGGGTTTAACGTGATATTAAACAAAAGCGGTCAGGCGGCACACTGAATCGTAGCAAAATAATCAAAGTCATTAAACAATAAACAAAGCTAAGGAAAAAAGACATGAGTAAAGGTACAGTAAAGTGGTTTAACGCTGATAAAGGTTTCGGTTTCATTACTCCTGAAGATGGTGGCAAAGATCTATTTGTTCATTATTCGGAAATTAAAAGTGATGGTGGATATGCAACTCTCAGTGATGGTCAACAAGTAGAATTTGAAATTGGACAAGGCCAGAAAGGGCCATGTGCAAATAACGTTGTCGCTGTTTAGGCTATCGATCATAGCTGAATCGAGCTATATGTAATTTTAAAGATAATGCTGATTTTTACCGCGTAAGTAAGAGCTAATAAGTAGGACGCAGAGTCGAATTGTGCATACTGCAATAGTTAATGCGAACAGTAGTCAATTAGGCATTAATTAGCTTAGAATGCCCGACCGTCAAATTGCTGTGTCGTTTTGCGATTTCACCTTTGTAAGTAACTGATTATAAAGAAGAAAAAATTGCCCAATAGCTCAATGGGCTAGTTAAATGCCTTAATAATCAATAGCTTACAAACAGCAAAATCGAGTTATGCGTAGTTTTTCAGTAGTTTTTGCGATGGTTTTCAGTAGTTTTTAAACCATTAAATTAATACTAAAAACACTACACATAGACAGCAAATTTACGGTCACCTTTTACTACCCCCCGCTTCCCCCCTAGCCGATACCTATAGTATCTTCTGGGTATAAATATGAAGAAACTAATAACAACAATCACACTACTCTTCTTTTCACAAATAAAATGAAGGTATAAGTAAATGTTTTTTTTCAAATCGATAATTCATTTTATTGTATTTTTATTCATTATCTCTGGAAGTTTATCTTTAGCTGAAGATTATTCAGATTCTGATATCACCAAAGTCGTCATGCTAGGATCAGGTAACCCGTTCCCTGATCCAAAGCGATCTGGCCCATCTGTAGCTATTATTGTTAATGATGTGCCGTATTTATTTGACGCTGGTGCAGGGGTTTGGCAGGCAACTGGTGCAGCTACACCAAAATATGGTGGGACTGTCAAAGCATTAGAAAGTGGTAATATCTCCAAAGTATTTATTACTCACTTACATTCAGATCATGTTGTTGGTCTACCAAGCCTAATACTTCTACCTTGGGCACTAGGTCGTGAAGCTCCTCTAGAGGTATGGGGACCTCCTGGAACTGACAATATGGTTAAACATCTGACAGAGGCTTATAGAGAAGATGTAGGCTCAAGAAAATATGGCTTGGGTCAAGATAATGATACTGGTTGGCGTGCGGTAGGACATAATGTGCCAAAAGCTGGACTAGTTTACCAAGATGGAAATGTAAAAATTGAGGCTTATCGGACTTTACATACCACAATACCAATAAGCTATGCCTATCGAGTTACCACCCCAGATAAAGTTGTGACAATTTCTGGGGATACTGTCAAGAACAAAGGAATAATTGAGGCAAGTAGAGGTGCTGATATTTTAGTTCATGAAGTCGTAACTATCGAAGGTCAAGACACAGCCGGTTGGGCAAATGGTGGAAAGGAAGATCGTCATAATTTTGGCAATATAATTGGATACTATCATGCCAATACTAAAGATCTCGCTGAAATTGCAAATGAAGCAAAGCCAAAGTTACTTGTTCTCTATCATGTGCAAAATTATACATCGCCACTTAGACCCGAAGCTCCAGTAGAAGAGATAAAAAAATATGGTTATGACGGGAAAGTGATTCTTTCACAAGACCAAGATATATATTAGCAAGGAGCATATCGTTTGGTTTGTTAGGCAAGATATTTCTGTAGAAGAAATTACACCAGTTTATGCAGACGTAGCAGGACTGGACAGGTACGATTTAAGAAGAGATACAGAATTTAGAAATGCGGTTGAGTACATAGTTGAGCGGAGATGTAATATCTCTGGGTCATCAAT
>CACJAW010000070.1 GCA_902591495.1 uncultured Pseudohongiella sp.
TATCTACTTTTTGGTATGGGCGACTTACCTGAAAACTACAAGAACTATTTCCGTTCCTTGGAAAATATTTTTTGTAGCCATGCGAGGAAGCGTTCTTGTTCTAATTTTGTTTTGTTTATTGAGGCCAGTAGTCACAACAATACAAACTTCGCCTCAAGAAACTTATTTAGGCATATTGATTGATGATTCTCAAAGTATGTCTATCGGAGATTTAGATGGTGGGCAGACAAGAGCAAGCGGAGTTGAAAATGCCCTTTATAATGATGGCTTAATAGAAAATTTATCGGAATCTTTCCAGATTAGAACTTTCCGATTTGATGGTGAAACGCAACGGATTGCGGGTGTTGATGACTTAATTGAAGAAGGAATGACCTCATCGATTGATCAGGCGTTAAATTACGTGGATGATCAGCTTAGCGGGTTAAGGTTGGGTGGTTTGATTCTTTTAAGTGATGGCGCTGATAACAGCAGTGACACAGACCCGCTTGTTACTGCACAGGATTTAGGGGCTAGGAAGATTCCGATATTCACAGTGGGTGTTGGTCAGGAATCCATCCCTCAAGATATAGGGATCGTTGATGTTAGCAGCGTAAAAACAGTTCTGGAGGGATCAGTTTTTACGGTTCAAGCTGGGATTAACCATCAAGGTTTTGAAGGGCAAGAAATTGAAATTTTTGTGAAGGATGGAGACGAAGTAGTCGCCTCTGAGATAGTCACTCTGGGAGTGCCGGGCACTACGCGCCGCTACGAGCTAGAAATTACTCCAGAAAGACCTGAGCAAATTGTCTATGAATTCCATGCAGAATTGCAGCCTGGTGAGATTATTGAGGAGAATAACAAGTATAGTTTCTTGGTTGATAATAGCGAAAAAGCGGCTCTTGATGTTTTGTATGTCGAAGGACATCCTCGTAACGAATACAAATTCATAAGAAGAGCAGTCCAAGGTGATAAATCAATCCGGTTGGCAACTTATCTTCAAACGGGACCAGAAAAATACTATAGGCAGGGTATTGAATCTGCAACTGAGTTAAGTCGGGGCTTTCCTCTTACAAGAGAAGAGCTTTATCGATACGAAGCAATTATTCTGGGTGATATAGAGCAGAGCTTTTTTAATGCTGATCAGTTACAAATGATAGATGACTTCGTTGCAGAACGTGGCGGAGGATTCTTGATGAGTGGGATGGTTGATGAAGAATTTATAGGCACTCCAATTGCTGACATATTGCCGCTTACTTTAATTGAAGAAAATTTTCTTCCAAGTCATCTCCGTGGTGGCATACGTCGCGGTGATCATCCAACAGGGGAACTGTTCTACCCGAGGTTGACTGCTAATGGAGAATTTTCTCCGATTCTTCGCTTATCCGGTGAGGATGTCGAGAATGACGAACTTTGGAGACTATTACCAGAACTGCAAGGAGTATTCGTCACTGGCAGAATCAAACCAGGAGCAACTGTTTTGATGGAGCATCCTGTGCTGCAGTACCAAAATCAATTATTACCTATCATCGCTCAGCAACGTTATGGAAGCGGGAGAAGTATGTCTGTGAATACGGCGAGCACTTGGAGATGGCAAATGATGTTGCCCTTTGATGATCAGTCACACGAGGTGCTTTGGAGACAAATACTTCGCTGGTTAACAGTTTCATCTCCTGAAAGGATAAAAGTAGAGTTTGACCGCGAATTCTACAACGTGGGAGATGAGGTTAATGTGACGGTTGTTGCTCTCGATGATCGATACGAACCTGATAATGACGCTACATTATGGTTGCAGACGACTACGCCAGGAGATGATGTTACTGATACACCCATGGAATGGGATATCGAAGAGGAGGGCGTTTATCGGGCTAATTTTACCGTTGAAGAGGAAGGAGTTTTTAATTTACTTGTAGATGTAGCAAGTGCGGCCGCTGATGCAGAGCTAGAAAGCTCAGAAAAGCGAGCAGCTTTCGTTGTAACACCTTCCTTACGAGAATTTAACAACGCTGGGATGGATGCGGCGCTTTTGGGACGAATTTCTCAGCAAAGCGGTGGTAGCTATTTTAACCTTTCTGAAATGGAAGGTTTAACAGAGAGCGTCGAGTTTACTCCTAACGCTTACTCGAAAGAGGTGCAGATAGATCTTTGGGATAAACCTTGGCTGCTAGCGTTTCTGATTTCTCTACTCTGTATTGATTGGGCTTCACGCAGATTGAAGGGATTATCCTGATGATTAGAATAAAGAGAGGCGTTCTAAGGATTGCGCAAGCAGTTTGCTGGGAGGAGTTTTATAGGTTTAAGTGTGTCCTTCTCGCACTAATGTTTGTGTCGTTGGCTAAAGCGCAAACGCCAGTTTTAGAGGAGGCTGCTGAATATTTCTTGGATAGTCCGGATGTAGGAAAATACGCGGTTATCATGGCTGGGCCAACTGTAGGTGAAACTAATCAAACTCAATTCAGACAATGGGCCTTTTCACTACACGATATTCTGGCAAGGGATTATGGCTACAGTTCAGACTCAATTATCTTACTCTATGATAAGGGACATACCGACTTGGTTGGGGATGAGCGCATTGACGGGGCTTGTGACCGAGGTGGCATTGAACAAGGGCTCGCTTCACTTGCGGCTAGAGTAAGTACTGGAGATCAGATTACCCTTTATCTAATCGGACATGGGTCAGGTTCGGAAGAGGAATCAAAGTTTAATATAGTTGGACCCGACATTACAGGCGCTGAATTTGCAGTATTACTGGATCAATTCAAAGACCAAAGTATTGCGATAGTAAACACTACAAGTGCGAGTTATGGGTTTTCGACTTCTTTATCAGGAGAGGGTAGGGTCGTTATTTCTTCCACTCGATCCCCTTCCGAAAGATATGATCCAATATTTCCCAGATACTTTATTGAAGCACTTGATAATCGAAATGGTGATAGGGATAAGAATAATAGGGTGTCTATGCTAGAGGCTTTTGAGTATGCCAAGAGCAATGTGGAAGCATGGTATGAGGAACAAGGCCGGCTGGCTTCGGAACATGCCGGACTGGACGACAATGGCGATGCTTTGTTTTCGCTCGATCCAGTCGTTGATTCTGCTGACGGGAGACTTGCAGAGATTGCATATATTGATGCCGCGGTCGATGAGGTTCTCGGACTAAGTCCACAGGCAAGAGAGTTAAAATTTCAGATGCAGAATTTAGAACGCGATATTTTTGTTCTGCGTGGACGTAAACAAGACTTCTTAGAGTCTGATTACTGGTTAGAAATGGAATCGTTGCTGGTTGAGCTAGCGATTGCCACTGGACAGTTCGAAGAAATCATAAACATAAATAGTGAAAGGATTGAGACCAACGGATAAGTAAATGAATAGACGCAGATTCAGTCAGAGAAATATTGCATTGTTTAGCATAGTAATAGGTCTAGTGATCGCATCATCAGTCCACGCGCAAGAACTCCAGATAGGAACTGGTGAATCCCCCCTTTTTGAGGGCGAGCAGCTCTTACTCAATGGTTCTTATGCTGCTGCGGCTGACATCTTTCAGATGGCTGATGGGCTTGATCGGAATGAGGGAATAGTTGGAGCAAGCCGAGCATTTTTTATGATGGGGAATTCCTCGGAGGCTATTAATGTCACCGAGCAATTAATCGGAGAGGACTCTTATGCGGATTTCCCTCTCGTAAGCACTCAACTGGCAGAGGTAAAGCGCGCGATTGGACGCGCCACCGAGGCGCTAGAAATTTTAAACGCTGTTGTAGATGGCTTGGCAGAACCGCCTGTAAGGACACTTGTGCAGTACGGAAGCCTTCTAAAATTTTTAGGCCGGAGAGCTGAAGCTGAGGAGGTGCTGAATTTGGCAGTACAGCGCTATAACAATGGCCTGGTTTTCGCTTCGGAAGATGTTGCCATGGTGGCGCATGCTAGTTGGTTGTTAGATAACTTTCATGATGCCAACAGTTTGTTCAGTGAAGCTACGCGTGCAAACCCGAACAATCTTGAGGCACAAGTACTTTGGGGTGATTTGTTTCTTGAAAAGTACAACGCAAATGACGCTCAACGTTCCTATCAAGAAGTCTTGGATATCAATAGTCGCCACGTGCCGGCCTTGGTTGGTATGGCAAAAGTTGGTGGGGATGAACGTTCTCTGACTCGAGCGTTAGCGATCAATCCAAATTCTGTTTTGGCCCTTGAGACTTATGGACAATTGCTATTAATCAATAATCGTGAAGCAGAAGCCCAAGAATATTTCGATCGAGCGCTTAATTTGAATCCACAGTCATTGAAAAGCTTAAGCATTCTAGCTGCGCAAGCAGCGCTGAATCAGCGAGATGAAGAATATGAAAAGCATAAGGCCCAAGTTGATTCATTTAGTCCTGATAATCCGCAGTTTTTGGGGGATATCGCAGATACGTTTGGAAACAACTATCTTTTTTCTGAGGCGGTTGAATTTGCAAGAGCTGCCATAAACTCTGACCCGGAATATTGGCAGGGATATACACTATTAGGCAGTAATTTAATTCGACTTGGAGCTGAGGAGGAGGGTAAAGCTAATTTAGAAATCGGTTTTGAAAATGATCCCTTTAATGTATTGACCTCAAATATGTTAAAGGTCTTTGATACTCTTGAAACTTACTCAACCCTCGAAAGTGAACATTTCAAAGTTTATATGAGCGAAAATGACGCAGACATATTGTGGCCATACCTGGAACCTCTTTTGGAAGAAGGTTGGGATACTCTAACCGCTAAATACGGCTACGAACCAGAGGGGCCCATTCTCATAGAGGTATTTGAAAATACAGCAGACTTCGCAGTTCGCTCTGTGGGTTTACCAGACATTGGCCCTCTAGTGGGTATTTGTTTTGGAAAGGTAATAACCCTTATTTCTCCAGACACGCTTTCGGCTAACTGGCAGGAAATCGTCTGGCACGAATTCATGCACGTGATTACACTGCAAATGACAGATAATCGGATGCCCCGCTGGTTGTCGGAAGGTATCTCGGTCTGGGAGGAGCGAGAAGGTCGTCCTTACTGGGGGCGAAGTCAGGGCTTGGATTTGGTGCGGGCAGCCAAGGAAGAAAAGTTGTTACATGTGCGAGATCTTAACTCTGGATTTTCAGGTGCCAGAGATAATGCTGATTTAGGGTTCGCTTACTTCCAATCTTACTTGGTGGTTGATTACATCACTGAGGAGTATGGTTTTAGTAAACTTCGAGAATTGATTGATCAATATGCAATAGTCAAAGACGAATCTGAGCGGTTTAATGAAGTATTTCAGTTGAGCTTAGAAGAGTTCAACATTGGCTTTCAGGGTTGGATAGATCAACGTGTAGAAGAAATAAATGTGTACGTGCATTCTGAGGATGTTCCAGATGAAGGGGAGGGGCATGGGCATGGGATTCGCGAAAACTCAAGCGCCATACTGGCCGAGTTATACAACAACGCGTCCCTAAAGCAGCACATGCGTGCTCGAATTCAAGAAAACGAAAGAGATTTTCAAGCACATCTCCAATTGGGAATAGTTTTGTTTAAGGAAGAGGATTTCGAACAAGCTAAATTTCATCTTTTGACTGCTAACAGTATGCTGCCCTCTTATACTGGCTACCCAAGTCCTGCTTTGGTGTTGG
>CACJAW010000071.1 GCA_902591495.1 uncultured Pseudohongiella sp.
CCATGACCACCATGACCACCATGGTCCATGTCAGCCATCATGTCGAGGTGCATTTTTAAATCCATCCTTCCATCTTCAGAAGCCGGATCTGAGCCTATACCCTCGATAGCATCATAAATCCCAGCCTGAGTCACATCGAAAGCGTTATACAGGCTTGCCAACTCTGGATACTCGTTACTTAAACTACCCGACTGACTTTGGGCATAACTTGTCATTAATAAGCTGAGGGACACCCCAACGGTATATTTTGTTATAGTTTTGATAGTGGTCATCATCACTCGAAACCCCGAAATAATATTCGAATTTTGCAAACATAGAAGCATAAAAGCACCTGCTTACGAAGTCTACCGCAATTCGGTGCACCTTACATCAAAAGTATCGTAAACCATTGATTATTTGCAACAAATTGTAATTGCCTTAAGGCGTCATAGCCCAGATAAGAGTCACTTATTCACGTAGTGAAAATCAGCGGGCCCTGTTCGTCTAACCAAGATTACTGCCTCGGTTCCACCCTCTGGTATATCCCAGGAGTGGTTAAGCCTTCCAGGAATTACTATGTAACTCCCTGTAGTCAATTCATGAACTTCATCCCCAAGTTCAATCGTCAACTCTCCTTTAACAACTACAACATGCTCATCATACGTGTGCCAGTGCAAATCAAAATGTGTACCTGCTGGAAACATTGCGTAGTAAGTCGGTCCACCTGTTGTCGGATCAACCCCCTGTCGAGAAGTTCTTAATCCCAAGGGCGAGCCGTTACCACCACCTGGGGCGCCCCACTCGATCTCGTCTAGATTAATTGCTAGTGGCTTTGTTTGAGGCTCAGCAAAAGATTCATGGATATTGATGGTTAAATAAAGGGAGATAACCAAACCCGAGATTAACAAGATCTGTCTGAAACGTGACCCGTTAGTAAATAGATTTTTCATAAGCATAAATATTCCCCTAAAGACTCATTCAATAGTTATTAAATTAATTTCTATAGTCGAGTACTTCGATCCCTCTCCCTGTACGACTCCAAGAGCGAAGTCAATCGGCTGATTACGTCTGGGTATTCAGCATATAAGTTATTGGTTTCGCCAATATCATTTTCCAAATCATATAACTGAACTGAAGGCAGCCCTTGTGCAGCAACCTCCTCTTGCGAAATATTGCCATAACCACCCGTGCTTCCAGTTAGCTCTAATTTCCATCTACCTTGACGAACGGAGAACGCTCCGTTACCAGCAGTAGAAATTGTCGCCTCTCGAATCGGCGTGGATGAGCTATTTCCAACAAGCGCAGGCAGAATATTATAGCTGTCTTCCCCGGCCGAGCTTGGCACGTTCACACCATTTATGGCAGCACAAGTTTTTAACAGGTCAGTTAAACATATAGTTTCGTTAGAACTGCTGCCGGCTTCGATTTGATTGGGCCAACGCGCTAGGAAAGGTATTCGGTGCCCACCTTCAAAAATATCGGACTTGTAACCTCTATAGACATAACTGGGGAAATGACCTTTCTCATTCATTTCCTCAACACCGATATAAGGCGCGCAACCGTTATCAGCAGTAAAAATCACCAAAGTATCGTTGGATAAGCCGCTTGCTTCCAGAGCATCCAACACCCTTCCGACTGAGTCGTCTACCTCAATGCAGAAATCTCCATAAGGTCCAAGTTCACTGAGGCCCCTATAGGCAGGAGATGGAACAATCGGTATGTGCGGAGCTGTCAATGACATGCACATAAAAAATGGGGTAGTTTTATCCTGCTGCGAAATCCAATCCACAGTCTTTTGAGTGATTGTGGGCATTACTTCTTCCGCCACAAAATCCTCATGAGCAGGTCCTGTGTTATCTGAGTAGCGCTCTGGTCTGTAATCTCGGGTAATGAACAGGAGATCTTGGGTAGTCGAGCACTCCCCCACGAATCGGTCATCCTCAATCCAAATATAGGGATACATATCAAGAGACGCTGAAATTCCATAAAAATGGTCAAAACCAACCGATGTCGGTCCATTTAATATAGGCGCACTCCAATCAATTTCGGCTTTATAGGCTCGAGTATCGACAATGGCATGGGCATCCTGAATTACTCCACCCGCCCGCGTTTGCATATCCATACCGAGGTGCCACTTCCCTATGCAAGCTGTGTTATAACCCTGACTCTTTAACAGTGATGCTACGGTCATGCGCTCCGGCTCTATCAAGTGTTTACTGTAGCCCCAGCAGACACTCCTTGTGATTCGTGTCCGCCAGCAATACCTCCCTGTCAGAATCCCATAGCGAGTTGGTGTGCATAGAGCGGAAGGAGAATGTGCATCAGTAAAGAGCCTCCCCTCTTGACCAATTCGATCGATATTGGGGGTTGCAATTTTAGAGTTTTCATTCAAATAACTTACATCACCGTAACCCATATCATCCGCAAGTATAAAAACCACATTGGGTTTGCTCTGTGCGCTTGGATTATTCTGTAACACTGAAGGAAGCGTCGCGACAGCTGCGGCCGCACCCGTTCCTTTCAAAAATGTTCGTCGCTTTATTGGAGGCATTACACTTGTCCTACTTTCACTTAATTACGAGAGAATTCGTCATAGATTGCTTGCACTCGATCTGGGGCTAGCGGCCAATTGAGATCTGAGATGTCTAGTTGAGCTGCAATCTCATCACGGTCAACGCCATCTGCTATCAATCCGCCCACACGTGAAACAAGTTGCTCAAACTTGTCCCGAAAAATCCTCACCTCTGCTTTTCGCAGCAATGGACCATGTCCAGGAATTACGGTATCAAAATCCAATTCAAGCAAACGATCTAAAGTAGTCACCCAATCGCTCGCGCAACCACCATTATAATAGTCGATAAAGGGTGCCATGGTAGAACCATCCATTCGGTCGCCCCAGATGAAAAGGTCTCCTGTGTGAACCGTACGTTGGGAAGGAAAGAGAATTACCGAATCACCATTAGTATGACCACATCCTAAGTGGTGTGCCTGAACCTCGACTCCACCTAGATGAACACTAGTCTGATCGCTATAGGTAATTTTGGGCGCACCTTCTGGGGAAGCACTTGGACCAAAGTTTCGCAACATGTTTACTCGTACATTCTCATGGCCTATTACCTGGGCGTTCGGCATAAACGACGCATTGCTCCCGGCATGATCAAAATGATGATGGGTGTTCAGCACGTAACGAATAGGCTGCGACGTTACGGTAGATATCTGCCTGGTAATATCGTCATAGCTATAAGAATACTTGTTATCAACAATGAGGACTCCATCTTCTGTGACGAGGATCGCGATGTTTCCTCCAGACATACTCCCGTCGAAGCCGGGCATTAGATAAAGCCCTTCCTTGCCAGGTATCTGCCTTATACGAAGCATCTCCAATTGCTCTGGAGTGAATGTCGCTCGCTGCTGAGCTGATGTGAGACCAAAATAGAGAAAAACCGATACCGCGGATATGCCAACTATAGCCCTAATTATTATTTTCATTATTTATCTCTCAGCCAATTATTTGTAGTAACTTTTATGCCACTGCTTCGCTCCAACGTCAAATTTTCTATCATGATTCAATAATCTAAACAGAGTAAGGTACAATCTTACGACGAATTTAGCCCGCGGACGGTCATGCCAAAAAAACATCTCGGAGAACTAAAGGGCGATCTTTTTCTTGTTGATGAGGGGAATAGATCATTTACGGTTCAGCAGATACAGCTACTCCAAGCAATCGAGCAATGCGGTTCGATAACTAAGGCAGCTAAAAGCGTTGGTATCAGCTACAAAACGGCATGGGATAGGATCAATATGATGAACAACCTATCTGATAAGCCGCTCGTTCTCCGTTCCGCTGGCGGGTCCGGTGGTGGCGGTACTTCATTGACAGAATTGGGTAAAGAGTTACTGAGAGGATTTTCCGAGCTTCAGGAGGAGCATCACTCCTTTATCTCTAGAATAGGCACAAGTCTTCATTCAATCGATGACCTCTCAAAATTTTTAAGGAATACAACCTTGCAAACAAGCGCGAGAAATCAGTTCAGGGGACAAATAAAAAAAATCGTTAAAGGAGCTGTTAACACAGAAGTCGAGTTACAGTTAGGTGAGTCTTCAAAAATTGTTGCAACAGTAACTAATCAGAGTGCAAAGCAGATGGGCTTAAAAAAGGGGAGACATGCGGTCGCTTTGGTAAAGTCCTCCTGGATAATACTCAGCACCGACAAGGCCGTCAGTACAAGTGCACGCAATAAATTAGCCGGCACCGTAGAGAAAATAACACAAGGTAAAGTTAATACCGAAATACAGCTAAATCTGGGAGAGGGAAAAAACCTATCATGCATACTGACTAACGAAAGTGTCAAATCTCTCGGACTAAAGAAACAACAGAAAGCTTATGCACTATTCAAAGCATCCAGCGTGATACTCATGGTGGGCTGAGCAGTCAGCGTAAAATCGCCACTCCTTTTATCTGCGACCAAACCTCTTTCCCAACTTCTATATTCAGAGAGTCCGCAGATCGTTTTGAAATTCTCGAAATAATTTTTGTGTCTCCACACAGAAGAGTCACCATCAGCATTGCAGCGTCAGAGTCTGACTGCACATGCGCTACCCTAGTTTTTATACGATTGATGATGCTCGTCTCGGGGTAGTCTTCGAGCGCAAGGCTCACGTCCCGCGCTAAAACTCGAATTCTTATTTTTTTACCCAGCTCCTCTCCAGTATCCTTAAGCCACAATTCACCTCCAGAAAATTTGGCTCTGATTAGATGCCAGCCGCTATCGCGCTCTATCACGGCACCTTCAATTACAACACCTGCTTCATCCCCAAAAAAACTCGGGTAATTAACATCCCCTAGTACCTCGCTAAGGGTGCCTGTCGAGACGGCTTTACCTTCTCTCATAACAACTAAAGAATCCGAAAGTCTGGCAACCTCTTCCATTGCATGCGTTACATAGATAATCGGAGTTTCCAGTCTTTCTCGTATTGCCTCTAGATAGGGTAAAAACTCTCTCTTTCTATTTATATCTAGAGCCGCGAGAGGTTCATCCATCAACAGTAACTTCGGCTTGGTTAATATAGCCCTAGCTATCGCTGCTCGTTGCTTCTCACCTCCAGACAATTTGCTTGGATAAGCACTAAGCAGGCCTCCGAGATCCAAGAGTCGCACGATTTCAGCAAAGTCGTTATCGTCAACTATCTGACCTCGGCGCTTCACACCAAATTGCATATTGCCTTGAACCGTCAGGTGAGGAAACAAACTTGGCTCTTGAAATACGAATCCTACGTGCCTTAGATTTGTCGGTAAAAACAGATTCTCCTCTTGCCAAACTTCTGATTTCATTTTGACGATTCCAAGGGCACTTTTTTCAAGACCCGCAATACAACGCAAGAGAGTCGTTTTTCCAGAGCCAGATTCCCCAAACACCGCAGTAATTCCTTTCCCTGGCAAGTGAAGCTCAACGTCGAGCCGAAAATTTCTGCTTTGATTCTCTTGCCTTGAGTAATCAAGCTTCACATATATTTCGTCATCCAAGTTATTCATCAATTGATACCAAACAATGGGCGATTTAATCGTCGCTGGA
>CACJAW010000072.1 GCA_902591495.1 uncultured Pseudohongiella sp.
GCCCTCCGACGTGGCAAAAGCTGTCGCGGATCTGACTGACCATCACCTCCTTGTCGGGAAGGGGGCCCAAGAATTTGCCCGACAGATGGGTTTTGAAATTGAAGATGATCTAAACACAGACCTCTCAAGGGAGCGCTACCTTGAATGGCGTCGGCGAATTGACCCATCACATTACCCAGACCCTAATAGGCAAGCTAAATTAGCACCAGAGGCAATCAAGAATTTTAGCAGGGAAAGTCTCAAGGTTGCCTCGGACATGGCTTCGGAAGGTTTGATTGATCCAGAACATCTGTACGGTACTATTAACTGCAACGGTGTGAATAGCAATGGTGATCTTTGCGGTGTTACGACCACCTCGGGGTTAGCCTGGAAAATACCGGGACGAGTTGGCGATAGTCCTATTCTTGGTGCCGGTCTTTATGTTGCAAACGATTATGGTGCTGCAGGCTCAACAGGGCGCGGCGAAGCAAACCTATACAACCTCGCGTCCTTTCTTGTGGTAGAGGAACTTCGACGAGGCGCAGATCCTAAAGACGCCGGCATGACGGCATTGAAACGTATCTGGGAGAACACCGAAACAAGACTCCTTGATGAAAATCAGGAGCCAACATTCAATGTCAACTTCTATGTCTTAGGAAAGGATGGTCGTCACGCTGGCGTCGCATTCTATGGCATCTCCGGTAATGGAGACCAGCGAAGCTATGCGGTGTGCGATGCTAATGGCGGTCGCCATGAACCCATTGAAGGGCTAATAAGGTAAAACGCTAAGAGCAGGAAAGCCCCTTGCTTAAAGGATATTAGCGATTGTAGTATCGAGCAGAGTCTATTTAAGAATTGAAAAAACAATGTTTATTCTTCGTCTTCTTCTCTTATTTGCTTTCATTACACTCTCCTCATGCGAGTCAGCAGACATCCCAAAGTATGAAGAGATGAGTGAATTTGAGCTCGCCATACACAACTCATTGCTTCCCGAGAATGAACAAATTGTTTGCCAAGAAAAAAGAAGGGAATGGATTGGCGGGACTTTTCACCGAATACCTCGCAGATGCTTCACGATAGGCCAACTAAAACGAATACAGAGCGACTCCAAGTACGCTTCCATAAGAGGGGTTACATCGATCAAGGGAGATGGGTCCGCGAGCGGAGCTGCGGGCTTCTAATTCTGGCTCAGGAGCCATTACCATTACCAGTAATAACACTCAGCTGCTGTCGCTCTCCTTCCTGATTAGTGAAGAAATAGTCGTCTCCTACTGTCGTTATTCCGGGATCAAACTTACCACCCCCTTTTTTTTGTCTCTAATTCAAAATGGGGTTTTAGTAATATCTTCAGAAAACCAAAGGTCAGCGCCCAAGCAGATGACGCGAAAATACTTAATAGCAGGAATGCTGTTAATCGCTTCCGCACTTGAAAGCCCCCTTTTTCAAAGAGAGTATCCACTAATGACAAAAGCAGAACAGAACGGCATCACTCTCATCGAAGTGACCTTAGAAATTAACCACCAACGAACCTTTTAATTGATTACTATTGCTATTTCAACTCGTTTAGTGATTCTTTTTCTCTTATGAAATTCAAACGCTGCGAGTTTAAGAGGTATGTAATTTGTTTTCCTCACCGTTAAATGTGTTGTATAACTCCCCCTAAAATCAGGAACAGACTTGGAGAAGCCAAAAAATGACCATCCTGCAGAAACCACTCGTAATGATTGTCGCAGCGCTTGCCTGCTCTTGTGCGCTTGCACAAGCCGACCGACCAGACCTTCAGGGCATTTGGACCAACGCCTCTCTGACAGGCTTGCAGCGCCCACAGGGCGTTGAATCCTTAATAGTCACGCCAGAGCGGGCCCGCGCCATAGCGGCAGCGACCCCAATCGCGACACTAGAGGGCGGGCTTGATGAGGGTGACGGGGTAAACAACACTCCCGAAGCCGGAGCAGATGACTTTGGTACCAGGGCCTATAACAATTTTTGGGTCAGCCCGGGCTCTAATCTGGCACTAATCAAGGGAGAGTTCCGGACATCTTACATAGTGGATCCGCCAAGCGGACGGATCCCACGTAGAGAAGATCCCCAGTATGACTTCGAAAGGGCAAACTTTGGCAATCGCTATGCGACGGGTGTCGCTGACTATAGCGGCCCAGAAGCGTTCCCAAACGCGGAGCGTTGCCTCCTGGGATTTGGAAACAAGGCCGGCCCAGGCATGATGGGTGCACTCTACAACAATACCTATCAGTTCGTGCAGACCGATGATTACGTAATGATACTCGTCGAGATGGTGCATGATGCGCGCATCATTCCCGTCTTTGACACGCCAGAAGAGGCACGAGCCAATCGGCGACCCTTGCCGCTTGAGCAGTGGTTTGGAGACTCTGTAGGCTGGTACGAGGGTAACGAGTTAGTCATCGAGACCACGAATATCCACCCTCAGCAGATGAGCCAGAGCTCGATTCCCATAACTAAGGATGGTCGCATTACCGAAAAGTTTAGCCGCTATTCTGAAGACGAGATCTTTTATCAGTTTATCGTTGAAGACGACAACATCTATCAGCAAGAGTGGACTGCGGAGCTGAGCTTCTATGCGTCCCCAGAGCCTTGGTATGAATATGCTTGCCACGAGGGAAATTACTCAATGCCAGGTTCGCTTGCAGGCGCTCGCAGATTGGAGTTAGATGCGCTAGGACAATAACAAGAGAGGATTAGCTATGCCTTTTAAAAACTCAGTAATAGCCTTACTATTTGTATTCGTCTCGATCCAAGTTTCATACGCCCAGTCAGTCGATGATTACGCAGTACCCAAGACCGAATGGGGACAACCAGACTTGCAAGGCGTCTGGAACTTTAACTCAGAAACTCCATTGCAAAGGCCCGAGGAGTTCGGTGACAGGGAGTTTTTAACTGCAGAAGAAATTCAGCAGGCGCGGATAGACCGAGAACAAAGTCGCGCGGAGGCCGACGCCAAAGAAGCAGAGCCTAACGTTAATCCTGAAGCGCCACCGGTAGCCGAGAGCTCGGGTGGCTACAACAACTTCTGGTTCGAACGTGCTGCGATAGGAGAGAACGTGCGAACCTCTTTGATCACCCACCCTCGCAATGGTCGTCTCCCAGAGCGTGTCGAGGGTTCTCTTGTCCACACCGCCAACTTAGGGCCAGATGTACCAGGTGAGAGGCCGGTTCGAGCGATATTCGGGGGCATCGCAAAGGACGGACCGGAGGATCGCGGATTGTCTGAGCGATGCCTTATAGGCTTCAACGCTGGCCCACCACTCAGCGGCGGAGGCTACAACGCCAACATTCAGATAGTACAGAGTAAGACCCATGCGGTTATCCTGACGGAGATGGTGCACGATGCGCGTATAGTCCCCCTGGATGATTCGGGCTCTCTCGATGACAACATTCGACTGTGGACCGGGGACTCGCGAGGATACTATGAGGGAGATGCGCTGGTAGTGGTCACCAAAAATTTCAGCGAGTTGTTACCAAGTTTTAGTCGATTCGGTACGGCTAAGGATAAAGTTCTCACCGAACGATTTACTCGAGTCGACTATTCAACAATTAACTACGACTGGACCTTGGAAGACCCAAGTACCTTCACGGATAGAATCAGCGCGACACTTCCGCTGACCAAAGTGGCCGGCCAGCTTTATGAGTACGGCTGCCACGAGGGTAACTATGGAATGGAGAACATCCTGAGAGGAGAGAGGATGTCAGAGATGCGGGCCGCCGCAGATGATTGAGAAATAACCTTACTCAAACCAGTTAGTTTGCAGCCAAATCTCGCAAGAGTGCTGCGGTAATCGGCCTCGGCCTCAGCGTACGCATCGCTACGTCATGAGGTGTCCTGCCACGGTTATCTACCGCCTCTGGATCGGCACCCTGAGCAACCAAGAACTTGATGATCTCGTTGCCTGAAACGTTGGCTGCACCATGGACCGCTGTCTGACCGGAACGGTCAACTGAGTGAATGTCGGTTCCTATTTCAAGGACCAATAACCTAAGCGCTTTAATTAGTTTATCTTCGCTCACAATCCGAGAGTCTGTTTGCGTTACACCTGATGCTACCATAGTCGGTGTCACTCCCCATGCTTGGCGGAGTTCAGGGTCTGCTCCAGCGCTTAGCAATTCTCTCATCATTTCAACATTGCCTAGTCGTGTAGCTAACCAAAAAGGTGACGCTCCATCATATTCCCCTCGCCCCACGTAGTCGCCCCGCCGAAAAGGAAGCCCTTCGGTCAATTGTGCGTTTGGGTCTGCGCCCTTCTCTAAAAGCTTTTTGAGCAACCTAGGCTTATCCATTTCTACGGCATAATGCAGTGCAGTCATTCCGTACTGGTCGCTCTGATTTACATCTGCACCATGGTCAATCAGCAGAATACCCAAGTCCTGATGCTGACTCTCATCAACTACAAGCCGATAGTCGCTGCCAGTTATTGCGTCAAGACTTGCCGTGGCGACAAGCAGAGGACTGAGACCCTCGTCAGTCGTCGCATTAACATCTGCGCCTGCATCCAACAGTAACCTTGCAATTTGAAGTGCTCCGCTCCTAGCCGAGAACATTAAAGGAGTGAACCTGCCAGAGGAGCTCGCGTTAACGTCAGCCCCTGCTCCGATTAATAAATCCACAACTCCCGTGTGCCCTTCCGCAGCGGCCCACATCAATGCACTTTGGCCACTATTTGTCTCTAACGAGTTAGGTTCTGCTCCAGCCGCCAGGAGCTTTTCAACTGCACCTAACAATCCCGTCCTGGAGCAACTCATTAGCACAGTTTCGCCACTTGGCTCGACAGCAAAGGCGTTTGCATCGGCCCGCAACAATGTCTCTACCATAGCTTCGCTGCCGTTTCGGCAAGCAATAGCAATGGGCGTTATTCCCAACTCATTTGCCGCATCAACAGCCGCACCTTCACTCAAGAGACGATCCGCCAAGTCTGTAGCGCCCCAGTGAGCAGCCCAGTGCAGGGCTGTGGCGCCATCTGGATAGGCCATATTAACGTCAGCGCCCTCGTTTACCAGGGTGACTGCAGAGGTGACGTCATTATTCTGCGCAGCATCCAGCAAACTGGCGGTATCTGCAAACGCAATGGTCGGAAGGAGTCCGG
>CACJAW010000073.1 GCA_902591495.1 uncultured Pseudohongiella sp.
CAACTTCATATCCTTATTACTTATAATCACCATCTCTTTGACCGTACACCTAATGGTTCGTTATAGGGAGCTAAGAGCAACCCGTCACTTCAGCAACCATGATAGGTTGTTGCGACACTCCGTGAAAAGTATGTTTCGACCCTGTCTCTACACAGCCCTTACTACGGCGGTCGCATTCGGATCACTTATCGTGAGTGGGATACTACCAATCATAACTTTTGGCTGGATGATGGTGATGGGTGTGGCAACTGCATTAGTTGTCGCCTTCACACTTTTTCCAGCCGTAATGAGTAGTTTGAGGGCAGATGATGCTGCTCTCTCCTCTGATTTAAGACTCAATCTGACGAGTGCGTTGGCTAAGATCACCGATAAATTCAAAAGTAACATACTAGTTATCTATGGTGTGATTTTGATTCTGAGTATTCTCGGACTGACGAAATTGCGGGTTGAGAATAGTTTCATTGATTACTTCAGAGAGAGCACTGAAATATACCAGGGTATGTCCCTGTTAGATGAAAAGTTAGGCGGCACTCTTTCTTTTGATGTCATCGTAGACTTACCTTCAGAGCCTGATGAATTTGATGACTCTTTTGGTGGAGGTTTTGACGATGGTTTTGGAAGCGACAACAGCAATAACAATGCTTATTGGTTTACTGCGCCCAAGATGAATCAAATCGAAAAAATACATAACTATTTAGATTCAGACCCTCAAACTGGAAAAGTATTGTCTTTTGGTTCAGTCATACAACTTGCAAAAATTCTAAATGATGGGGAGCCCATCGACAGTTTGCTTTGGGCGCTTCTCTACAGCCGCATACCTGAAACTTTAAAAGATACTGTTCTAAGCCCTTTTGTATCTGTCGATGATAATCAACTTCGTTTTAATGTGCGGGTTATCGAGTCCGCAGAGGATTTAAACCGGGATGAGCTGCTTCGAAGAATAGAGAGGGGAGTCGAATCCGAATTTGGTTTTTCCGATGATAAGGTTAGGCTCAGTGGTATTTTGGTGATGTACAATAACGTTCTTCAAACATTGTTTCAGTCTCAAATTTTAACTATTGGAGTGGTGATGCTTGCCATTATGTTAATGTTTTTGACACTATTTAAATCTTTGCCGATCGCCATTATTTGTATTATTCCTAATGCAATCGCAGCAGCCTTAGTTTTGGGAATTATGGGTTGGCTAAACATTCCATTAGATATAATGACCATAACTATTGCTGCTATTTCAGTAGGTATTGGAGTTGATAATACAATCCATTATATGGAGAGATTCAGACGAGAATTCTCCAGGTTTGGTAATTATCGGGACACTATGTTCTTTTGCCACAATAGCATAGGTAGAGCTATGTATTTTACTTCAATGACAATTGTCGCAGGATTTTCGATCCTTTCTCTATCAAATTTTATTCCCACAATAGTTTTTGGACTTCTAACGAGTTTTGCTATGTTGGTCGCGCTAGTGGGATCACTTACTCTGCTTCCTCAACTACTTGTTACATTCAAACCACTTGGCCCAGAAAGCAGATGAGCTCCCTTTTATCAAATCAGCGAGTAGCTCTCCTATTCGTTAATGATAAATTTCAGCTGGTGAGACTAAAAAGAGCTTTATTCAGTTTTTTGATCTTAGGGGGGTTGCTTGGTTGTGGCAGCGAAGAGCCGATCGTGGTCGAAAAGACAATCGTACAGAACTTTGCAGAGGATCCAGAGTCGTTGGGAAGGGGGCAAGCTTTGTTTTTGGGTAGTTGCGCTGGTGAGTGCCATAAATTCGAAGACTCAGATGGAGCCTTAGATAACTTATTTGACTGTTATTGGTATAATGGCGAGTCCGATGAAGAAGTTTTTAATGTCGTTACCGCTGGTTTGCCAGGGACTAAGATGGTTGGTTTTGGAACCAACTTTCCTGAAGGCGATAATGACTTATGGAAGGTAATTGCGTTCATCAAGTATAGACAAGAACCTTGTAATTAGAATGGGCTAGATGTTGAGAGAGGATTAGTTTATGAGTGTATATTCTTCGGAAAAGGAAAACGATAGTAAAAGTAATCACGGGCCAATGGCTTTCATAGATGAGAAGTTATTCAAGTCAAGATGTCTAACTATATTTGGGGAGATTAACGACAAGCTCGCTCGCACTATCACAGAGAGATTGTTGGCGCTGGCCTCGGACAGTGATGATCCAATTTCCTTATATATAAGCTCACCTGGGGGCCATGTGGAGTCTGGGGATGTTATCTATGACATCATAAAGTTTATAAAGCCTACTGTAAGAGTCATCGGCACTGGTTGGGTGGCAAGTGCCGCCACAACGATTTATCTCGCTGCCGAAAAAGATAAACGGTTTGCTTTACCGAATACTCGTTTTCTTATCCATCAACCCTTAGGAGGATCTCGAGGTGATGCCACAGATATAGCGATTCAAGCTGAGCAAATGGTTAGGACTAAAGCGCGTATTAACCAACTTATCGCAAAAGAAACAGGCCAACCTTTAGACAGGGTTGCAAAAGACACTGATCGAGACTACTGGATGACTGTTGATGAGGCAGTTTCATACGGAATTGTAAGTAATATCATAGAGTCTATCGACGAGCTCAGTTAGCAGAGGAAATCTTTTTGAAAATAGCTTTTTGATCTTTTGCGAGCAGGCATATAACCATGAAATCTGGAATACAGCTAGCGGCGGAAACGCTGGCAGTTGTCTCATCAAAAAACTCGGCTTTAATGATGCCTTTGACACCAGCATATTCGACGCTTATTGTTGCCATGTTTGCTTCTAATTGCCCTATCTCATTAGTCCAATCGAAGCCCATAGATTCAAGTTGGTGAACTATTAAACGTGAGCCATCAATTTCAAGACGAACTCTAAAAATTGTCCCTTCGGCAACCCATTCACCATTCAAATCATATACTGAGTTATTTTGGGTTTGTCCAGAGGCGGTAGCACTATAAATGCAGGACAATAAGACGATCGATAAAAATGTTTTACTGTGTAGCAAGGCCAACTCCAAATAGGTAACCGTGACAGACGAAAAGTGTTAAATAAATAGTTAACCCAAATACGACGACTGTCAAATCACGACGAAGATAAAAAGTATCTGGCGCAAGGTTAACCTTTTCAAGTCTGAGTGTTAACAGCTTTATAAGGCTCCAGACGAAGAAGCTACCGAATAATAGAATTGATGATAAGTCCCCATTTGTCCAAAGGTGCGCAGCAGCCCACAACATTGAGCTAACTAGTAATGGATTTTTCATTTTCCATCGGATGTATGATCTGGAGATCAATAGGGAGACTGCAATAATACAGGCTGGAATCATCAGTAGCGATGCTACATAACGTTGATCAAATGGTGGTACCCATACAGTGTAAAAAGTAGCAGTCGATTTGCCCCATATGATAAGAATAATTCCAAATATAGAGATCGCTGAAAAGAGGCCATTGTTTGTCTTAAAATGCGGCCTCTGCTGCTTTAATTGGTTTCGCGATTGCAAATCCCGCAGAAGATGTGGCAGAAAAAAAAATAAAAGGCCAGAGCTTAGAGCGAGCAAAGAAATGTAGTCCTACGCTTAGTGTTTTCGCACATTTTCACAACGAAACCTTTTTGTTTAAGGAAGAGTCATATTATAGCTAGAGGCGAATTATTTTCTGGGAAATCATGATTCTTAATTGGCAATTTGCGAACTCTTTTTCCTGTTAGGATGTAGATAGCGTTAGTGACTGCCGCGGCGATTGGTGGTGTTGCGGGTTCACCTAACCCTCCTAATGCTTCTCCAGATTCAACAATGTGTACATTAATTGTTGGAGAAGTGGACATACGAACCATTTCATATTCGGGGAAATTTCCTTGCTCTACTCGACCATTTTTTATCGTAATTTCACCGTATAACGCGGCCGTAAGGCCATAGATTATTCCGCTTTCCACTTGTGCTTCAACCGTGTCCGGGTTTACCACCCATCCACAATCAATTGCACAAGTAACTTTGTGAACTACTGGTCTTCTGTTTTTGTCGAGAGAAACTTCAGCGACTTGAGCAACAAAACTTCCAAAGCTTTCTTGAACAGCAATTCCTAGCGCGTGACCATCAGGTATGTCTCGACCATAGCCTGCCGATTGTGCTGCTATCTCTAACACTTTTCTATGTCGGGGATGTTCTCTAAGTAAGTTAAGTCTAAATTGGTAAGGATTAATACCAGCTCGATGTGCGATTTCGTCAAAGAACGATTCTGTGAAGAAGGTCTGTTGAGTATGATCAACACTGCGCCATGGACCCAGTGGTACATGAGTATTCCCTTCCACTACTCTTATCGATTGATTTTTGATTTCATAAGGTATGTGGGACGCACCTGGCACCTGTATAGGTCCAGTAAAGCGACTCTGCCACGCGGTAACATTATTGCTACTATCAAATGCAGCTTTAAAATTGTTGTGCACTGATGGTCGATAATGATCTTGCTGCATGTCATCTTCCCGACTAAATATAGTCTTAATCGGGACGTTAAACTCTTTGGCTATTATAGTTGCATGATCAATCATGTTGGAATTAATCAAAGGTACTCGCCGCCCAAAACCTCCGCCGCAATACGAATTATGAAAAACTACGTTTTCTTCCGGTACGCCGGCAATTTTGGCTACACGTCCTACTGTACCCAGTGCATCCTGAGTGCTAGTCCAAACTTCAACGATTTGATCTAGCACATGAACAGTACAATTCATTGGCTCCATGGCGGCATGCGCAAGGTAGGGAACCTGATAGTTTGCCTTTATGACATCTGAAGCTGCTTGAAATGCTGCTGTTGTGTCACCAATTTCTTTAACCTCACTCCCGTTACTTTGAGCAAGCTCTTGATTGAAGCGATCTTCAATGTCCTC
>CACJAW010000074.1 GCA_902591495.1 uncultured Pseudohongiella sp.
ATAAACATTGTGTTATTAGAAGCAGAAACCCGGTCGTCAATTGCTTATGAGATTAACGCCGATCATCTTCATGATGGAGAAATTAAACCTGGAGCAAAACTATCTCTGAGCGGCCAGAACGGAGACCTTGACTATCTGATCAGCGGTGAAACTGAACCTCGCTGGGAAAACAGAAAAGGATTTGAGACAAGCTTTCTACCCAACGGACTCATCAACGACACTGTTTTTCGCAGAACAATAACAGACCTACAACCACTTACCTTCAGCTCAAATGTAGGGTACCAATTTTCAAGCAAAGACGTGGCGCACCTAAATTTCCAATACAACCAGAACGATGCCCCTCAAGAACTAGACCGAGTAATTACCGATTATGCCAGCTCAATAATTACATCAAAATCTCAATTTGAAGATATAAACAGTGAATCAGATTTCTGGGAATTCGGCGGAGATTATGAACACACTTTTGACAGCGGTAACCGTTGGAGGACTCTTTTTATAGTTAATCAAAAAAAGGATGACCGAATAAGAGAGCGCTTTGAGGTAAATCAGAATAAAGAGAAAGATATATTTCTGAAAACCTTTAACCAATATGAAGAAGAAATTTTTAGGACATCTTATTCAGCTAATCTATCCAGGAGCCAAGATTTTGAGTTTGGGATAGAAAGAGCACAGACCACCCTTGAGTCATCCTTGAGACTTGGCCTTTTATCTGACGGGTCTAAATCAGCCGAATTTGGTGGCTTAACACCGACTAATAGCTCAAATGCAACTGTTCAAGAGGTACGCTATGAAGGCTTTGCCGTGCATAATTGGCAAATCAGTGATCGCATGAGTCTCGAGAGCACGATAATTTACGAAGAGTCGACTATTGAACAATCTGGCGACACAAGGAAGAAGCGGGATTTTAGTTTCATTCGTCCAAAAGTTGATTATCGTTTCGATATCACGCCGTCCCTTCAGCTGCGGGCAACCATCGAGAAAGATGTTGCGCAGTTAAGTTTCAATGACTTTACCGCAAATATTGCTCCAAATAATGACGAGGACAAGAATACTTTCGCAGGAAACCCAGAAATCAAACAAGAACAATCGTGGCGGTATGACCTAAATCTCGAATACCGATTTGATGATGACAATGGAGTCATAAATACAAACATTTATTATCAAGACCTTGAGGATTTAATCGACAGAATTGACGTTTCGACCCCCACACTAATTCAATCAGCGAATGGAAATATAGGTGATGGAGAGCGATATGGCGGGAGCGTTGATACAAGTTATCGTCTAGCAAGTTTCAACCTTCCTCAATTATTAATTACTGCCAGGGTAGATCTTATTGAAAGTGAGGCGACTGATCCTTTTCTGAATATTAGAAGACCAATACAAAGACAAGGAAAAGGTAGTTACAGATACGGATTTCGATACGACATGGGTGGCCGTAATATTAGTTACGGGGTAAATTTCTCAGGGACGTTTGATGGCGACCAAATAGTTTATGATATCGATAAGACAGAAGACTACGTAAGGGACGACTTCATTATGGCTTTCCTAGAAATTCAAGGATGGGGAGGTCTGATTTATCGATTCGAGGCCACGAACCCGCATGAGCAATACCGCTGCAGAATTAGAACTCGGTACTCTGGCGGAACCATTGCTACCGGCAGTTTGAGTGAAATCGAAGATTCTTGCAGTCACGCTGGCGAAAAGTACGCTATAAAAATCCGAGGGACATTTTAGCTAGGCTTCGTAAATACCATCATATGTTGCCAAGGCAAAAAATCTAATGTTTCTGTCCACTCTAGACCAAATACGCTCATCTCCTTTCTGACTTGCTCTTGAGTCATTTTGTGAAGCGGGCGAATAGGGACTGAAGCATCCTCACCACGGTACTCTAGAAGAAAAATACGTCCACCCGGACGCAAGGCATTATAAATACCATCTATCATTTCGAAAGGATGAGAAAATTCATGGTAGGCATCGACCATGATTGCAGCATCGATGCTGCCTGGTTCTAAATTCGGGTCGTCTATTGTGCCAAGCACGCTTTCAATATTGTCCACGTTCAATTCTCTTTTTTGGCCCTCAATAAGCTGAAGCATTTCTGGTTGTATATCCACCGCAAAAACCTTGCCGCTTGGAACTCTTGAAGCGATCCGAAACGAAAAATAACCTGAACCTGCACCAATGTCAGCCACGACATGATTGGGCTCAAGACTCATATTTTCGACAACATCATCTGGCATTTCCTCCTGAATTCGTTCAGGACGATTCAACCAGCCAGCGGCTCTATGCCCCATAACAAATGATATCTCCCGTCCCATATAAAATTTTCCGATCCCAGTCGTGCGTCTCTCCGGAGCCTCAATATATCCCGGATGGTCAGCAGAGAACGCCGACATATTGAGAAATATGCTACTAAGCGCGATCAGATTAATTAAAGTAAGATTAAATTTCATATCAGATTTCCATGTGAATTTGTCTCAATAACAATACGATAAAACTATTCTGATCGGATTGTAAACCACGAGCAGAAGATAAATCCGTCCCTTAACAGCTTCCTCTGACGTAAGAAACTGATTGCTTCAAAGGTGATCTATTTGCCTACCAAAATCGAAGCAATAAGATTATGCTAATCGGGTTTCAACAAATAATGAAGTAGGAAAGATATGTCTGAAGTTTTAAAAGGGATAAAAGTATTAGATTTTGGTCGGTATATTGCGGGACCGTTCTGCGCAACTCTTTTGGGCGATCTGGGCGCCGAGGTGATCCGCATAGAAAAAGTCGATGGTAGCGAGGATAGATTTCTCTCCCCAATCACGGACGAAGGAGATGGTGCGCTTTTTTTGCAGCTTGCTCGGAATAAGCAAAGCATGACTCTAAACCCAATGAAGCCGGAAGGCCGAGAAATAGTCAAAAAGTTAGTAGCAACGGCTGATGTCGTAGTAGCAAACTTACCACCAGACACACTCGAAGCTTTGGGTCTCGATTATGAAAGTCTGACGACCATAAAATCAGACATAATTTTAACCATGATTTCGGCTTTTGGACGAGGTGGGCCTTATTCGAATAGAGTAGGATTTGATGGACTCGGTCAGGCAATGTCAGGGAATATGTACATGTCGGGCACACCAGATCAACCAGTTAAGGCTTATGCACCATTTATTGATTTTGGCACAGCAAGCCTTGCAGCCTTCGGGACAATGTCAGCGCTTTTTGAACGACAAAAGACGGGCAAGGGACAGATCGTAGAAGGATCACTATTTAACACTGCCCTTACAATGATGAATGGGACAGTCATAGAGCAAGCTGCGATTCAAAGAAATAGAATGGCTACGCTTAATCGATCCCAAACTTCAGCTCCTGCAGATACTTTTAAGACAAAAGATGGTTGGGTCCTTGTTCAATCAGTTGGAGGGCCATTATTTAAGAGGTGGGCAGAATTAATGGGGGAGGATCACTGGTTAGATGATGATCGATTTAAAACAGATATCTCAAGAGGCGACAACGGGGAAATAATTAGCGAGAGATTAGCGACCTGGTGCGCTGAGCGCACCAGTCAGGAAGTTCTTAATGAGATGGAACAGGCGCGCATTCCTGCAGGTCCGGTGTTGTCTCCACAACAAGTCTTAGAAGACCCTCACATCGCAGAAAAGGGATTATTTGAGCCTATAAAATATCCAGGATTAGACCGCCCTGCACCGCTGATGAAAACCCCGGTAGAGTTATCCGCAACGCCGGGAACGATCCGAACAAGACCTCCTAAACTTGGGGAACACACCAATGAAATCATGCTAGAGTTAGGCTTTAATCATGATCAAATTAGAGCCCTTAGAGAGAAAAGAGTCATTTGATAAACAAATTTTTTGTACCAATGACTCAAACCGGAATAAAGGTAGATACCTCAACAATAAATACGGGATGCGTTTAGCTGATGAAAACATACTTTAAACTCGTTACTTTGAATTGCCTTATTACAATGGTGTTTTTAAATGTACCATTCCTATCCTTGGCACAGGAGCGCGCCTCAATCACACCGGTTATCCAGACAGAAGCAAATATTCCAGGGGATATCTTTAATGACTCGCTAGCAAGATTACCCCAGGTCCAGCGCTCTAACTTAGATGCGCAAGGACGTCGAGCATTTGATACTTACGTAAGCCCCGGAACCGGATATGAGACCGGCTTGAGGGGTCCAGTTGGTATGTGGATGCACAGTCCTAATCTTGCTAGGGAGGTTTTCGATGTTCGTCAGCGTGTACGTTACGGAACACCAAAAGATCAAAGAATAACCGAACTAATCATTTTATCCACGGCAAGAGAGATTAATAATCAATATGAATGGTCAGCCCATGAGCCTCTTGCGCAAATGGCTGGTTTAGAGCAAGAAATTATTGAAATCATCAAATATCGGAAAGATCTCAATTCCTTACCTCAAATTGAGAATTTTGGCGAAACTGAGAAAATACTCATACAATTCACTCGCGAGCTTGTCAGCGAAGAAAAAGTTAGTTCTGACACCTTTGAAATAGCGCTCAACCTGTTCGGAAATGAAGGTTTAGTCGACATCGTAGGACTTATCGGTTACTACAATTTCGTAGCAATGACTCTAAAAGCCTTCGATCTCCAACGGCCCGTGGGAACAGAATTACTGCTACCTACTTTAGATAATTAATTTTCATTTAAAAACGATTTTCAAAAATTCTGAAAAAATTTGAGTTAAATCTTGGTTTTTAATGGTTTTGCAATAAAGAAGAGT
>CACJAW010000075.1 GCA_902591495.1 uncultured Pseudohongiella sp.
ACCAGCATGCCTAAGGTCGTCGTCAAATCGCTTTCCAAAAATTTGGCAAAAGACATGTCACCGTCTTCTGTGCTAATAACAGATTGGATTATTTCGGGGTTGGGAACAAGCTCTAGGTTCTTGACTGGCCCGGCACGATACACATTAACGGTTGGAAACAACTGATGCACATTTTTATGCATCCAGGCCATCTGGTGGCCTGTTACCGTCCACCAAATATCCTCTTTGGGTACTAAACTATGTCGATATCGCAGCTCATCTAAGTAATTCAAGTTTTGTGGAGCTGCGTTTTCTGCCGCGTACGCGGAAATTGAGACTGTATATATTATTAAAAATAATAGTGCGATAGCCCAGTAGTTTTCCGTCTTACTCATAGCCATACTTGCTCAGAAATTTAACTAGAGCATATCCACTAATTGGAAACCAAACAAACAATTTTCTCTCGCAAAGTACAAAAGTATAAGTTATAACCAACCGAACTGAACGGTCTCATTAAGGAGTTACATATGTCGTTGGATCCACAAGCAGCAGCTCTTCTGAAAAGTATGGAAGAATCCGATGCACCACCCTTCCATGAGTGCACTCCTGAAGAAGCCAGAATCATGTATGACAAAGGAAGTGAGTTAGTTCGCGGAGAACCGCCTGAGCCCCACTCATTAGAAAGTATTAAGATTCCTGGTCAAGCTGGGCCTATCGATGCCTGGGTATACAAACCCAGCGAAGACACAGGTTTACCAATCTTAGTCTTCTTTCACGGAGGAGGATTTGTTTTTGGCTCCCTTAAAAGCCATGATACCGTTTGTCGGTCCCTCTGCATGGAGGCGGGCTGCATAGTTGTGGCTATCGATTATCGACTTGCCCCAGAGAATAAGTATCCTGCCGCCTTGGATGACGCATGGGATGCGACTCAATGGATAGCCTCTCATGCCGATTCCTTGGGCGGAGATCCAAACCGCTTGGCCGTTGGAGGCGACAGTGCCGGTGGGTGTCTGACTGCTGCCGTTACCCTGCTGGCAAAAGAGTCAGGTCTACCTAAAATCTGCAAGCAGCTGCTGATATACCCATGTACAGACATAACACGCAGTTATGAGTCCCATGAAACTTTTGCCGAGGGTTATCGTCTAACAAGCGACCTACTCGATTGGTTTTATGGCCACTACTTTTCTGAACAAGATAATATAAGTCATTGGAAAGCCTCACCCCTGTTTTCAAGTGACTTAGCTAACCTCCCATCAGCATTCATAATTAGTGCGGGGTATGATCCTCTGCAGGATGAAGCTAAAGCTTACGCCAAGAAACTTACCGAAGCAGGCGTCAAAACAAAACTGACCCACTACGACGGGATGCTTCACGGCTTCATTACAATGCCTGGGGTATTGGACAAAGCAAGCGAGGCGCTTACTGAGTGTGCAAACGAGCTGAAACTTTCTTTCGAGAGTTAAATAAACTCAACCTCGCCAAGCGTGGAGGCGATGAAATGGTCATTCAGAGCTAAACTCGAAACGAAAAATTTTCAGTGCTCTTCCCGGGAATCTGTCTAAGAATTCCGGAGCGGCCGCCATTGACTCAACAAATTTAGCCTTGGGGACATACCTCTCAAACTTGTCCAATAGAAATTGTTCATCAAGAAACGGGCTGTTAAGTGCTGCGATTATCGTCGCTCCATCAGAGCATAGGGAACGCATTTTCTTTAAAACCGCCCCATAATCACGCTCTGCACTAAAGCTATTCCTCTGATAAGTAGGGGGATCTATGATCACTAAATCATATCTACCCTCTTGCCTTATTCGACCCCAAGAAGTGAACACATTAAACGGTAAGGATGTAATCGTGTCTTTGTCTTGTCCATTTAAATCATGATTCCTTTCGCCCCATCTCATACTTGTTTTTGACAGGTCAACGTTAACAACTGATCGAGCACCACCAGCAAGTGCCGCAACAGATAGTGAGCATGTGTAAGAGAATAAGTTAAGTACCTTTTTATCCTTGCTATTTTCCCTCAACCATACGCGTAGTGGCTGCATATCCAAAAAAAGGCCGGTATTTTGCTGTTTTCCTAAAAGGACCTCGAATTTAAGCCCATTCTCTTCCACAATAACTCGCGCCTTGCTCTCTCCATATAATATCTCAGCCGCCGAATTCCTTTCGTACCGCTTTTGCAGCATAACAGTCTTGATTTGACTGAGTTTATCCACTCCTCTCAGCCAGGAGAGCACTTCAACGCGATTTTCAATTGGATCATAGGCAGAAACAAAAACGACTGGAGGGTACCAATCCATGCAAACATGGGAGTATTCTGGAAAAAGCTGCCCACGCCCGTGAAAAACTCTTTTCGGCTCCTGCCGAATCTTGCTAAAAAACTTTTTTATTGCACTGTATAGAGCGTCTTCCATGATTCATATTAAACCATAGGAATTGAGCATTTCCTTGATAGAATAGGTAGGACCCTTTTCCAACAGAAAGACCCTTGGAATAAGTTAGGCTGAGCAAAGAGAATATACCGGTGCAATTAAATTTTGATTTCATTATTGTCGGCGCAGGAACAGCAGGCTGTGTGCTTGCGAACCGACTTTCCGCAAACCCAGACCACAAGGTTTTGTTGGTGGAAGCTGGAAAAAAAGACGACTATTTTTGGATCGACATTCCTGTCGGTTACCTCTATACAATTGGAAACCCCAAGACTGATTGGTGCTACAAGACTGACCCAGATCCGGGACTAAACGGAAGATCTATCGGGTATGCTCGTGGCAAAGTTTTGGGAGGCTGTTCCTCTATCAACGCAATGATCTACATGCGCGGCCAAAAAGTCGATTACGATTATTGGGAGTCCCTTGGCAATCGAGGCTGGGGCTGGGAGGATGTTCTACCGGTCTTCAAGATGTCAGAGGACTATCAACACGGACAGGACGAGTTCCACGGTACAGGAGGTGAACTAAGAGTCGAAGAAAGGCGCGTTAATTGGGAAATACTAGACGCATGGCGAGATGCCGCAGCGGAAATTGGCATTCCAAAAATAGCGGAATTTAATCGCGGCGATAATTTCGGTAACGCCTACTTCCAAATGAATCAACGACGAGGAATTCGCTGGAACGCAACTAAGGCCTACTTGCAGCCGGTGCAAAACCGACCAAATCTCACTGTGATCTCAGATGTGTTAGTCGACCGAATAGAATTCGATGACTTAACAGAGACGCCCACAGCCACTGGTATCAGGGTTCAACATGCCGATGGCAGCAGGCAACAATTCAAAGCAGTTAATGAGGTAATCCTCTCTGCGGGATCCATTGGCTCACCGCAATTGTTGCAATTATCGGGCATCGGAGACTCAGCATTTTTAAGTAAGAGAAATATTGCTTCCAGAATTGACCTGCCTGGAGTTGGAGGCAATCTTCAAGATCATTTGCAGGTTCGTAGTGTGTATAAAGTGGAAAACACGGTTACCCTGAACCAAAGAGCGAACTCTTTGTTTGGTAAAGCTCTCATGGGTCTTGAGTACCTCTTTTTTAAGACAGGTCCATTAACGATGCCACCCTCTCAGCTCGGCGCTTTTGCAAAGAGTGATCCTAACCAGTCATCAGCCAATATCGAGTGGCATGTGCAGCCCCTGTCGTTAGAGAAATTTGGAGATCCATTACATAAATTTAATGCAATCACCCCGTCAGTCTGCAATCTTCGTCCCACCAGCAGGGGGCAAGTAAACATCAAATCTGACGATCCAAGAGAGCACCCATCCATTCAACTAAACTATCTGTCTACTCCAGAGGATGAGCAAGTCGCGATCCAAGGGCTTCGATGGACGAGAAAGATCATGCAATCCAAGGCATTAAGAAGATTTGAGCCCATCGAGTGGAAACCCGGAGAAGCAGTTCAGTCTGATACACAATTATTAGAAGCTGCCCGCGAGCTTGGGACCACAATTTTTCATCCTGTTGGGACTTGTAAGATGGGTTCCGATGCTTCTGCCGTGGTAAACGATCGTCTGCAAGTTCATGGCGTGGCAAACCTGAGGGTTATTGATGCTTCAATTATGCCCAGAATTACCTCTGGCAACACCAATGCCCCCACAGTAATGATTGCTGAGAAAGGCTCAAAATTCATCCTTGAGAGATATGCTGGATGAGTCATCTAATTCGTCGTAATGCCAGGTTTTTTGCGACTTAACGTCGCAAAAACACATAAAACCGATGAATTATTTGCATTGTAGCTCCGTAGTTGGCAACCTAACGCCTTCGAATAGATTTAGTTGGGGCGAAATAATGAAAAAACTTATGACTGTTGTTCTATCCATCTGCCTGCAGGGCGGATTCTCCTTAAGCGCGATCAGTGCAGAATTGGAGCAAATAGGGACCTTTGATTTTCCTACCTCGGCATCAGGCGAGGCGCAGAAACATTTCACACTAGGAGTAGGATACTTGCACAGTTTTGGCTGGAAGCAAGCTCGAACCGAATTTCGCAAAGCGCAGGAAATTGATCCTGACTTTGCGCTCGCGTATTGGGGAGAATCTTTAACATATAATCATCCATTAATCCCAGTACTGCAGGACCCAGACTCTCCCACCGCCGCTCCATGCGATCCCTGTAACTTGATAGATTCCCGGTTGGTTAAGAGTCATTTGTCCAGATGGTGATGTTATGAGTGACTTTGTGCCCATAGGGAACGTGAACTGATAGCTCGATC
>CACJAW010000076.1 GCA_902591495.1 uncultured Pseudohongiella sp.
TTGTATTTCCACACGGCGCAACAGTAGATTATGAGGGCAATCTCTGGGTTGCCGACGCGCAGGGGAATGAGGTCATTGGTCATCAAGTCATTAAATTTAATGGTGAAGGTGAGATCTTAATGACCCTCGGTCAAAGGGGTATCGGCGGGAATGGTCCAGACTTACTTCATTCTCCCAATGATGTGGTTATTGACCCCGAGGATGGTGATGTGTTCGTCGTCGATAGCCATCGGAGGGGTATGAACAATCGGATTGTGCATTACACCGCGGAAGGTGAATTTATTAAAGAATGGGGAAGCAAGGGATCACAGAAGGGTCAGCTGAGCGAACCGCATACGATTGCGATGGATTCAAAAGGTCGGCTGTTTGTTGGAGACAGAGAAAATAACCGAATTCAAATATTTTCCCAGGAAGGCGAATTTATTGATGAGTGGCGTCAATTTGGTCGACCGAGTGGCATTTTTATTACCTCTGATGATCGTATTTATGTTGCGGATTCAGAGTCAGGTCCAGACACTGGGGCAAGAGAACTAATGGGTATCATGAAAGGAATACGTATTGGATCTGCGGTGGATGGCACGGTGGATTCATTTATTGAGGACCTAGAGCCTTTAAGAGATGATCATTCTGGCGCAGAGGGTGTGGGAGTAGATCACAATGGTAATGTCTATGGAGCCGTAGTTCGACGTCGCATGCTTGAAAGACATGTTCTAAATTAAAGTTGGATCATATTTTGACATGTCCGTGACTTGTCTGCCCGCGCTTAACAGAATGATGTTATAATTAAGTTTGATAGTACTGTGTTTCCGATTAATTCTTTGGTTGTTAAAAATATGAAAAAGATAATTATGATAGCGTCGCTTGTTCTGTCAGTTACGGCTTGTGAGAGTTTGTATGAAGCTAATGATGACGGTATTCCAAGAATCCGTAGTCAAAGAGATGTAGAGGCTTATAATGCGACCGTGAGCTCCGAAAGTGAAAAATTGGTTTGTGAGAGAGAGCGGGTCATTGGTTCCAATATCCGACAGTGGGTTTGTTTAACTATCGCGCAACGCGATGCGCTCCAACGGCAAGCTCAAGATCAAAACGAAGCATTGCTAGGCAGATAATCAACGACTGACTTAATTTAGGTGATCAAATGAAAAAGACATTTTTCGCCCTCGTAACCAGCATCGCTTTGATGCTTTTATTTTCATCAACTGTCTCCAATATTTCTCAATCTGTTTTTGCTGAACAGGCTATTCAGGAACTGTCAGCTCAAGATTTTGAGGAAATCAAAGAACTGTATGCGCGTTACAATCAAGGGAGTGATTTTCGAGATACGGAGCTATTTTTATCGGCGTTTGCGGAAGATGCTGTCATGACTCGAGAGGGTGGTGACATTGTTGGAATGGATGAACTAAGAGCCGATAGGGCGCGAAGATACGAGGGCAAGACAGGAGATGTGGGCAGGCGTCATATTAACGGAAGTTATCTTATAACACCGACCTCTGATGGCGCTGAGGCGAGAACATATTACCTGTTAATGGATGTAACGGTCAGGCCGCCGAATGTGATTTCCTCTGGATATTACGAGGATAAATTCGTTCGGACTAATTCTGGCTGGAAGATAAAGCATCGCACACTCTACCGCGATACTCTGGACCATTAAGCACTCTTTCTAAGGTAAGTCCGAAGTTTGTCGGACTCAGTCATTCTCTACAGAGAAGGTACAATCCATATCGGAGAAGACCATCCTCGCTCCTGAATAGTTTTCGGTAAGTCGGGCCTCGGTTCTATGCCTGCTCTAATAGCATCCCAGGTAGACCAACGGCATGTTGGATTTTCGATGGCTCTTACATAGTAAAAGGCATGTTGAGTCGGTTCGTAATCGGGGTCGGTCCACTTTGCTTTCAATTCGGTCGATCCTAGATTAGGGCTGATATTACAGTTTTGGATGTTGACGGAGGCTCCGTTATCTGAGCATCGGTTGGTAGAATCGATTTCCATGTTGTCTGCACAGGCAACATCGTAAATTTGTTCACGAATTTGGTTGTCTTCAACCCAGCCCTTAATTATCTGTAGTCGTTGCAAAGGGGCACTGTTTGGATCTTTGGCAGCCCAAGCTATAAACGCCGCAGGTTGTTCTGGGTCAGCAAAGAGATCAGCACCCATGCTTACTCCGGTTTCATAAGACTTTTCGATGAGATTTTTATCATCAATTGATGGCAAGTTGTGACCCGCAAAAAAACGTATTTTTAGCCTGGGGCCAGAAGTGCCAAATGTCTCTTTTCTTGCCAGGGCATCGTAGATTGAATTTCTTGTATTTTCTTCCGCCCAGACGCCTGCAAGTCCTGATGCGCCAAAACGAGCATAACGATCAAAGTAGGCGCTCTCAATTGGAGATGCTGATTCCAGCGGGAGTGAGCCACGATTTTGTCCATTACTGTCAAGCAAACCTGATACACCATAGAATTCGCTTTCTTTACCCACATGTGTTGCGTTATGTGTGTCACTTGATCCGATAAATCCTAGCTTAAAGGGATTGAAACCTTGATCAGTCTGCATCTTTATGCCGTCCAGTAACGCTTTTCTTACGTAGCTGCCCTGTGGTTGGGAGGGAATAGTTCCACCTACTCTGGTTGGAAGTAATTCAAAGCCAGCTAGTTCATCATTTCTTGATAGGGCTGGATGAGTTTCAGAAGTACCTTTAACTTGCGTGATTTCAACGAGAGGCTCATTCCTCACCCGCTGGCTCGCATACACAGCATCTAGCGGCCTGCCACGATAATCAACAAAGTCAAACATCAACCCGTCAGACAAATTTGAATTATGGGGTATGGCTAGGCTATCAATACCATTAGCGCGATTGGTATCCATCCAAGACCAAAGATCTTGGGGGTCATCTGAATCAATTCTTGAAAAGGGGACGTCTGGCACAAGTGAATCTCTAAAGATGACATTTCGATGCAACATCTCTTCGTCAGGCCCGGTACCTGTGTACTCATATGCGATAAAAGTTGTGAATTTTCCTGGCTCATAATGCCTATTTGCGCTAGCAATGATGTCGTCCCAGGCTCTTTTCACAACCTGCTCATCCATTACCTCGATGCCGTTACCTGTGCTCGCAAAATTAGCGAATCGCAGAAACACGGACCTCCGAAAGTTTACATCTTCGTCCAAAGAGTCGATGCCTTCGGCTACTGGGTGGTCTGAGAGGGCTGAATCCCCTAGGGCCATTTCTCTTATGATTCCAAGATAATATGCATGGTCGCTTACACCATAAAAATCCATTGGTACATCTAATTGCATTTCGAAGCCGGCGGGATGCCTAATAGAGCCGCCCTTTGCAAATTCATAGGCATCGCCCGGAGAGGCTATTCCTCCAAAAATAAAGGCGTCGTATGAATACATGGAGTGTACGTGCAGATCACCGAAGTAGGCATTTCTCTGGGGATTAAAGTCAGCTGTTCGTGCGGAGGAGTCTGTTACTTCAATCGGATCTGACTGCGCAGGTGATTCCGCCTTTTGGCAGGACACCAACAGGGATATCGAAACACTATAGAGAAATATCTTGAACATAAGCTTATTATTTTTATCGCTCAGCAATGGCCTAATAAATTTCCACTTAGTCTACATTGTTGAAGATTGATTTTCTAAGTAATTGAGCAAATTTCTTCATGAATGTATGGCGCAGCTCTTTTCAGGACGATTAGGCAAGTAGCGGAGATACTATTCCCCAAGTCCTATCAATGAACCAGTACGAAGCTATTACGCCACTCAGATAGATTGGTGATTGGAAGAGTAACTTATTTTCCATACGCTTGGTGATTCGGAGTAGAAGAAGAATCGGCACGACTATTGTTAACTGAGCGAGCTCTAAACCTATGTTAAATAAGAGAAGGGCGTTGAATTGGTTAGATTGGGGTAAACCAATTTCCTTTAGCGCTCCAGCAAATCCTAAGCCATGGAGTAACCCAAATGAGAACACAACGAGGATTAAATTCCGCATTATTACTACCTTCGAGTCGCGTAGGTTTTCACTAGCCAATAAAACAATAGTCCCAGCTATAATTGCTTCAATGGGTGCTTGAGAAATCCTCATAAATTCGAAGACTGATAGTGCTAATGTTATTGAGTGCGCTATCGTAAAGACGGTGATTATTTTAATGATATCTACAGGCTTTCTTACGAGGTACAAAAGCATTAATACGAATAAAATGTGGTCGTAACCATACAATAAGTGCTCGAATCCAATAAGTAGATAAATCGGCAGGCTGTAGTTTGTGGAACTTAATTCAATCCTTGGTTGGTCGCCAGTTATTAGCAATGTTTCCGGTAGTAATGATGACTGGTTCGAATCTGAAATGCTGACCAGTGTGTCAATCATGGTGCGTTCGAGACCAACAATTTCAATTTCACTTAATGTCGACTTAGAGCAGTTCAATTCATAATTTTCGGTGACTGAGGAGCCATTGATTTGAGTTGATACTAGATTTTGGTCGCAATTGGTCTCCAAATATAGACCGAGAAATTGGCCAGCTATTTGAGGTTGACGGAAA
>CACJAW010000077.1 GCA_902591495.1 uncultured Pseudohongiella sp.
ATTACAAACTGGCAATATCTGTTAGGTGTTAAATCCTTTCTGACTTCCAACTTACCATCGGTATCTTTATCTCCATCGAGCAACCAATCCTTGGGAACATTGCAAAAAGCGTTTGCATAGCCGCCGCTATAAGTAAATCCACTACCTGCTATCGTTGGCATCGCATCAGTTATACGTTCAGGCAAACTACAATTGGCTAAAAGCCCCTCAAGATTCAGCTTTTTAAGCTCGCAGATCGCATCTGATAGAGATTCACCACTACGTAGGTTTCCTCTCTGCTCATCATGCAACGTCAATCCGACTAGTACTGGTTTTCCAAACTCAGAGGCTACTGAAGCGGCAGATACGGCCTCTTGAATTGTAGACATAGTCTCAGCCAAAAAGACATCGACGTAAGGGCATAGTGCTTCACACTGCTGTCGGTAAATTGGTTCAATTACTTCTTTATTTAACACTCTGTCAGGCCTATAACTCCCATTTAAAGGAGGTAGACTTCCCGCTACTTTAATTGTCTCTTGGGACTCACTGGCTGCTTTTCGTGCCAAGTCGCCTGCTAAATGATTTAACTCTTCATATCTTTCAAGCAAACCTTCCTTCTTCAAATCCGCTGGAATGATTCCATAGCTATTCGTAGTAATCATCCGAGCCCCAGCGGATATATTTTCGCGATGTATTTCCAAAACCACTTCTGGTGCTGCGATGAGCGCATTGGCAGACCATATCGTAGGGGGAATCTCCACGCCTCTCAGCGAAAGAGTCTTACCCATACCAGCATCAAGAATAGTTATCGTGTTTTTTTGCATCTATCTTCTCTATGTACAAAACCGGTTAGAAATTCCACAAAAAGAACGTTAATCAAATAAGAGAAGTCATAACGCTCCCTTCGGCTGCATTATTTTTGATAAGATTACAGTATGCAAGAAAATAAACGATTCTAAGTTCTCATAACACGGTGAATATAATGCCAAAACCACCCGGGCTAAAGTTTGACACATTAAGCCTTCATGCTGGTCAGCAGCCAGATCCGACAACTGGTGCGCGGGCTACACCGATTTACCAATCGGCTAGTTTTGTGTTTAAAGACACAGACTTTGCGGTTGGCTTATTCAATATAGAACGAGCGGGTCACGTGTATTCTCGCCTTTCCAACCCAACCAATGCAGTTCTCGAAGAGCGAATAGCTGCGTTAGATCACGGCATTGGGGCTGTGGCTGTGGCAAGTGGGCAGGCTGCACTTCATTTAGCTTTGGCAACAATTGTCAGTGCAGGTGATCATATAGTTGCTTCCAGGAGCCTATATGGAGGAACACACAACTTATTAGATTACACATTAAGAAGATTTGGCATTGAAACAAGTTTTGTTGACCCTAGAGACTTAAAAAGTTTCGAAGCATCAATAAAGCCTAATACGAAGGTAATATTTGGTGAGGTTCTAGGAAATCCTGGATTAGAGATATTAGATTTACCGGCTTTGTCAGAGATCGCTCATAAATCCGAAATACCTCTGATGGTGGATGCAACATTTGTAACCCCCTACCTGTGCAGGCCAATCGATTTTGGGGCAGATATCGTGGTGCATTCAGCTACAAAGTTCTTATCCGGTCATGGTGTAGTAATTGGAGGAGTCGTGGTAGATGGTGGAACATTTAACTGGGAAAAATCCACGAAATTTCCAACCCTAGCCGAACCGTATGAGGGATTTCATGAGTTAAATTTCTCGGAAGAGTTTGGACCTGCCGCTTTCATAACAAGAGCTAGACGGGAGGGATTGCGCGACTTCGGAGCCTGCATGAGTCCAGCAACTGCTTTTCAAATTCTTCAGGGTATTGAAACATTGCCATTGAGGATGCAAAAACATGTTGAAAATACATCTGCCATTGTTGATTTTCTTGAGGGAGATGAAAATGTTGAATGGCTTAATCATCCAATGCTTTCCTCACATCCCGACCATGAATTGGCCAAAACAATTCTTCCGAAAGGGTGTGGGGCGGTATTTAGCTTTGGAATTAAAGGAGGCAGAAAAGCTGGTATTAAGTTTATCGAAAACCTTAACCTATTTTCACATCTAGCCAATGTCGGTGATGCAAAATCCCTAGTGATTCATCCCGCTAGTACCACACATCACAGAATGGATGGAAAATCCTTGGAAGCTGCCGGAATTTCAGAAGGATTAATACGCCTGTCTATTGGACTTGAAGATTCCTCAGACTTAATAGACGACTTGAGACGAGGACTGAGAGCTTCTCAAAAGGATTAATTAGTATGTTTGTAAATATTCTAGGCGAAAAAACGTTCTTCAGTACAGGAAATGGTCAGTTAAAAGCTTCTCAAAAGAGTGTGATTTTCTTGCATGGCGCCGGCATGGACCACACTGTGTTCGTCATGCCCTCTCGTTACTTTGCTCGACATAATTTTAATGTTTATTCATTTGATCTACCCGGTCATGGAAGATCAGAAGGTAAAATATGTGAAGACATAGATAGCTTTGCCACATGGCTCGAATCAGCAATGGTAGAACTTAACATCTCAGAGGCATCTATAGTGGGCCACAGCATGGGATCTCTTATCGCTTTGTGCTTTGCAGCCAGATATCCAAAAAAGACTCGATCTCTTTCACTTCTCGGTACCTCCACCCCCATGCCTGTTTCTGAATCCCTACTTTCGGCAGCGGACAAAAACGATCATGCAGCCATAGATATGGCGAATAGCTGGAGCCACAGCAGTTTTGGAAAATTAGGCGGCAACGAGGTTCCTGGTATCTGTATGAACATGAGCGGTCAACGTTTATTAGAGAGAGCGCCAGATAACACTTTTTTCACAGATCTAAGAGCATGCAATGAGTTTAAAAATGGTGAATTTATTGCCCAATCAGTCACATCAGAAACCCTAGTGATCATGGGAGATGAAGACAAGATGACCACTCCATCTAACGCTACGAAAGTTGCTCAAAATATCTCAAAAAGCAGGATTTACCGAATTAAAAACTGTGGTCACTCAATGCTCTCCGAAAAACCCAATGAGGTACTAGACGCATTAATTTCAATTGTGTAAAAGAGTTAACAACTACTTTGACGCTTTACGCAAAGTCCTTATTGTAGATACAGCGAGCAGAATATAAACAAAAATCAATGGCAAAGACGCAACTAAAGAAGCCGTTTGCAATTCTCTCAAGCCTCCAACAAACAAAAGCACAACAGGTAATAAACCCAAAGCTGCCGCCCAAAACATTCGATGCCTGCGAGTAGGGTGTTCATGCTCTCTTAATTGCCGAGATGCGCCAGCAGCGAGAACATAAGAAGCAGAATCATAGGTCGTTGTCATAAAGATAAGACCCATCAGTGCGAGGTAACATAACCAAAAACTGCCCGCAGGGAGTAACTTAACAAGCCCCGCAATTGCTGCAGAAGGACTTGTATCCAAAGCATTCTCTACTACCGGATACAAACCAAATAACTCAGCATGCAATGCATAGCCTCCAAGAATAATAAAGAACATGCAGCAACCGGCGCTACCATATAAAAGCATGCCAAAAACTACCTGCCTCACACTCCGTCCTTTAGATATTTTGCATATAAACATCCCTACGAAAGGGCCCATAGCCAGCCACCAAGCCCAATAAAAGACTGTCCACGATTCTACAAAATCAGATTTTTGTAGAGGGTCTGTCCATAACAACATAGTTATAAATTCACGCAGAACACTGCCGAGAGTTGTAATACCCATTTCGAGAATGAACACCGTGGGACCAACAAATAATACGAATGTAATAAATAAGAGCGCTAGTCCCGCGTTAATGTTGCTAAAAATTAAAATACCTTTATCTAGCCCTCTATACACGCTTGTACATATGAGAAAAGTTACAACGGCAATTATGGCAATTTGTAGCCCCAAACCCTCCTGCATGCTGGTTAACTCAGAAATTGATGAAGACACTATAGCGGTGCCGAACCCTAAACCTGTTGCTGATGTGGCAATTACACCAAGCAAAAACAAAAGATCAATAATTCGACCAGGCCACATAGTCATCCTTGAATTAAGAACTGGCTCACAGGCCGCACTCAAACGAAGAACTGGATTTTTATTTATGTGAAATGAACATCCCAAGGAAATCGCTGGTAAGCAATAAAATGCCCAACCCACTGGTCCCCAATGAAAAATTCCGTAACCGAGAGACCAAAAAAGAGCATCGTCGGAACGACTAGTCAACCCAAAAGGTGGTGAAGTGTAATAAAAGACCCATTCCGTAGCGCTCCAATAGAGTAGAGAAGCTCCAATTCCCGCACAGAAGAGCA
>CACJAW010000078.1 GCA_902591495.1 uncultured Pseudohongiella sp.
TGTAATTACAAAATAATTAAAACATATTACAAAAATAAGGGAGAAGATCCCATGAGTAAGGGGCAAGTTAAATGGTTTAATAACGCCAAGGGATTCGGGTTTATTTTACCAGATGATGGTGGAGACGATTTATTCGCTCATTATTCTGCGATTGGTATGGAAGGCTATAAAACTCTAAAAGCAGGACAGCATGTATCTTTTGATACCATAGAGGGTCCAAAAGGACTCCATGCAGCGAACATTCAACTAGTATCGGATGAGTCTGACCAAGCACAAGACGAAGATATTGAGCGTATACAAGAGGAATAAGATTAAATTCAATTATTAAAATATTGAATTTAATTGTTTTTATTTAATATCCCAAGCAATTTTTCTAGAAGTTTCTGGGAACAGCTACTGGTTATGCCTGAAATACTTCTCTTGAACAAACCTTTTGGGATAGTTTCTCAGTTTTCAGGCGATATTCAATCTGACACGCTAGCCCCATATATTCACCTGAAAGGTTTCTATCCAGCCGGACGTTTAGACAAAAACTCTGAGGGACTTCTAGTGCTAACGAATGATGGCAAATTACAGAATCAAATTACCGACCCCAAATTTAAGCTCTACAAGACTTATTTGGTACAAGTTGAAAATATGATCAGCTCAGATGCCATCCAGGTATTAAGGGATGGTATATGCTTAAAAGATGGGCTGACCAAACCCGCAATTGTTAATCGCATCGATGAGCCCGCCAATCTCTGGGATCGAGATCCTCCTATCCGGAAGCGAAAATTTATAACAACGAGCTGGATCAAAATAATTATTTATGAGGGTAAAAATAGACAAATACGGAGAATGACAGCAGCCGTGGGTTTTCCGACATTACGATTGATTAGAATCTCCGTCGGAGATTGGTGTTTGGAGAATTTGTTGCCAGGTCAATTCTTAAGGAGAGAGGTAGCTTACATATGACCATTACTTCCATTTATTTATGGCAGCGATATCAGATTTTCTGCTACTAATCCACTCGTTGCCATGTTGGGTTTTTTGTTTTTTCCAAAATGGTGCTTCATTTTTTAAAAAATCCATAATGTACTGTGCCGCAAGAAACGCATCTTCGCGATGACTGCTGGCCACACCAACGAAAACTATTTGATCATCCGCGCTGAGCTTACCTACTCTATGAATAATTTTAGTCCCGAGCAACTCCCATTTAGAACGAGCTTGTTCTTCGATTGCATTTAGCTTCTGCTCCGTCATCCCTGGATAATGCTCAAGATACAGAGATTTAACAATGTCATCTTTTGATTCCTTGTTATAAATTTGTCGTACTAAGCCTGTGAAAGTAACTATTGCGCCGGGGCTTTTTGATGAAATTCTGAGATTTTCATATTCAACACCAATATTAAAGTCTTCATGCTGAACTGAAATCATACCTTTTACCTTTAATTAACTAACCACCCGTCATAGGGGGAAAAAACGCTATCTCATCATTTTGAGTTATTTCAGAATCTCTCGAAACAACTACTTGATTGATTGCTACTAAAATTTTGGGAGTTGATTCAAAGATTTCATTGATGGTAGGGTCTTTATGTTGTAAGAATTCTATAAGTTCTGCGACATTGACAATACCATCTGGCAGAACTAAATCATCGCACTCCCTGCCCAATTGCTCTCTTAGGTGCGCGAAATAGTGAATCTTAAGCATTATTCAACTCTCCTTACGGACAAAGTGCCCGCTTTTTCCGCCAAATTTTTCTTTCAGAAAAAATGGTCCAATTGACATCTCTTTATCAACAGCTTTACACATATCGTAGATGGTTAATCCTGCAACCGAAGCTGCAGTGAGAGCCTCCATTTCAACTCCTGTGGCGCCGTTGACTTTGCACTCTGTAATTATCTTTATTTTATTGTTTTCTATATCAATCTCAAAATCTACGCTAACGCTTGTAAGCATCAATGGGTGACAAAGAGGTATTAATTGGGAGCAGCTCTTTGCAGCCTGAATGCCAGCTATTCGTGCAACTGACAACACATCCCCCTTCTTATGCTCCCCTTCTAGAACTAATTTCAAAGTTTCGCTCTTCATTGAAACAGAGCCACCAGCCATAGCACGCCTTCTGGTATTTGTCTTTTCACCGATATTAACCATCTTGGCATCGCCCTTAACATCTATGTGACTTAATTTATTCATGCATTTGTAGCCCAGAAATTGACATTTTTAAAGATTGTCTGAATATTATTCAAATTATAATTAGGAAAACATAAGTTGTATAATGTAAGAATAAGCAGCTGTCAAAGTACTTTAATTTTAAAAGCCACAATTCTATGCCTAATCCCCACATAACGGTAGCTTGCGTGCTCAAACGGAAAGATAAATTTTTGTTCGTTCGAGAACGCATTGAAGGTAGAACTGTTTATAATCAACCGGCGGGTCATTTAGAAAAGAACGAAACGTTAATAGAAGCAGCGAAGCGAGAAACACTTGAGGAAACGGGTTGGGAAATTGAAGTAACCGGGTTCCTGGGAGTTTATCAATATGTATCAAAAAGCTCTGGAGTTTGTTACGTAAGGCACTGTTTTGTCGGAAAGACTCTTAATCATTTGGAAGAACATCGACTCGATGAAGGTATAATTGATACCCGCTGGTTAAGCATAAATGAAGCCGAATTGTTGAGTAATGAAATGCGAAGTCCTCTGGTGCTTCAAAATCTGAGAGACTTTATAGAAAAGGATCACCATCCTCTTTCCGTTATCTCTACTGAATATTTGAATAGTGTTTCTAATGAGTGAAAAAAAACATGTAATTGTTGGAATGTCTGGTGGAGTCGATTCATCGGTTTCAGCCTATCTGCTAATCAAATCGGGTTATCATGTCGAAGGTCTCTTCATGAAAAATTGGGAAGAAGACGATGGCACAGAATACTGTACAGCCAAAGATGATTTAGCTGATGCAACTAGCGTGTGCAATGATCTCAAGATTAAACTTCATGTCGCAAACTTCTCTGCTGAGTACTGGAATAATGTCTTTGAGCATTTCTTAACTGAGTATCAGTCGGGACGTACTCCCAATCCAGATATACTTTGCAATAAGGAAATTAAGTTCAAAGCATTCTTAGAATACGCTTTAGATTTAGGAGCCGACTTTATTGCTACGGGGCATTACGTAAGAAGCAAAAAAATTGATGGAACCAGTATCTTACTGAAAGGTTTAGATAATGAAAAAGATCAAAGTTATTTTTTAAGTCAGGTCCCAGAATTTTGTATAAATAAGAGCCTTTTTCCTATTGGGGGACTAAAAAAATCTGAAGTGAGAAAAATCGCAAAAGATCGCAATTTTGATACTCACGACAAAAAAGATAGTACCGGAATTTGTTTTATCGGTGAGCGAAAATTTAAAAATTTTTTATCCAAGTATGTTCCCGCTAAGGCTGGTAATATTGAAACAATAGATGGAGAAATTATAGGAAAACATTCTGGTGTTATGTTCTACACTATTGGACAGAGACAAGGATTAGGAGTTGGTGGAGTTAAAAATTACCCGGAGAATCCATGGTATGTTATTGATAAAGATATACAAAAAAATATTTTGATCGTCGCCCAAGGTAATGAGCATACAGATTTGTATTCAACCTGTTTGATTGCCAGCCAACTTTTTTGGGTTAATGAGGAACAACCAAAGCTACCTTTACATTGCTCGGCGAAAATTAGATACCGACAAAACGATCAATTATGCTTTGTAAAAGGTCTTGATAAAGAATTTATCCAAGTAGATTTTGATGAACCGCAAAGAGCGATTACTCCGGGGCAACATGTAGTTTTTTATACTGGAGAGCAATGTTTAGGAGGGGCTATAATTGAGCGTGCATCCCCAAAAATACAATAGCTGGGAAAATCAAAAATCAGCCCCTTGGCGTCAACTTGAACGAATGCGCTTGAGGCAACATGTTTACAATAAGTGGTTAAAACATACAGTTAGCGATATTCATCAAACAATCAACCCTGATTTCAATTGAGCGTCGGATAAACTCATTATGCCAAATCTTGAAAATAATTCATTATTATCACTTTCCCCTCTTGACGGTCGTTACCGAGCTAAGTGTGAAGAATTAAATCCTTATTTTAGTGAATTTGGATTGATCAAATATAGATTGATTATAGAAATTTTCTGGTTAAAGGCCTTGTGTAGATGTCCAGAGATAGTAGAGCT
>CACJAW010000079.1 GCA_902591495.1 uncultured Pseudohongiella sp.
AGCTTTTCTCCCAGACGGCAAATTTTTGGTTGCAGATGGTCTTGGAAATAATCGACGTATTGTCGTGCGAAACGCAGATGGATCTTATCATTCAGAGTTTGGTGAACCAGGAGACGGACCTCATCAATTCACTTCTATTCATAGTTTAGCCATGGGTCCCGATGAGCATCTTTACGCCTTGGATAGAGACGCAAGAAACGTCAAGGTTTTTCAACAAACAGAGCGAACTGATTCTGACGAATATCCATCTTACGACTACGTCACCACATGGGAAGACTTAGGCTTGCCTCTCGATGTTTGGGTAAGCGAAGATAGCGCATGGGTAACGGACTTGAATCCTCCCAAAATTGTACAATTCAATCTTGATGGGTCTAGAGAATATACTTGGCCCCTTCCGGTAGAAGGACCAGATTTTTGGATAGAGATGCATTCTTTGGGTGTTGATGAAGACGGAAACCTATACGGAACAGATAATCAAGCAGGTCGCCCACAAAAATTAGTGCCCAGGTCGGACGCTGATCCAGAGCACATTGTTCAAAGGCAATTTGTACCCAGATGATAGGCTTTTCCTAATCCGAACTTAGCGCATACACGACTAGTGCGGGTCCACCGCGCGGTAAATCAGCAAGAGGACTGTCATCTCCAAGAAACCCGTCAATGTAAGACTTTAAGACGGTTGCGTGATAAACGCTAGGTTGGCCCACGACAATGGCTACGTATTGTTTGCCATTGACCCCATAACTGATAGGGAAGGAGTTAGGAATATCGCCGAGCTCCTCTTCCCAAAGCATTTCCCCATTTTTATCATCTAAAGCGACAAATCTATTGTCCAATGTGCCGACGAATACAACCCCACTTGCTGTTGAAAGGGTGGCCGAAACCGGCGGCGCGACCTCCCGAAAATTCCATACCATCTCTCCAGTTTCAAGATTAATCGCTTGTACGCGTCCAAATTTTCCATCACTGTTTACCATGGGCTGTGGAACGATAGAAACTCCCGTAGACAATAGGGTCCGAGTATCACTCGTCGGTCCGAACATCATGCAAATTTCAGACAAAGGAAGGTATAGCATCTTTGTTGCAGGATTAATTGAGGCCGAGGGCCAATTCCGACCCGCATTAGCCATGGGGCATAGAAGATTAGAGTCTTCAGCATTGGGAATTGCTCTGGGGTTGATGGTCTTATCGCCGGTAAGTGGATCAATTGAGGTAACAATATTCTGAAGGCCCACATCAAAGGAATCAAGGTACTCGCCCGTAGCTGCATCAAGCACATCAAAAAGAGCCATTTTGCCAGCCGTTAAAACTACTTTACGAGGGATTCCAGCACCTCCTAGTTCAACTATTTGTCTCTCAAAAACCCAATCAAGGTCCCACTGATCATTTGGCATGTGCTGAAAAAACCAAGCGAGCTCTCCTGTTTTTGGACGCAATGCGATCGTCGCATTTGTGTACAAAGCTTCATTGCTGACACCTTCTTCATTGAGCGAATGCAAAAGTGGAGCCGTATCATAAGTAGGAGCCGTTCCATAGTAGGCTAAATCCAGTTCAGGATCATAACTGGCAGGTACCCAGACTGACCCCCCGCTTCGATCCTCTAAGGCCAGATTGTTCCAAGTGTTTCCACCGGGCTCATCTGGTCGAGCTATACTGTGAAAACGCCAAAGCTCGTCTCCTGTTTCAAGGTCAAGACCGACAAGGAACCCACCTTCTGGAATCATTGTAGCTGTTACACCTTGCAGCACCACGCCGTTCGCTACCATCGGAGCACCGCGAAGCGAATACGGTAACCTCAGTGGCTCCTCGTGCTGGGGTGTTTCAATCTCATGCTTCCATATCAACTCCCCAGTCGCGACCTTGAGCGCAACAACTTGCATATTTTGAGTTGGAACAATAACTTTGTCCCCATGTAGTGCAATCCCGATCCTTGGACTTGGAAATCCGGTTGGGCGATGTTTGTATTCCCACAGCTGCTCTCCAGTAGTCGCATCGAGAGCAAGAACACTATCTTGAGCACTAGCGAGAAACATCACCCCGTTATGGACTAATGGGGTTGCCATATTTGGGCCCTGCTCCAATTCAATCCTCCAGGCCTCTGCCAAATCATCAATGTTACTCTTGTTAATTTGGTCTAGGGGGCTATGTCCTTGTGCGTCGTAGGTTCTTCTCCAAATGAGCCAGTCTTCATCATCCGGCTTAGTTAACTCCTCATCACTTATTGTTTTAAATCGCTCAACTGAATTGAGTTCTTGGGCAAATAGAGCAGTATTAACGAATAGACCAATTGCCAATACAGAAATGATCGCCATACGATTGATTAACATAGCTAAAATCACCTAGTTTATTTTCGAGTTCTGCGCTTAATCAGGAAGCCGATAAGCAACAAGCGCTCCGGGATAATCCGTTCGTGAACTGCCTATTTGGACTACGATGTACTGCTTACCCCGATGCATATACGTCATCATCCCGTACTGTCCCGGAGCGGGTAAAGGCACAGAGCCAACAATTTCACCCGTCATTTTGTCCCGAGCATTTAATGTAAGTGCAGCGTCAGGTTCAATCTGAGCCATACCCTCACTCAAAGCCCTCGTTTGCACTAATAAGTCTCCAGCCACCATCTGAACTGACCAACCGGTACCTCCGGAGTTAGGAACATCAATCCCTTCTAGTAATGGGTGGCTCTCATACTCTGCTGGAGTTTCACCAACAGGGAGAGACCATGTCTTTTCACCGGAATTCATCTGGTACGCAGTAAGTTGGTTATTCATTCGCTTATAAATCGGAAGACCGTCAATAGTAGGAAGTCCTCCTCTCCGTCTTCCGCCACCTGGTAACCATGCAGCAACAGTTTTTCCAGTGGTAGGCGTACTATTTGGTGTAGCGCCCCCTGCACCCGGCTCAGGATAGTTAGGATTATCACGATCAATGCCGTTGGTCGCCCTCATAAAATTCGGCGCAAAACAATTACGGCGATGAGAATTAAACATCATCCCATTAGTGGGATCAGCTGCAGGCGGGTGATTAATTATATTACCACCTCCCAAACATCCAATGTTGTTAATAAATTCGCCTTCATAGGTATCAGGTAATTGAGGAACGTATAACCCGCCTACCCTGTATCCATTTAAAATAGTTAAGGCCTGCTCTTTTAATTCCGGCGTAAAATCAATAACAAATTCATCCGTAATACCATCAAATACAATTCGGTCAACAGGTTCTGGCCAAGTAGGATAGGGCTGCGTCGAGGCTGTGTAGTTGCCGGGCACCTCAGTCTGAATCACTGGTCTGTCTTCGATTGGCCAAATAGGTTCTCCCGTTTCACGATTGAAGGCGAACACTAAACCCTGTTTTGTATTCTGAACCGCAGCCGGAATCTGTTGTCCATCAACATTTAAATCCATAAGGAGTGGAGGCGTTGGTAAATCATAATTCCATTGATCGCTGCGATGGATTTGAAAATGCCATTTCCTCTCGCCAGTTTGAACATCGATTGCCAATAAGCTGCCGCCAAACAAATTATCACCCGGCCGATGCCCGGCATAAGCTTGAACAGTAGACGCGTTAGTGACCAGATAGACCAACCCGAGTTCTGGATCTGCCGAAGCTGGCGCCCAAGTCGACATATCTCCTGAGAAACGCCAAGCATCGTTGTGCCATGTCTCATGACCCACCTCACCTGGCCGAGGAATCACATGAAATTTCCACAACCTCTCGCCAGTAGCCATATCGAAACCCATGATGTCGCCGGGTACGTTCTCAATCCGGGTCTGACCGTAACTGGGCTGGTGTCCAACTAGGGCAACCAAAACCCCGTTCACAATAATTGGAGGCGCTGACGCGGTTACCATACCTA
>CACJAW010000080.1 GCA_902591495.1 uncultured Pseudohongiella sp.
GCTATATGGACTTTGGTCAGTGGTGGGAGCTAAACCCCAAGGCGCAACAGGGCGTTTTCTATGCCAATGCTTCATATGAAGCTAGCGATGACTTGAGTTTTAATCTCCAGCTTAACTGGAACAACGTGACTTATGATGGTCAGAACTCTGCGGCAAACCCAGGTGGGCGTGTTGACGATTTGCCTACATTACGTGGTGAATTGCCGGGTAACCCTTTCCGTGCTCAGGATGCAAACGGAAACCCACTGTTTGCTCAGGACGCCAACGGTGACACTCTGCCAGATAGGGATGCAAATGGCGCAGTTGTTCTTGATCCAAGTGGTATCCCTTTCAACGAAGACGTAACCTTTAGTGGCTGGCGACCGTTCGGTAAGTCTCAGACAAGAGCGTCAGGCCACAATGGAAATGGCAGCTTCCCAGGGTTCTATCGTGAGAGAAGCTACCGAGTAGCTTTCGATACAAACTTCACAGTTCCTTACCTTGAAGGATGGGAAGGTGTATTCTCTGCGATGACTTCAGCTGAAGTTAATATCGGGCGAGACAATAATCAGGACTTTAGAGCCATTGAACAGGGCTTGAACTGTGATACGTTGGGTCCAATAGATGAGTGTTTCAACCCTTGGGCGGTCAATCCTGACGTACTTCGACCCCACACGAACTCTCAACAAATCGCGGATGCAATTTTCCCAACTCAGCTGCTGAGACGTCAGACAGACTCGCAGTTATCCGTTTACGATTTGATCATAAACGGAGAGGTACCTGGTCTTGAACTGCCGGGTGGTCCAATTGGTATGGCGATCGGTGCGCAGCGCAGAAACGATGGCTTCGACTGGAAACCTTCAGCGCTTTACCAAAGTGGAGATCTCTACAATGGCCAGCAAGATATGCCTGCTAACGAGACTCGAAATGTGGAAGCTTGGTTCGTAGAGGCGGCATTTCCAGTACTAGATAACCTGGAAGTAACTGTGGCTACTCGTGATGAGCGGTACTCTACTGGACAGAGTTCAACGGACCCTAAGTTCGGTGTTACTTATGCGCCAACAGAGTGGTTGACTCTTCGAGCTACGAAGGGAACGGCATTTATCGCACCTGGTTTGAATGACTTGAATGCGCCAGAGCGTTGTAACTTGAGTAACTTGGACGATCCTATGTCCACGTTCTTCGCTTACGCGCGTCGCTGCCAGGCGGGTAATCCCGATCTTACGCCAGAGACCGCGGATACATTGGCGTATGGTTTCACGATTGAGCCAATCGATAATCTCAGGATTGACTTAGACTACAGTCAGACTGAGTTCACGGACCGTATCGTGAGTATTGACCCCCAACAGTTGTTGAATATCGATTATTATAATTGGACACAGGCAACTGGCGTATCTGGAAGGGAGCCGACTGTGGCAGAGCTCACTTCTTGGGTGCAGTCGGGTGCTCAAGATCCACGTATCGTGCGTTCAGCTGCTGACCCTACTCAGATTCTTCGAGTTACAGTAGGTCAGTCTAACGCTGCTGCAAACAATGTTGAAGCGATAGACCTTAAGGTTAGATACCAGTTCGATCTCGGTGATATCGGTCTTGACGACTGGGGTAGTGTGACTGTGCAAGGTGCTGCTACCAAGCTTGATGTTTGGGAGTACCAGAAGTTTGTTACCGACCCAGTATCTTCACCTCTAGGTAAGCGAAATCGTTTCCTTGGTGAGGCGCCTCCGCTTCCCGAGTTGAAGGCGAACCTTCAGTTAACTTGGGTGAGGGGTAACCATAGTGCCAATATCATCACTCGTTATATTGATGAGGTAGAGTATGATGGTTACAACTGGGGAAGCTCGTTCTTCGATCAGTTCCCATACTTTACTGGGTTTGATATTAGCGAGAGAGATACGTTGCGTCCTTGGACAGCTACAGATGTCGCTTACAACTTCCGTGGTTTAGAAGTTGCTGGCACTGACGTTGGTCTGACCTTCGGAGCTCGAAACGTATTCGATCGAAGGCCACAACGAGTGAACGACTTTGCTGGAATGGAATCTTTGCTATATGATCCGCGAGGTCGGTTGCTCTATGGACGAATTACAATAGATTTCTAAAGATCCGTTGTAAAATCGAACGAAGAAAGGGGCTCCTTCGAAAGAAGGGGCCTCTTTTTTTACTCTCTAAGAAAATAAGAGACTTATAGCTTTTTTTTGAGGGGTATTGGATTATCTTTTTCCCATCAGAGCTAATCATGATAATCGCACGGGAGAGGTCTTGACAGCGAATCAGTGGGCTACATTTTCGGGTCAACAACTTGCCTCGGCTTATGCTCTTGAGGCTGACACGCTAGGTGCATTGGCTCAGAGCGCTACGTTTGGTGATGTTGTTCGGCGATTTGGGAGTTACGAGGACTACTTGAAGCGCCTCCACTCGAAACCGGGTAATCAGTCGAGCCTTAACGGAATCATTTCAGATGAGGGAATCGTGGACGTTGCGGTACCGTCCAAGGAGCTAGTTTTATTATTTTGTCAGGCACAAATTGCGGCGTGTACTGAATTATTCAAAGGTTGGCAAATTCCAAGTGACCAGCTCAATCGAGAGGGAATGCGCTCACTTATTAATAAATCAACAGAAGCTCTACTTGATGTTCCGAATGTTCCTACGAATATTCCAACGGAGCAACTGAGCAGTGCTCAAAGACAGATTCTAAGTGCCGTCAATGTGCTGCAGAATGCGGACACTGTTCGTGTTATTCAGATCACTAGGTTGCTGGGCATGTTAACAACATCTGCCGAAGACACTCATCAGCTTTCCATCGGTGTGGGTAATGGTTATCGTGATTTGTATGGGATTCATATGGTCCCCAAGGTAACGGTAAATGACCTGCCATCTAAGAGCTTTGTTTTTGATACTCAAGATAAACAGGCTGCTCATACAGTTTTAATTGATAACGATCCAGAGCAAGGAGAGCACTTCAAACAGTTGAACTCACGAGAGAGTGAAACGGTTTTAGCCCTTAATCAAGGGGCTGACGAATCACTTAAGCATTTACGAGGGGCGTTAAATGAATCTCAATTAGCGCCGCGTAACTTAGTGGCGTGTCTAAGAATCGATCATAGAATGATTCCAGAACCGGAGAGATTTTTTGAGCTCTTGGCCGGTGTGATCGCTCCGGAGGCCGACTTGATTATGACGATTGGTGCTGGTCATAATCTTGCTGAATTTGAAGGCCGACTTAATTGTTTTGATAGTCTTTTTAATCTACTAACGGATCTTGGTCATAAACCTGTGCGGATAATCCTACACAAAGGGGGATCGTTAGAGGAAAAAAGAACAACCCCAGCATTTGGACAGTTAGCATATACTAGTTATCAGATTATTTATTGTAGGCTTGAGCGAGATCGTTTGAATGGAACATCCCATCCATGACAGGTATTGAAGATAAAAATCCACCCAGGTCCGATTTGGAAAAACTCTCTGAACTTTATAACTCTGGGAATCTTACCGCCGTTATAAATTTTTGTGACGTTCTGTTGGCTGCTCACCCACATTCTGCGATTGTCCATAATGTTTTGGGTGTTGCTCTTGAAGGGCAGGGGGAATTGGAAGATTCTCTGGTCGCGTATGAGACTGCTGCCGAAAAGGATCCCAATCACCTTGATTCGTGTCACAACGCTGCAATCCTTTTAGGTCGGCTTGGGCGCTTCGAGGAAGCAAAAGACAAGTACAACATTATCGT
>CACJAW010000081.1 GCA_902591495.1 uncultured Pseudohongiella sp.
ACGAAAATTGGAACAACTCGACCTCATGAAATGTATATTCTCGGTGCTCATATGGATGGCCATGGTGTGAATGAAGCAGTAAATGATAATGCCTCGGGTACCGCATTGGTAATGGAATTGGCTAGGATACTTAATTCAAGCGATGTCGAAACAGAGGTTTCTATTAGATTTGCGCTTTGGAATAACGAGGAAACCGGCCTTAATGGTGCCTACTCTTATGTTAGGCAAAGAAAAGAACTTCAAGGCATAGAAAATCCACCAGGGTCTGGAGAGTATCCGGAACCGACTTGGCTAGGCATGATTCAACACGACATGATGCTTTGGGATCATGGTGCACCTGGCCCTGATGGTAAAGTAAGCAGAGATCAGCGAAGAGAAGCTGACATAAATATCGAGTTTCAATCTAATTCATACTTCGCAGAAGCCTCGATGAAATTAGCTTTCCAATTTAAAGCTGCTGCTGATGCCTATAATACTGATTTTCCAGCAACCGTCGGACCACACATGACAAATACGGACTCCACGCCATTCATGAATGAAGTGCCATCGATAAGCTTAAGAGAAAATGAGCGCGGCGCTCAAACCGGTGCCGGCTGGAACCCAACTTGGCATACGCCTCTAGACGTATGGACAACATTCAATGATGATGATTTTCGACTTGGTCTAAACGCAGCTCAGACAACGCTATCTGCTATCGCAGATCTTACTGGCGCTGCAGTTAAGGACTAAGCATTCTCGAGCAAAAGACCCGGATCACAAACCTCTCTTCCAGATAAAAACCTGATTAGTCTTGCTGCCCGGATTGCCCCAAAGATTCAAGCATTCGCCAACCCCCTAGAATTCCCGCCATGCTATAGTTACCTTCATGACAAGCGTACTCATAGATGGGTAAGTCGGCTCTAGTCATTGGGAACATTACCGTCCATGGCTCGGTCCAAGTCGAAGGGTCCTCGATAGTAAACTCATACCCCAAGGTGTCTGCATCAATCATCCAGAATTTTTCAGTAAGCTGCATGCTTGATGAGGAGTTGCCAAAAGCTGTGTCTCTCAGAAAATTCCTAGTCTCGACTATCATTGTGTCGCCTTCCCAATATCCAATTGAGTCACCTTCCCATTTTCTGGGAACATCTCTGTGCTTCGAATTTTCTAGGCGAACCGGTCTTATGTTATGAATCATTTCATTGTGAAGTAGGAAATAATCGCCAGTCTGAACAATTTGGACGTTGTTGTTGTAGGCGCTCGGGATCATTGGTGGGCCCGAATTAAAGCCCATAATGCACCTTTCCGCTAAGGGCCTAACTTCAATGCCTTCCGCCAGGCGGGCTAATTCCCGGCGCTCAGCGCTGCGCTGCTGAGCTGCTTCTGTCAAAGCAGGGATCCTCCCGTTAATTGGATAAGTTACAAGCGAAGTTCGCCTATCTTCTAGCAACTCCTCCCCTCGGTCATACCAGAATTGATTATAGTCACCTGTGGTTGTAGTGTCGGTAAAATTATCTCGATCTCTACGCTCTCTCTCTTCCTCTTCAAACGCAGCGAATTCCTCAGCCGTCAGATACTCCTTATCTCCTAATGCCTCCGGCCTTTGAAATGGTGTTATCGTTCTAAAATCCCAAGTTCCCTGCATATCAGGCTTACCATTAGCTAGACGAGGAATTTCCTCTGTTTGTGCGCATAAGCTGAGTGGGAAATAGAGAATACTCCCTAGAAAAATCGAAAATGCTTTCTTTTTATTGTGGTAGTTTTGAATGCTCATCCAAATCCCCTCTTTATATTCAAGCAACTTATCTATTGGTGGAAAAACACATTACGCTTGCGAGATAAATTAATCAAGAATCTACGAAGTAATAAGTCGCAAATATAAAGTTAAAATAATACTGCAATCTTTGACGCTCATTAGCGCTCAGCCTGACAGGAAAAGTTTTCAGCCTCATCACTGCTTCCATCTCCGTCATATACCGCTATCTCAGGGTACGGGCAAAGTGGGCGACTCCTATCAACAACTCCATCAGAACGGTGAACAGCTATAATTTCCTCTGGTGCTCGATCATTTTCCACCCAGTCTTCTATTGCTGTCAGTGAATCAAAGCTGTTTGGTCCAGGACCGCCACCACAGTGCCCCATACCCGGCGCCATAAACAACCTGAAAGAGTCATGGATATTTTCTCGGCCACCATGAACTTGAGTCACTCTATCGTAGTATTGGGTAACATTAGCTGGAGAAATCTGCGGGTCAGCCCATCCGTGATAGGCTAATAACTTTCCTCCACCTTCAATAAATTCAAAAAGATCGGGGCTTAGCGCATTTAATGTGTCGTCATCTTTTCTTTCACCCGCAGCGATAGCAAATTCAAATAGGAATTGGTCTACGGACCAACTTTCGTCCTCATATACAAGGTATCGGAACTGCTCAAGACCAGTGGCCCGAGCAGAAGCTGTCCAACCCAAATCAGTCCAGCCCAATTCACTTCCTGGGAATAACCCAGTAATTCCTCTACCAGTGCGGGTGTTAATGGGAGAAGAATACATCATTCTTGCTGTGTCAATTTGCGCTTTAGTAAGACACGCACCAGTTTTCTCAGCATCACACTGAAGGACAGCAGGATCGAATGCACATTGGTTGGGTCTGCCTATCAACAGATCTTGGACTCCATCACCCGCGTCACAAAAGTTCACAGTCTCCTTGTAGAGAAGCTCTCTATCAGGCTGTTTAAGTTGCGATAGCGGATCTGACATTATGTGTGCCTCCATGCGAAGCGCTGCTGCGGCTCTGCCTGTCCAATCGAGTCCAGGCGCCCCGGCGACAATACCGTCAAAGTCAGTAGGAAACCTCTGCGCTTCTTTCATGGCCTGACGGCCTCCTGCCGAGCATCCTGTGAAATAGGAATAATTAGGCGATTGATCATAGAACGCGCTAATTACTTGCTTGGAAGTCTCTGCCATCTCATGCACGGCACGCCAACCGAAATCGTTTACTTTCTCTGGTCGACCTAGTCCAAAACTTGCGGTATTCCCAGCATGACCCGTATCTGTTGAGCTAGTCGCGTATCCTTTACCCAACGGCATTGCCATTGCCGAGTGGCGAATGTTTCCAGTGAATGCTCCGTTTCCTACGGCAAGATACTTTCCATTCCAGGTTTCTGTAGGCAACCATACCTCAACGTTAATCTGAGAATCAGGAGACGGTGTCAAAATCAATGAAACCCTGCAAAATTCTGGCAAGTCCGCATAAATTTCGGTGCCCGCAACAGCCCCCGGCAGATTGAACTCTCCGGCCAAAACTATCCGAGATTCTGTCACTAACACATTTGCTGTGGACTCACTGAGTAAATCTTCACACGATTTAGACCATCCCAAGGACGATAGTAGACTCAAGAGACAAAAAAACCCTGAAGATCGGCAAGAAGACATCGCTGGTTCCTTTTTTTAGAGTACCCTCAAAGCATAAACACCCTTCGAGATAGAGTCCATAGTGCAAAGCGCATGAGAAACATTTAGGATTAACCTTAAATGTGCACAAAGGAGCGGCGTAAAAAATGTGGAAAAAGGCTAGGTTACCTGCATTTTTAATTCCAATCACCATCTTACTGGGTGTTGATG
>CACJAW010000082.1 GCA_902591495.1 uncultured Pseudohongiella sp.
GACTTACTCCAGCTTTTAGCGATAATCCGTTTTTACGACTAGAGGAATCGGAACCGATTCTCATGCTTCCTGAGTATAGCCTCAATTTTAACTACCTGTATGAAGATCTTGATCAGAATAAGATTTGGACCGATAGCTGGGAGGCTCAGGATCTCCTGAGTTTACCGCTTGCAGTGTACATCAGGCTTACCCCTTTTTCAGAGGAAGATGACGAGTTTGAGATTGTGGCTAGAATCCGAAACAACGAACACCGAAGTATTCGGCCGAATGAGTTAGAGTTGCGAGATTTGTAGGAGTTGAAAATGAAGTCGAGCAGCAATCAAAAAGGATCTGTACTAATTATCGTATTATGGACCTCAGCACTTCTGACTGTTTTGGTGACAGCTATGGCCGGCGCTGTTCGGCTATCAGCCATTACTGTTTCAAACAATCAAGATGCGTCAATAGGGAGACTTGCGATTCAAAGTGCTGTGAGTCATGCCGAAATGGAACTTCTTTTAGAGCGTATGCCAAGGCCGATAGGAGAGCAACTCGAAGAAACTGAAGAGGGAGAAATCAGAACGCCAGCATTTCGTTTCAACGGGCAGGAACTAAATTTGAATTATCCAAAGGCTTCAAATGTTGTGGTGCGAATCTATGATCATGCTGGGAAAATTAACATAAACCGAATTCCTCGGCGAAACATGCAGTTACTAATAGAAAAACGACTGGGGGGTCAAGATGCGGACCCTGCTGAAGTTCAAGACCTACTCGCTGCGTGGACAGATTGGACTGATTTAAATGACTTAGAAGGACTAAACGGAGCAGAGAGCGATTATTATAGAGGCTTAGATCAAAGTTACTCTCCAAGGAACAATCCCGAGCTAGATACAGTTGAGGAGCTTTTGTACATCCGCGGATTTGCAGAACTATTCGAAGGGGTTAACTTACAGGCTGCATTTACAATTTATGGGAATGCTCGAACGGTAAACCTTAACCTGGCAACCCGAGAAGCCATGGAATTACTGCCTGGATTAAACGAGGAGCTTATTGAGAACATCATCGCTTACCGACAGCTTGAGGATATTAATAACCGAGCGGAAATTGCCGAAATTGTTCCATTTGAGGAGCTTCAAGAACTTTCCCCTTGGGTTGGGAACGCGACTTCAAATTACTACAGTATTTATATTTATTTTGATGATCAACAGACTGATGAAAATCTAGAAAACCAAGAATCTCTCAATAATGAAGAAGGGGTTGATGCTGACTACATGACCCACCCGTTCATGGAAACCATTGAAGTAACTGGATTCAACGATCTCCCAAGGGTCTTGCGTATAGATCCGTATAGTGTATTGCCTGACTCGGCGCCATCACGATTAATGGCTGACGAATATATTTTTAGATAAAACTAACTTTTCTTAACAGTCCATTTAGAATCCATTATGAGAGGCCCGACCCCTTTATTAGCCTCTACGTAAAAAAGCTTGCTGAACTTTCTTTCGTACCATAGCAAGCCGCTTTTATCGGCAAGTCCTCCAAGAATATAGAATTCACCAACTCGCATAGGCAGGCCGCTTAAAGAGAGGGAAACAGTAAATTTATCCCCTTTATTGAAAGGTCCTTTCTCAACTTCTCTAATATCGGTTGTTAAAAAGGATGCAACCGGCTCTTCTGCAGACTTCATGAAGGCAAAGCCAAAGTTGCCCTCGATATTATCTTTAAGTACCTCAACTTCCATCTCTAGCGTATATTTCCCTAAAGGAGTAAGAGACGTTGTTTTTTCCCCATCATCTGATAAAACATTTAACGCATTGATCTTGCAGTCAGGGACTTTTGCCGGACTTTCAGTTTCGGGCCCAGCAGCGGCATCCTGAGAGGGATCATCAGATATCGTGTTATAGACTTTTTTACTATTACAAAAGTCTTCGTAATGTCCTACAACGCTATCACTGTCACCAATCTCTCTGATTTGACCTTCGTGGAGCCAAATTGCCTTTTCACAAAGTTCTTGCACATGAAACATTGAATGACTACAAAAAACTAAAGTTTTGCTTTGCTCTTTAAAATCGTTCATGCGTTGCACGCATTTTTTTTGGAAGGTGAGATCGCCAACCGATAGAGCCTCATCAATGATCAAAATTTCTGGCCTAACCATTGTGGCTATGGAGAATGCGAGTCTGACGTACATACCAGAAGAGTAGTTTTTTACCGGCCGATCTATAAAATCCCGCAACTCAGAAAACTCTATTATGTCGTTTTCAAGCTCAATTATGTTGTGCTCAGATACACCTAAAAGTGAAGCATTGAGGCGAATATTTTCTCTGCCACTAAATTCTGGATGAAACCCAGCCCCCAGTTCAAGTAGAGCGGCAACTTGCCCAGACATTTCAAACCGTCCACTTGAGGCCTGTAAAGTACCAGACAGTATTTTTAATAAAGTGGATTTGCCAGCACCATTGATACCTACTATACCTACGCTCTCACCATCTTCCAGGGCAAAGGATATGTCGTTGAGTACGCGAAACAATTCGTGTTTCTGTTTACGGAATAGTATTTCTGCCAACCTGTCTTGAGGGCGTCGGTAGATTTTAAAATGCTTGGATATATTTTCTACGATTATTCGAGACATAACATTACCCTGTGGCTAGAGTACGTCGCCAAAGGCATGTTTTATTCTCATGAAAAACCAACCTCCGAAGATGTAACTGCAAATCGATACAGGAGTAATGATTAAGAGGTGTAGATATGTTAGCTCTCCTAACAAAACTATTTCTCGATAGAGTGATACAAAGCTATGCATTGGATTAAAGAGGAAAAAGCTTCTGACCGTTTCATCCTCAATTAGAGAAATTGGATAGATTATTGGAGTCAGGAAGAACCAGATGGTAATACACAGTGAAACCAACTGATTTAGATCCCTCAAAAATACACTTAACGCTGATATGATAGAGACGAGTCCCATAGTGAATAAAAACTGCATAAGATAGATTACTGGTATCCAGAGCCACAGAGCCGAAAAATAGCCTTGAAATACCAGATAACTTAAGAGTAGACAAAAACCAATTACGTGGGTCATGTAGGGAACAAGACTGCATACAACGGGCAAGATTTGTACTGGGAATTTAACTTTGGTTATCAATCCCGCTTTTTCTATTAGGAGACTAGTGGACTTTCCTACAGATTCGGCTAGCGCAAACCATGGTAAGTAGCCAAGCATCATAAATAAGACAAATTCGGTTTCTCGGAACTCTGGTAAGGCTCGTAATTGAAAGACATAACCAAAAACGAAGCTATATATAGCTATATTTGCAATAGGGGTGAGAAACAACCAAAGAAAGCCGGCTATTGAGCCAGTGTATTGGGCGGAAAAATCCTGTCTAGTAAAATTGCTTAATAACCGATAGTTTTCAACAGGAGTAATTAACCACTGGCGCGAAAGTGCGTACAAAATAATCTCCGTTTAGTTTTTATGTAATCCAAAAATATTTCTTACATGTTGTTGCGAATTTAAGCATGAAATCGGTAAAAAAACTAAAAATGACT
>CACJAW010000083.1 GCA_902591495.1 uncultured Pseudohongiella sp.
CCGGATGGCACATTGGTAGCTTGGCAGAATGAGAATGGCCTATCTCCTATGACATATATAGTGGAAAATGGTGACAGCTTATCGATGATAGCTTTGAAGCATTCCACTAACGTTGAGTCACTAATGTCAATAAATGAACTCTCTTCGGACGTTCTTCAGATAGGGCAAAAGCTACAATTAAATGAAGTAAGCCGAGTAGTAATTTCGGAACATACTATTAGAAGTGGAGAGACATTATCTGAAATAGCAGTTCGCTATTCAGTAAATCTTGATAAATTGCGAGCTGCAAATAATTTACGCAATGATAAAATTTTTTGTGGGTCAAGTTTTGAAGATACCTACTAGCTAGCAAGACATTAAAGGGTTTTTAGATCCTTATTCTTTCGAGAGAAATCTCATCGGTGTGCTAATATCATGGCTCATCATCACTATTTTTATTGCAAATGAATAGAATTAATTTACTTGATCAAAAATTAGCTAATCAGATTGCTGCTGGGGAAGTCGTTGAACGTCCTGCCTCTATCGTAAAAGAATTGATTGAGAATAGTCTTGATGCGAGAGCAAATAAAATAACTGTAGAAGTAGAGCAGGGGGGAGTAAAGCTCATCCGGATTCAAGATGACGGTAGCGGCATTTTAAAACAGGATCTCGCCCTTGCTTTGCATCGACATGCCACCAGTAAGATAAAAAAAATAGGCGACTTAGAGAATATAAACAGCCTTGGTTTTAGAGGTGAGGCTTTAGCGAGTATTAGCTCAGTTTCCCGGGTTTCCCTCTTATCAAAAGCCAGAGAGGGAGAATATGATGCCGGGTGGCAAATTGATGTAGAAGGCAACATTGCGCATAAAAGTTTAGTTCCAGTGTCTCATGCTGAGGGAACTACGATTGAAGTTAGGGATCTCTTTTTCAACACGCCAGCTCGAAGAAAGTTTTTAAAAAAAGAGAGAACTGAATTTTCTAGAATTGATGAAATAATCAAGAGACTTGCTTTAAGTAGATTTGATGTGCATGTGTCGCTCCGTCACAATCAGAAAATTATCTATAATTTGTTGCCAGCGAAGTCAGACTCGGAGAAACAAAGACGAGTGGGTCTCCTTTGTGGTTCAAAATTTGTTGAAAACTCAATTCTAATAGATACAGAGCGAGCAGGTTTGAAACTTTGGGGATGGGTTGGCCTGGCAACATTTTCGCGAAGCCAAGGTGACCTTCAGTATTTTTATGTAAATGGTAGGTCCGTCAAAGATAAACTCGTTACTCATGCGGTCAAACAGGCTTATCGTGATGTTCTCTTTCATGGAAGACACCCAGCGTATGTACTTTTCTTAGAACTGGACCCAAGTTTAGTTGACGTAAATGTTCACCCAACAAAGCATGAAGTTAGATTCAGAGATAGTCGATTTGTGCACGATTTTTTATTCAGCTCTCTATACAAGTCCTTGTCTGAAGTAACGCCAGGGGACCAATTGGAAACATCCAAAGAACTTAATCAGTTAAATTCTGCTTTTGATTTGCCGCAAAAGATGAACGAAAGTAATGATGGGCGTTTTAATCAGAGCGCCCTTTCACTTGTCGATGGTGAGAGAAATTTTCTGGAATCAAGTGACAAATCTGATGACTTCTCTACAGCAGAAAACCAAAGGACGGATGTTCCTCCGCTGGGGTATGCAGTCGCCCAGCTTCATGGTGTTTTTATCTTGGCCCAAAATGATCAAGGTTTGGTCATAGTTGATACTCATGCGGCGCATGAACGCATAACCTATGAACGAATGAAGCGTGCTTTGGCGGATGAAGGGCTAAAAACACAAACACTTCTTGTTCCGATTTCTATAGCTTTAAGTCACACAGAAGTCGATTACGCAGAAGATAATAAAACTGCTCTACTTGAACTAGGTCTGGAAATAGAAAGAGTTTCAGATGAAGTGCTCGTCGTACGAAAAGTGCCAGCATTACTAAGAGATTCGGATATAGAACAGTTAGTGCGAGATGTGATTTCCGATTTAATTAAATTTGGAACGACAGATCTAATTAGCTCTAAACAGGATGACCTTATATCAACTATGGCTTGTCATGGATCGGTAAGAGCTAATCGTCAGCTAACAATTCAAGAGATGAACGCTTTACTCAGAGATATGGAGACCACTGAAAGGAGTGGCCAATGCAATCATGGTCGTCCGACTTGGGTCTTCAAGTCTCTTGCGGAATTGGATAAATTGTTTCTTCGTGGCCGGTAAAAATCAACGAAAACCTGATGTAATTTGCTTAATGGGGCCGACTGCATCAGGTAAAACAAATTTAGCAGTGGAATTGGCGAAGCTGCATCCCTTTGAGATAGTTAATGTTGATTCAGCCCAAATTTACCGCGGAATGGATATAGGGACTGGCAAGCCTAGTCAAGCGACACTTAAAGTAGCACCACATCGTTTGTTAGATATCCGAGATCCGGCTGAATTGTATTCTGCGGCAGACTTTCAAACAGACGCAATTCAAGAAATTTTTACGATTTTAAAATCGGGTAAAGTGCCATTACTCGTGGGTGGGACAATGCTTTATTTTCGGGTGTTGCGAGATGGTTTAGCTGATTTGCCAAAAGCAAATCAGAAAGTTAGGCAAGATATAGAAACGATGGCGAAAAATCATGGCTGGGAAAGAGTACATAGTCAATTGGCATTGGTGGACCCAGAAGCAGCAGCCCGTATTCATCCGAAGGACCCTCAAAGATTACAAAGAGCATTGGAGGTATTTCTTTTATCTGGCAAAAGGCTAACGGAGTTTTTCAATGAAGAAGCTGAAAAAAGGTCAGATGGCCAAAAAAAGCAGCCATTCAATTTTCATTTCTTTGGAATCCAACCACCAGACCGGACCGTACTACATAATAAGATTTCAAAAAGATTGAATCAGATGTTGGCCGATGGGTTTATATCGGAGGTCGAGGCGCTGTATAACCGCGGTGATTTAAGCGATAGGTTGCCGTCAATGAAATCGGTAGGATATCGCCAAATCTGGCAGTTTTTATCGGGGCAACTTGATTACAGGGAAATGGTAGAGAAAAGTAATGTTGCCACGCGCCAACTAGCTAAACGCCAGTATACATGGTTAAGAAGTTGGCCATCATTGCATGTTTTGGAAGATGGGGGGCTTGATTCGAGAGATAAAGTCTTGAATTACTGTCGATCGATCTCAATATTAAGGAATTGATTTGAGATTTAAACTCTACACTACTAATTCGACAAAAAGCGTAAAAACGTGATTTTTAACTATTAAGGAGGATCAAATGTCCAAGGGACATACCCTGCAAGACCCATTTCTAAACGCTCTCAGGAAAGAGAAGATTCCTGTGTCTATCTACTTAGTAAGTGGTATAAAACTTCAGGG
>CACJAW010000084.1 GCA_902591495.1 uncultured Pseudohongiella sp.
GGGCGCTTCGTAATTGATAGCCGGTATTGTCTCCAACATCGATAGCATGATCCCAAATAACTGCTCCGGTGCGCGCATCCAGGGCGACCATGTGTAAATCAGAGGTGGGAACTAAAACTTTGTTTTCGTGAAGCGCTATACCGAACTTGTGGCTCGTTACATCACCGCCACTATGGCTATAGCGCCAGAGCAAATTTCCGTCAGTCGCGTCAAGGGCTAAAACGACATCTCCGGCGCTGTAGAGAAACATAATACCATCATGAACTAACGGGGTTGGCATGTTATTGCCTTGCGTAACTGATTGATGCCATGCCAGCTCAAGATCGGCCACTGTTTGACGATTGATCTGATCCAAGTTTGAAAAGCCTTGGTTGTCGTAGGTTCGTCTCCAAGTTAACCAGTCTGAATCGGGTGGGGCCTGCAATACCTCATCACTGACTGACGAGTAGTTTTGAAGTAGAGGAACTGTATTAGGCTGAGCTAATACAGAATCTAAATTGGTCGCCGCATTCCGGCCATAGCGTTGAATAACTCCCCCGGAATTTTCCGTTGGATCTTGAGTTTCTGGCTGCTGAGCCAGGGCTATAAGAGGTAGATGAGATAATAAAAGGAAACCTAAGAGCCCTTTGAGGGTCGCTAGGTAGAGTAATTTGCGTCCTTTTTTCATGGTGTGATACCACTCAGGGTCATTGTAGATATCGAATAACAGTGTAGAGATCTAGCATAATTTAGACAATAGGGTAGCTATAGATCACGAATTTACTAACCGAAAGAAATGCCGTTTTAGTAACGAGAGACTACTAGAAACGTAAATTCCCTGTTACTGCCGAGCGTCGCGTAATTTACGGATAGCGTGGGCTACAGCCACCCAAAGTCAAAAACATAGGGTATGGACCTTGTATTTGAGTTTTAAATCGTCTGATTAAGTGTTTTTTTACTAGATATCGTTGGAAACTAGGAGTAAAATTCGCCGGTTTTTTTAAAAATTGCACCAGTTAGGTGTCAAAACAACCACTTTAATCCTTTTGTAGCATGCATTTTCGCTTGGAGCTACTGTCCAGTTGTAACGAATTTCGCGATGGGGCGTGAGGTTTAACATTACAGAAAATTTTCGGGGGGAAAAATGAAATCCGCTAATTTTAAGAAAAAGCGCGTTAGTTTCGCTGTTGCCGTTGCGACAGCCGCTTTACCGGTCATTGGATTTGCTCAGGCAGATTCAGATGAGATAGAGGAGCTAGTCGTCACAGGTAGTCGGTTGACGAGATCCAACGTTACGTCAGCAACTCCGATGATTCAGGTTGGAGCTGAGGAAATCGATAGCCGAGGCGCTGCAAGGATCGAGGACGTCGTAAACATACTTCCTAACGTTTTCGTATCGCAAACCGCAGAGGTAGCGAATGGTGCTTCAGGTACATCAACCTTAAACCTTCGTGGCCTTGGTAGCAACCGCACGCTGGTTTTGATCGACGGCAAGAGACTTCCCTTTGGAAGCCCCTTTTCCTCAGCTGCGAATGTGGACATGGTACCTGCTAGATTGGTTGAGCGCGTTGATGTGCTAACTTCTGGCGCGTCTGCGGTTTATGGATCAGATGCGGTTGCGGGTGTTGTCAACTTCATAACAAAGCGCGATTTTCAGGGCTTTGAGATAGATTATCAGTACGGTTGGAACGAAAATCCAAATTCAAACGGATTTATGTCAGATGTTCTCTCGCGTAATGGTATTAATAACCCAGGTGGGGTCACTGCCGGCGAAGCTGGGCTGCTTTCCTTTATAATGGGAGCTAATACGCAAGATGGTGCTGGCAACATTACTCTGTTCGGAAGTTATGAGGATCAGGAAGAGCTTCTGGGAGCCGATCGAGACACGGGAGCTTGTACATTGGGAGGTACCTCCACCATCAACTGCGTAGGTTCATCTAACTTTCGCCGTTTCAACGGTACGTTAGGTAATGGCGTTACTGGAACAATGTTCCAGCAGGCCGATGGGACTCTTACTAAATTTAAAGGGGGCGCGGAAGAGACATACAACTTCGGCGCACGTAATCATTATCAAAGACCGGTTGAGCGGTGGAATCTTGGCGCCAGCGGTCGCTATGAGATCGACGGTGGTATTGAGGCGTATGCCGATACCAGTTACATGAATAATGTGACAACTGCTCAGATTGCTGAGTCAGCGTCTTTTAACCGTGCCTTCCAAACAAACTGTGACAACCCACTTCTTCAGGCGGGTCGCGGTCCTAATGGTGCGGGTGATTTCTCTTTTGCCGACTTCACTGGTAACTTTGACGCAGACAAAAATTTTGTGAGCTGTAATGATTTGCTTGCTTCTGGCCAAGCGCCAGATGTTCAGTTTATCAACTCTCACCGAAATGTTGAGGGCGGCCCAAGAATAAGTACTTATGAGAATAGCTCGTGGCGGGCAGTTGGCGGTCTTCGTGGAGATTTCACTGAAGATTTTTCGTTTGACGTATTTGCGCAATATTCTGGTACTGAGGGTACGCGAATCTCACAGCGCGACTTGAACTATAAGCGCGTTCAACAAGCCTTATATGTTGTGGATGATGGTAACGGCAACGCAGTCTGTCGAGATACTAGCGGAGGCTGTGTGCCCTGGAATATCTTTGAGCGGAACGCGGATGGCAGTACCGCTGTCACTAGCGCCGCAACAGATTTTATTCAAGGTGTGGGCATCGTAACCGGAGAAACTGAGCAACTTCTATTCAGTGCAACAGTCGAGGGAGACTTCACTAGCATGGGTGTTCAAAGCCCGTGGGCTGATCAGGGCGTGACCGGTCTTGTTGGTTGGGAGACTCGTTCGGATGAATTGACTCGTTTGGCTGACGATATTTCTCAGATCCCAGGCGGTAAGGGCCTGACAGGAACAGGTGGTGGTACACTTCCTATTGCCGGTGAAATTGAGGTCGACGAGGTCTTCTTAGAAGTTTCTGTTCCAGTTATATCTGGTTTGAATCTCGCTGAAGAAGTCGGTATCTCAGCTGGCTACCGTTACTCGGACTACACAACAAAAGGCAACGGCACTAGCAATTCCTTTGACACTGACACTTGGTTTGCGGGTGTTAGTTGGGCAGTTAATGACGAGATTAGATTGCGCGTAAACCAATCTACAGCGCTGAGAGCACCAAACGTTTTTGACTTGTACGTTGGTATCAACACC
>CACJAW010000085.1 GCA_902591495.1 uncultured Pseudohongiella sp.
GATACGCGGCTCATGCATTAGAGGCTGCTGTTAAATACCTGGTGTTGTCTGCTGCAGCTTCCGGATTTATGTTATTTGGAATGGCTTTAATTTATGCTCAGACTGGCACTTTAGAGTTCACTAGTCTTACGCATAGTCTTTCAAACGATGGAATAGGTGAAAGTTTTTCTATCACCGCATTTATACTCCTGTTTTCAGGGTTAGCGTTTAAATTGTCTCTTGCACCTTTTCATATTTGGACTCCAGACGTCTACGAAGGTTCTCCGCTTCCGTCAACGATTTATCTTGCGACTATTGGCAAGGCTGTAATTTTTATTGTTCTTTTACGAGTCGTGGTCAGTACAGACGCTTTATCACTTCAATCTGTAAGTAACGCAATTGCTTTAATCGCAGTTGTTTCAATCATCCTAGGAAACCTGCTAGCCTTACTCCAAAAAAACATCAAGCGGATACTCTCTTTTTCATCAATCGCACATATGGGTTACCTTTTAATAGCCCTTATAGCCAGCCTTGATTCCGAGGGAACAATTAGTATAGAAACTATAACAATTTATTTGGTCGCCTATATTATTATGTCGGTCGGTGCTTTTGGAGTTGCGTCAGCGTCCTCTTCAAGCGATGAAGAGTTGGATAATATTGAGGATTACAAGGGGCTCTTTTGGAAAGATCCCTGGTTGGCATGTATTTTTACTGGAATGCTTTTATCGCTTGCGGGTATTCCATTGACAGTTGGGTTTATTGGAAAATTTTACGTTTTTTTTGCAGGTGTCGAGTCAGAGCTCTGGGGACTTTTGTTAGTTTTAGTTATTGGTAGCGGAATAGGTTTATATTATTACTTGAGAATAGTTTACACGATGCTGTTATCTTCAAACGATAACGAAAATTCTAGTAGTGGCATTATCTCTAAAAATTTTGCGACTCACGCTGTATTAGCTTTGACATTTCTACTGCTTTTATTATTTGGGGTTTACCCTGCACCGCTTACGTTACTTGTGGAATCAATTTCGTCTTCTATCCTGTAGCTATCGATACTGTTTAGTACCTTCCCACTCAGGTGGTCTTAAACTTATGCTTTACTTTGGATCGACTACTACATTGTAAGAGAAAAATATTGCTGTGCTTGTTTATGATAATATCAACAGCAGCTCGTCACACTGTCACTGAGGGTTTGTCAGATTATGAGTAAGATAGCCGTAATAGGTGGTGGAAGTTTTGGCACAGTGGTGGCTAATATAATTGCTTTGAACGGTCACGATGTTCAATTTTGGATGAGAAGCAATGAGCTTGTTAGTGAGGTTAACGAGATCCAAGAAAACAAACAGTATCTGCCAGGTTATTCACTCAGCAAAAAAGTAGTTGCAACGGCTAATATGTCAGATGCTGTTAAAAAAGCCAGCTTGATCTTTGTTGCGGTGCCTAGCTCTTCATTTAGAGAGGTAGTAAAACAGATCGTAGTGTTTGCCCCAGATGATGCTATGTTAATTAGCACTACGAAAGGAATTGAGCCGGGCAATTTTAAGTTAATGAGTCAGGTATTGCACGAAGAGTCCCCGAGTTCTGGTATAGGCGTGTTGAGTGGGCCTAATTTGGCTAAAGAAATTGCCTCCAAACACCCTACAGGGACAGTCATTGCCAGCAATAACGAACAAATTCGCGAAACTGTTAAAGATGTCCTTAGGTCTGATACTTTTAGGGTATATACCAACGATGATATGTTTGGGATAGAGCTAGGTGGTTCACTTAAAAATATTTATGCGATTATCGCAGGCCTCGCAGCCTCGATTGGGACAGGTCATAATACAAATAGTATGCTTGTGACACGTGCTTTAGCTGAGATGGCAAGATTCGGTCGAGAGCTTGGGGCAGACCCAATGACATTTCTTGGTCTTGCTGGTGTGGGTGATTTGGTTGTAACTTGTTCAACTCCTTTAAGTCGAAATTATCGAATTGGGCAGGCTTTAGGTGAGGGACGCTCCATAGAACAGGCACTAAATGAGGTTGATCAGGTTGCTGAGGGAGTTAATACTCTTAAATTAGTTAAAGAAAAAGCGGATGAATTGGGTGTTTATATGCCTCTTGTTAACGGGCTGTACAGAATCATATACGATGGTCAGCCGATTAACGATATTGTGTCTTCGTTAACTTTGAGTGAGGAAGCGTTAGATGTGGAATTTGCAGCTAAAGATGAAAAAATTCTTAACGAAATTTGAGGATCAATCATGACTGAGCTAAAAGAAGGAGTTATTGATAGAGTCAAAGACTATAACAATTGGGAGAGGATATTTTTTATGCTCGCGTACGGCCTAGTGCTACTTTATATTGTTGCTCCGATTGTAGCAGTTGTCATGATTGCTCAAGTTTTGTGTACGTTTGGTGGCGGAGGGTTAAACTCAAATTTAACGGAATTTGGAGAGTCCTTGGTAGAGTATATTCAACAGACTATCGACTTTTTGTTGTATAAAAGTAATAAAAAACCTTTTCCTTTTAAGCCATTCCCAAATTTTGGGAAAGAGAAAAATAGCAGGAGCGAAACAGAGAGCAGCGAGATAAAAGTGAAGCCTGAACCTAAAACTGCGGCTAAAAAGAAGTCGGTCAAGAAAGCAGTAAAATCAAAAAAAGTTAAAAAGAAGGTTTCGACAAAAAAACTTGATGGCTAATTTATGGAAATTAACTGGAGTATTTTGAGGTCTATGAGGAGCTTATCTCTTAGTTATAGGATTCTTACTGCAGTTTTCTTCATAACGCGATTTTCTTTGGCGCAAGAATCCACATCAATTCCCGAACACCGGCTAATGCCTCGATTTCCAGATTCCGAGGTGACCGCTATCGAATTTGTTGAGGATACGAATTATCGTCTGATTTTAAGTAGTCTTCAGCGAGCGAGAGGTCTAGTTTCTTCAGAAAATTCAGAAATGTTGCGGGGTGACATTACTAAAATCATATATGAGATAGCTCCAGAATTTACCGGTCAAGATGTATTTGAGTACTTTAGTAACGAAGCCGAAAAAAAAAATTACAGGAGATTATTTTCGTGTATCGGTAGAGAGTGTGGTAGCAGCAATTATTGGGCAAACGATATTTTTGGCAACCGGGTGCTCTATGGCCCGGAACGAAACCAAT
>CACJAW010000086.1 GCA_902591495.1 uncultured Pseudohongiella sp.
GGCTAGTGGCAAAATTGAGGACCTCACGGGTGAGGGTAAATTAGACTCTTCTTGGTTAGAAAGAACTGAAGCGAAAGCGCAGCTTGCCAGAATTTCTGGTCGTCAAAATTGGACTGTTTCGTATGTTAATAGTGAGACTAACAAGCGCTTAGAGTTGGTTTTTTCCATGACAGGCAATTTTATTTCATTCTCAGAAACAACAATTACCGGTATTGCCTCAGACTAGATAAGAATTTTCATAATGCACCTATTATAGGTATAGGCGTTAATGAGCCACTCTGAGAAATGAATATTCAATAGAGCTTCTACTTTCGAGGGATAGCGTTTTGCAGAATATTGCTGAAGATGAGGTAATAATAAATCTGAAAGCAGCGGCCTTAAAGCAACCAAAAGACGCTGAAAACCATTGCAACCTAGCCATCGCACTCGCTGAGAGAGGTGATGTAGCCAACGCCATAGAAAGTTACAGGGCTGCAATTCAAATAGAACCTAATCATTTAGCAGCTTCCTCGAACTTGGGTTCGATTTATCGCTCTATAGGAAATTTTGAGGAAGCGTTTACTATTTTTAAAAATATAGTCGATGTCTTTCCCAATGATATTTCTGCTTATATAAATTTAGGTGCACTCTATAAACAAGATGGTAATTTGTCTAAAGCTGAAAGAACTTTTCAAAAAGCCGTATCCTTGTTGCCACTTAACAGCGAGGCATATTTTAATTTGGGCAATGCTCTCCGTTATGAGGGAGACGTTGATATATCTACCGAGTGCTATGAAAAGGCGATAAGACTCAAGCCTAATTTAGTGGTGGCGCATTACTACCTTGCAAATGCTTTAAAAGACGGACAAAGGTTAAAAGAGGCTATTGATAGTTACTCTCAAGTTATAAATCTATTAAGAAGCCCTTTAGGTCATTCTCCTAACGGAGTACAAATGTTCAGAATGGCAGTTGCTCATAAAGCAGAAGCTTTGTATGAGATAGGAGAGAAGGATAAACTTCGATCCTTTTTGAAGGATGCTACTGAATTAGATCAGTCTAACATCAGGCTAGCGTCGCTCAGCGCATTTATTTCAAACCAATACAAAGAAAAAGATCTTTATCCGTTTTGTGTAGATCCCATGAGCTGGATAAAGACTTACAATGTCAAATCGTACATTACAAACTTCGAAGAGTTTAGGCTTAAATTAATTGACTACTTGAACAGGATTCCCAATGTATGGGAGCCATCGAATGCCACTACAAAAAAAGGGTACCAAACAGAGGATCAGCTATTTGATTTGCAGGATAATTTGTTAAATGAGCTTGAAAAAATAGTCAGGTTGAGAATAGACGAATACTATGAAGAGTATAAGTCACGCTCTTCGGTATTTATATCGAGATGGCCAGCAGTAAAGAAAATGAAAAGTTGGTATGTCAGGTTGGTTCAAGGCGGCTACCAAGACGCTCACATGCATAGCTTAGGGTGGTTAAGTGGTGTAGTTTACTTAAACACAATCGAGCACCCGACAAACGGTGAGGGATCAATTGAGTTTGGTCTTCACGGATATAACTATAGAGTTCTTAACAGTAATATTCCGAAGGAACAGTATCAACCCATTAATGGAGATCTTGTGCTATTTCCTTCAAGTTTATTTCATAGAACTATTCCAATTCAGCAGAATTCTGAGAGAAACATAATCGCTTTCGATCTCATGCCTGATAATTGAACTCATAAGAGAATTCTCTGAAGACCAGAGCAAATTACTTTGATCTCAATTTATCAGGCGTCCGAAGATTAATTTATAGAGTTGTAGCATTTATGAATGATGAAGAAAAATCGGAGATTATACCTTTTAGCTCCAATCGTTCGACGCCGCCAGGACGCTTAACTTTAAATCAATATACCGATGCCGTTTCAAAGAAAATATCTATCGGCGAAAAGGGTTACATCGATCAATTTGAGGATTGGTTGTTGTGTGATAAGTGGACTGAATTAGACGCCTGTTACATTCTCGCCGGTATGATTCCGAAAACCATGAAGCCGGACGAAGAAGGCTTGATTCGTATCAAGGACGGTAATAGACCGTCACCATCTGATATTGAAGAATATCACCGCATTAAAGGGCTGTGGGAGAACACGGAGCATGAACGAGCAAATAAAGATAATTTTATAGAACCCGGGGAAGTTAACCTGTCAGGAACAGTCAGGCCTATATATGCATATTTATGGTCTACAGAGAAAGGGCTTAAGAGTTCTTGGATGGATGTGGCCTTAGACGCGGGATTATTAAAACACCCAAAAAAAGATTTGATGCTTTCCTCTATTGAGGCTCAGGCAGAAATTCATCATAAATTTTTTGTTGGATTACAACTCAAGATTACCTTAGAGGAACCTAGAGAAAAGATATTTGATTGGAGTTTTCTTCTGTTTAGATCAATTCAGGAGAAGAAATTTACTTCTAGTTTTTCAAAGCTCGATTTAGATGGGTTGCCTGACGCAGTTGCCTGTGCAAGGTACCATGTGCTTTCTAATACTCTTGGAGGAGTCTCTGTGGAGTATATGGAGGAATCTAAACAAAAGGCTTGGGTCCGTTTTAGATACCCTCGCTGGATTTTTTCAGGTCCAGCTATTTGCGGCATACCTATTGAGATTAGCCGTGGTTTTTTGAAAGGCTGGTACGCTCATAACGGTGTGGTTCTTAAGAACCCAAAGCTTGGTTTTGTTTGTGTATCCGAAGACATGACAGGACAGTTCGGATTGTGTGGTTATTTTAAAGAGTATGATCGAGAGCTATCTCCAGAGGAGAGACTCCAATTTAAACCTGACGAAATAGTTCCTGAGTTTTGTGAGGATATTCAGCCTAATTTCAAAACTAGAGATTGGGGAAAGGAGCGTTTGACAAAAATCAAGAGGAATTATTCCGTTAACTACTTTTGTCATGGCTTAATCGCTTTAAAAGAGATTGTGGGCATAAAAAAGGCTAGAGAGTATGGAACTCACGTAGGCAACCTAATAGGGGCTCAATATTATCAGTCTTTAGCACAAAGATTCGGATTAGTTGAAGGCGGCCCAAAAGAATT
>CACJAW010000087.1 GCA_902591495.1 uncultured Pseudohongiella sp.
CCAACCAACTTCATCAGTACTATATCTCTTGCAAAGCTCTTTTTTAATCCATCGTCTACCATGGCATTACCACCGTATTTGACGACAACTGTCTTGCCAGTGAATGTCTGAATGTAGGGCAGGGCCTCAGTTAAAACCTTGGCAATATTTTTGGCGCTTCTTAAATTAAGGGACATAGTAAGATGACATAACTCAATTAAAATAAGGTTTTTACTTAGAGTGGCACTCTAGGAATTTTCCGTTGCATCTTTTTCTAGTGCAGCAGAAATTAACTCTATCATTTTTCGAGCAACCACTGATTTGTTCGCCGGACCGAGTTGATACTCTGAATTTTGATCGATCGCTGTTACTGTAATGGTATCACTATTAAAAGTATCGATCGCGTTATTAGCAAACAGCAGATCAAGTTTCTTTTTATGAAGTTTTTCTCTTCCGTTTGCAACCACCGAATTAGTTTCCGCAGCGAATCCAACGGTAAATGGTTTTTTAGTCAATGCCGCAATCTTAGAAATAATATCTGGATTTTTAATCAGACTAAGGTTCAAAGCTTCATCAATCTTCTTAATTTTCTCCTTTGCGACTTGTTTTGGTCGATAATCAGCAACGGCAGCTACTCCGATGAAGATATCCATTTCTGATCGAAATTCCATAACTTTTGCGAACATTTCCTCCGCACTTTCAACATTGATTCGCTTGACTCGAGGGGGTGTTTGGAGATCAACTGGACCACTAATTAGGGTAACTCTGGCATCCGCTTCCGCGGCCTCAGCAGCAAGGGCAAATGCCATTTTCCCAGAGCTGTTATTTGAAATATAGCGAACCGGATCAATTGCTTCCCTGGTTGGACCACCAGTGATAATGAGGCTTTTGCCGGCCAATAATCCTTTCTGGAAAAGATCAGAGCACCTTTCAATTAACTCCATCGGCTCCAACATCCGCCCCGGACCTATCTCGCCACAAGCCTGCTCTCCTTCTGCCGGCCCAAATATAGTGATGCCGCGCTGATTAAGCACGTCAAGATTTTTCTGAGTTACATTATTTGCCCACATAGCTTGATTCATTGCTGGAGCTATAGCTATTGGCGCATGGCTGGCTAAGACGAGAGCTGAGACAATGTCGCTCGCCTTCCCTTGAACAATTCTTGTCATAAAATCTGCTGTAGTTGGGGCGATCAAAATCAGGTCTGCCCAACGTGCGAGCTCGATATGCCCCATCGCTGCTTCAGCTTCAACATCAACTAGATTTGTAAATACGTGATTACCCGAAAGGGCTTGAAGGGTAAGAGGGGTGATAAACTCTTGAGCAGAATTTGTCATAGCAACCCTCACCTCCGAGTTAGCTTGCTTAAAAAGCCTCACTAGTTCCGCGCATTTGTAAGCAGCTATTCCACCAGTGACTCCGAGTAGTATTCGCTTGTTAGTAAGACTTAACATTTAAGGAATCTTAGTATCGGGTTTAAAAGTTGAGAGATAGAGTAGCAGCTCGTTGATTCCCGCGCAATTTTAAGGTCAGAGTCTAAAGCTTATCCCATGATTTTTGCCGATACTGTTTGTTTGTAGCTATAGTAAGTACTTACTATTTATCAAATTAGAACTATTTTAAAAATACAATCCCTCACTATTTGATATTAAGTGAGTGTTTTGGTATAAAACGCGCCTGTTTTTTGAACTCGCTAAGGTTCGATGGCGGTTTGTTGAACTTAAAAACAAACACATCGATAGAAAAATCGGAAGATTTAAGGATCGTTGAAAATGTCAAGAGTTTGTATGGTTACCGGTAAAAAACCTATGCAGGGAAATAATGTTTCTCACGCCAATAATAGAACTCGGCGGAGATTCTCACCAAATATCCAAAGTCACCGGTTTTGGGTGAGTTCAGAAAATAAGTATGTAAAATTGAAAGTTTCAACAAAGGGAATGCGAATAATCGACAAAATCGGTATCGATGAGGTTTTAGCTGATATTCGCAAAAAAGGTATTCAAGTTTAAATGCGGATAGTGGGATTAAGATAATGAGGGATAAAATAAAGTTAGTATCTAGTGCTGGTACGGGGCACTACTACACGACTGACAAAAACAAAAGATCTATGCCTGATAAGATGGAAGTCAAGAAATATGACCCGGTTATAAGGAAACACGTTCTATACAAAGAATCCAAAATCAAATAAGCAAGTTTTCTCTGATAGCTCTATAGGCAATACTTTTTCATTAGAGCCCAACTACTTACCTTTACTTAAACCTTTTGACAGCCTTTCCACCGCTGTACTTAGCGAAGCATCCTCGCTTAGTTCACTCTTTAATTTCCCGACTGTTGTTGATACGGTTCCATAACGCTTTAGCTTAAAAAGCTTAGCTATATGCTGGAGAGTTACACCAGAAAGCTCTTGACAGAGATACATCGCCACCCAGCGCGGAATATTTTTCGAGCCTGGCCCCCGAGCTGCCTTATATATGCTTGCTTCGGTGACCTTAAACCTCTTTGCGACGTTAGCAATAATTTGCTTGCATGAAGGCCGCCACTTCGCATTTGCGCCCCTAGAAACTCCCCGAGCAGCAGTCGCCGAACGTTTTTTTCTAGATGATTTTCTGAATTTTTCATTCCCCATCACGGAGGAAAGATTTTTCTTACCATAAAACTTAGCTAACTCATCATCTACACCTTCTGCGACATACTTTCTATATGCTATCGCTCGCTTTGAAGCTTGGACTTTCAACTGTTTCTGGGTCTCTAGCCTATTAAACCAAGCTGGGGGATTAGCCTTACGAGTAAAATATCTATAGCTACTGAACGGATAGCTGGTCAACTCTGGGGCTTTAACTTTAGAATGTATGTATCTTGAAAGAGGGAGAAGATAACTTTCCGCCTGCACTAAAACCGCTTTGTACCTGCCTCTGAATAGAGACCCTTCAGCACCCTTCATTCGCTGATAGTTTTGAGTATAAAGTCCGTCTACTTGCCGCATAAACCTGGATAAGTTGCCTTCCGGAGTTTTTACGATGAGATGATATTGATTTCTAAGCAAACAATACGCATGTATCTCGACATTTAGCCTTGCACAT
>CACJAW010000088.1 GCA_902591495.1 uncultured Pseudohongiella sp.
CATGGTGTTGTCTACGATATAGACAAGGTTTTTATCTTTACAGACTTGACCTATACCTACTAAGTCAGCGACTTGAGTCACGGGATTTGCAATAGTTTCTGTAAACACTATTTTCGTATTTTCCCTAACAGCTTCTTCAACAAATTTTGCTTGAGTGGCATCTACGAATGACACTTCAATGCCTAAGCGTTTCAAAGTTTCAAAGAAGCTATTTGTGTTGCCAAATAGAAAAGAAGACGAGATCACATGGTCGCCTGTTTTTAGTAGAGCTAACATCGTCGAAGAGATTGCCGCCATACCGGTGCTAAAACCAACGCTTGACAAGCCAGCTTCCATTTTTGTTATCCGCTTTTGTAAAGCAGTAACAGTCGGGTTCAGCTGTCTACCATAGTTGTAACCCTGCCGTTTACCCTGAAAAACTTCCGCTAAATGTTTTGCTTTGTCATACCCATAAGCAACCGAGGTATGAACAGGTTTATGTAGCACTCCGTGCTCCGGCTCATCTGCTCGATCTGAATGCAAATTATCTGTATTAAGCCCTTTTTTTGTCATGAAGATATTTTCAAGTTTCTACTTCACCACTACCAATGAAGTTTTCATTGCAAGGATGATTTAGTTCCGTCGTTATGAGTGAAACAATACTTATTGAGTATGTTTACCTAGCAAAAAATCTCAATCATTATATACGTTTTAGAGGTTTTGTTCCGCTTTATCTCAATAATTGGAGTAGATAGCGGATTGGGCCTGTGAGGAGGATTATTCACAAATCTTGAAAAATTGGCTTAGCCTCGATAGCTTCTCTAATTTCGTTCATCCTCTGAATATATTCTGTGCTGCTGCTATCTGCGTAAATGGCGTTGAAAGTTGATTCTGGAAGACCATCCCTATTATTTCCAACTTCAGGCATAAAATCCGATTCTGCTTTCAATTCAGATAAACGCTTTTGCATTTCAATCGCTGAGTCTCTGTCTTGCATCGCTCGGCTTGCTAGGGCGACCCCAACGGAATTAGCAGTAAGGTCTGAGAAGCTAAAACCAGATCTGTATCTTGCATCATAGGTTTCCTTTGTTGTGGACAAAAGGGCGGCCAACTCTGGCCCAAGAGAGGCTGTTATGGCGGCGACAGAAGCGACATGCTGTGCTAAATCCTGCCGCCTAAAAAGCCTGACTTCAATAAATCTTGCCGCAGGTAAATCTGATGCCGCATCTGCACCGATCAGCTTGGCGATGTCTTCGTTATTTACATATATTGCTAACGTTTGGAGGAGTGTCCTATTTTCCGCCAGAGGGTCGGCCCCTGCTACAGAGTTCTCGTAAACTGCTGCGAAAGTGGTTTCAAGCAGCTCGACCATAGATATTGCTCTTACATTTACGGGGATCGTAGTCACAATATCATTTATCAGTAAGTAGTGTCTGATAATGCGCTCTTTATCATCCGAAGAAATCAACCAGCGTTGTGCATGATCACTAAGTTCTGATAAAAATTCAGGCTCCCAATTTAGTTGTATATTGATCTGGGAAGAAGCGATAGATTTTATTGTAATCTTCTCGAGGAGACGTTCTATTGTTTTGTAGGCGGGTGATGAATCTAAAACCGTTGATTCAACAAATTTTATTATATGACCAGTCCAGCTATTTGGGATTTGAAGATTACCGACACCAAGTTCGTAAAGCTTTAGTTGATCGTTCTCTTGTTGGGAACTACCCCTAAAATTGATATATAGAGGGATTGATTCGAGCGGTAGTCTCCAGTTCAAATTGTAATTGATTGTTTTTTCCTCTGCCAAGACTCTGACATTCCATCTATCAGACAGATTAGTTAACTGTAGCGAATGACGTAACAGAAGATTTATGTCCGATACGCCCATTGAGATGTTCACAAGACTCGGCTCGCTTAGAGATTCAGGTGCTAAATTTAAGATTAAATTTTCAAGAGCAGATATTTCTCTGGAGGTTAGAGGTCTGTTATCTGGAATCGTTGGCTCAGTCTCTAGAGTGACAAGTAAAAGCATAAGAGGGCTAGTGAGAAAGAGAATAATCGCAGACCGAAAAAAATACTTTAGAAAACTCATAAACGACTTTTTCAATCACTTTCCCTCACACTGATAGCCAGTTATATACCTATGCATCGAACTCGAAAAACCTAGTGGTGACTCATACAAAATTGCATATTGCGCTAATAGCTCCTGGTTTTAGCGTCAAAATTTGAATATTCTTCTCTCTAGGTTAAGAGTTAAAAATTGTAGTTTAATCAAATCTTGACGTTGATACTTGTTGTCGATCAAAATTGCATACTTTACAGGTGGTGTAAACCATATGATCAAAATAACAGCATTGAGAGATACGAGGTTTTCGTCTAAATCCATGAAAAAAATAGGCTTACTACTACTTTTCGGCTCGATTATTGGAGCGTGCAGCTCCAACCTTGGACGAAATGTCGATTTAGCTACTCAAAGCGCGGAGCGAGCAGCCACACAGCAAGCGCTTGCCAGGGCTGCGCAGCAGAAAGAGCAGCAACGAGCTTTAGAGGAAGAACGTGAGCGCGAGGAGATTGAAATAGCCAAAATTCGACAGGAAGAAGCAGAAAAAGCAAAATTAGAAGCCGAGCGACAGAGGCTTGCAGAATCTGAGCAGCGTCGCATTGAGGTTGAACAAAGGCAGCGAGCTGAGGAAATAGCGGCTCAATTGAGGCGCCAGGAAATGGAAGCACTTGTAGCAGTAACCGCCGAGCGTGATGGCAAATTGGCAAGAATTTCGGAGCTAGAAAATCAGCTAAATGAAATTCAGTTAGAAGTTAACAATAACGATGAGGCCATATCAGCTCTGCAATCTGCAATATCAGCGGCTGAGGAATTACTCGAAATGTTAACTGATGAGCAAGGAAAATACGAAGACATAGATGAAGCTGGTTTTCCTCGAACGCCTCTTGCGAAGGAATTACTTTCGGAGCTTGAATCTCGTCGAGATACGCTAACAAGAGAAGCGATTTCGCGTTAATTCAGTCATGCAGATCTCCACTTAAATAAAAAGCACAGTGTTATAAATAT
>CACJAW010000089.1 GCA_902591495.1 uncultured Pseudohongiella sp.
ACCTACACCCGGAAAATACCTTTTGAGGGGATCATTCCTAATATGGAGCGTCGATATCGAGAGACGGAATCCAGCATGGTCCGAGAAGATTTATCGAAGTTCCTGAGTTCTCAAGCGTGTCCCGATTGTGCAGGCACACGACTTCGGAAAGATGCCCGGTTTGTTTTCGTTCAAGGTATTAGTCTACCTCAAATTACTGAAATGACAGTTACCAAAGCAGTGGAATATTTTGCCGATCTAGAATTGTCCGGCAAGAGAGCAACAATTGCAGATAAGGTTCTGAAAGAGCTTCAGGAGCGTCTAAAATTTTTAGAAGATGTAGGACTAAATTACTTAACCCTTAATCGCAGTGCTGAGACTCTTTCGGGGGGAGAAGCTCAGAGAATTAGATTGGCCAGTCAAATAGGCGCAGGCCTTGTCGGTGTAATGTATATCCTAGACGAGCCCTCAATTGGATTGCACCAACGTGATAATGATAGATTGTTAAGCACACTATTTCATTTGCGAGATTTAGGTAACACCGTAATTGTTGTTGAGCATGATGAAGAGGCGATTAGAAGCGCAGATTATATAATCGATATTGGACCCGGCGCTGGCGTCCATGGTGGTCGGATCGTTGCTGAGGGAGACATTAAGAATATCGAAAAAAGTAAAGAATCGCTTACAGGGAAGTTTCTATGCGGCGATGAAAAAATATTGATACCAAACAAGCGCACACTTTTCAATAAAGAAAAAACATTATGTTTAAATGGGGTCAAGGGAAACAATTTAAGGAGCATTAATTTAACCTTGCCAATAGGGCTTTTTACTTGCATTACAGGAGTGTCGGGCTCTGGCAAATCAACATTAATAAACCATACTCTATATCCAATTGCTGCAACAAAACTAAATCATGCATCAACACTAACCCCTGGGCCTTTTGAGTCTATAACCGGCTTAGAGTTCTTAGACAAAGTGGTTGATATCGATCAAAGCCCGATAGGCCGCACCCCTCGTTCAAATCCAGCAACCTACACTGGAATTTTCACTCCTGTCCGCGAATTGTTCTCTGGAACTCAGGAAGCACGAACACGCGGCTACAAACCAGGCAGATTTAGTTTTAATGTGAAAGGCGGGAGATGCGAAGCCTGTCAGGGCGACGGCGTTATAAAAGTCGAAATGCACTTCCTGCCCGACGTTTACGTATCCTGCGATATCTGCAAAGGTAAGCGATACAATAGAGAAACACTTGAGGTAAAGTATAAAGGCCTATCAATAAGTGAAGTTTTAGACCTGACCGTTGAAGATGCACGGGAATTTTTTGACGCGATACCATCAATTTCACGAAAACTACAAACACTTGTCGACGTTGGTTTGTCCTATATAAAATTAGGCCAAGCCGCCACAACTCTGTCTGGCGGGGAAGCTCAGAGAGTTAAACTCTCTCGAGAACTCTCAAAAAGAGATACTGGAAGAACCCTATACATCTTGGATGAACCCACCACTGGACTTCACTTTCAAGACATTCGTCAATTATTGTCAGTGTTACATCACCTCCGCGACCAGGGTAATACAATTGTAGTCATCGAACATAATCTCGATGTCATCAAGACCGCCGATTGGATAATAGATCTTGGCCCGGAGGGAGGCAGCGGCGGAGGCGAAATTATCGCAACAGGGACTCCTGAAAAAATTATAAAGAGTAAGAATTCCCACACTGGAGTTTATTTAAAGAAAACGCTTCAGAAACCATGATTTCCGCTCTAATTTTCCATATCAGCTTTCACCTTCGCGTGAGCATGAGGATTTGCTTCTAATCTAAAAATAGTCTGATTAAATAAAAACATAAATTCTGGTTCACTGTTACAGGATGTAACCAAAATGGTAAGTTTGACGAAACTTAGAGATTTCAACATCTTAAAGACTTGCAAGTCACTTTAATTTGTTGCAATTCTAATTTAGAAATAATAGTGTTATTGATGTGACACGTTTATAAAAACACGTTCGTATATACCCTAAAAATACGACGTACTTTATTTAACAAAAACGGGACTAATTCAGTGGACAAACTTACTCGCAGACGTTTTATAAAAGGCGTCATCTTCTCTGGTGCTGCCGCCTCAACTGGTGCTGGTCTTTATCTCGCGCAGGCACAAGGGGGTGCTGGAGCAGCAGAACGCCTCATCAACTTAAACATTAATGGTCGGAGTCGACCAGTGGATGTAATGCCGTCGGAAACACTCGCGTACACACTTCGCTACAAGCTCGATTTAACTGGCACTAAGATCGGTTGTAATCGAGGCGAATGTGGAGCGTGTACAGTTTTAATAGACGGAGTGTCCAACTACTCTTGCTCTGTATTAACTCACAATGTTAAGGACAAAGCCGTAATCTCAATAGAGGGAGTCAAAGAATCAGACGGCACTCTTCATGCTGTTCAACAAGCATTTGTCACCGAGAACTCCCCACAATGTGGTTTTTGTACGCCAGGCCAAGTCATGTCTGCTGTAGGGCTGCTTAACCATAACCCTCGACCAAGCAGAGAAGAAGTTCGCGCGGCATTATCGGGTAATCTATGCCGGTGCGGGGCCTATGAACATTATATAAACGGCGTTCTACGCGCCTCGGGGCAATTAGCATGAGTTTACATATAGGAAAGAATTTTGTACCACCTGATGTCCCGGGTAAGGTGACAGGTGAAATTAAGTATGCAGAAGACTATAAAGCAGAAGGTATGGTATTCGCGCGTCTTTTGACCAGTCCACTCCCGAGCGGACGAGTTGTTAATATTGATGCGTCAGAGGCACTGCGAATGGATGGGGTTGTCGGCATTTTTACCGCTGATGACCTGCCTCCAGTGGCTCCGCCCGCAAACCCTGCACTAGCATCTGACTATGTCACTTATGTTGGCCAACCAATTTTAGCCGTAGCAGCTACCTCTGAGGAAATTGCCGAGTCAGCAATAGACCGCATAAGGATTGATTTTGAGAGGCGGGATTTTGTAACTGATCCTCTTGAAAGTTTGACA
>CACJAW010000090.1 GCA_902591495.1 uncultured Pseudohongiella sp.
CCCCGACAATCAAGACATCATCAGAGACTTAAGTGATCCGATAAAAAAGGACTCGCATTTAGTTATATTAAAAGGAAACCTGGCCCCTTCAGGCGCAGTTGCAAAGATTACAGGAAAAGAAGGGCTGTCTTTCAAAGGGAGCGCAAGGGTTTTTGATTCAGAAGAAAACTGCTTAAAAGGAATTTTAGACGGAACCGTGAAAAAGAATGATGTGTTAGTCATTCGATATGAAGGACCAAAAGGTGCTCCGGGGATGAGAGAAATGTTATCACCAACATCCGCGATTATGGGCAAAGGTTTAGGCGAGGATGTTGCACTGATTACTGACGGCAGATTCTCTGGTGGTTCCCATGGATTTGTGGTGGGCCATGTGACGCCTGAAGCGTATGACGGCGGGCCGATAGCAGTCGTGAGAGATGGAGATCCAATCTCTATCGATGCCGAGTCAAACAAAATTACACTCGAACTCAGTGATAACGAGATAGAAGTCCGACTTGCTGAATGGAAAAAACCTTCTCCACGCTACAAACGCGGAGTATTGGCAAAGTACGCTGCTTCAGTAGCTTCGGCCTCGGAAGGTGCAGTCACAGATAAATATCTTTAAATTTTTTTGATCGGGTCGATAAAAATAACAATAGGAGACTGCTATGCCCGAATTTTTTGTAGCTATTGGTGATCTAATAAATGGCTCATTTTTGCAAGCTGGCTCGCTATGGGTTTTAACGAATGTGCCAGGTTTTCCGCCAATAATTCAAACTATTCATATCCTAGGTATTGCGGTAATTATGGGCACCGCTGTGCTATTAAATCTGCGCTTATTAGGTCTAGCCGTTCCATCACAGAATATTACTGAAATGACTAAACGCAGCACTCCGATTTTATATTTTGCTCTGATAAGCAATTTTATTTCTGGTTCGTTTTTTGTCTTTGGAAGGCCCACAAGATATTTCAATAATCCTGTATTTGCTTGGAAAATGGTTTTCTTGACGGCAGCTATTTTCTTACTCGTTTATTTCATAGGTATGCATAGAAAAACTGCAGGTTACTGGGATCAAGAAAGCAGAAGATGGACGGGCAAAACTTTTGCATTAATCTCTCTTGGGTTGTGGATCATGGTAAGTCTAGCTGGAAGATGGATCGCCTACCTTGAGCATTTACAGTATCCAATATGGAGTTTTTAGTCCTTAAATGTCTGACACATTTTTTAATTAAGATAACTCGCCTTTTTAGTTGAATTTTAAAGGAATAGTATGATTTCAGGTTTTCTCAACTCAACCCTTTGGCTAGATGTAGAAGAATGGACAATCTCTTGGACCATCGGAGGTACAAACTGGTTTCCATTACTCGAATCAATCCATGTGATCGCCGCGGCTATGGTCGTAGGCAGTATACTTTGGGTTGATCTAAGACTTATAGGAGTTGCCGCTGTTCAATATCCCATTACCACAATGAGTCGAGAGCTCGTTCCATGGACTTGGGGGGCTTTTGTGATTGCTACAATCACTGGCATTGGCATGTTTATTACGCGAGCTGCATCACATGTTTTGAATCCAGCATTCCAGTCAAAAATGGTTCTCCTTGTTTTGGCGGGTTTAAATATGGCTTACTTTCACTTTAAACTCTATAAAAATATTGCCCAGTACGATTCACTAGCTATAACCTCTACTCAACTAAAAATTGCCGGCAGCCTTTCCCTCTTTCTATGGGCCGGCGTAATGTTGGCTGGACGCTGGATTGGACATATAATCTGACCCGCTGATTTATGGGGAACTACTAATTTTTGATGCTTCATATGTAACCATGAATAGCATGTTTTTCTAATTAAACTAGTAAGGAGTACAACTTTGCCATCCCTGACTATCGAAACGCGCCTCTTAATAGTTCTTGCGCTCGCACTTTTTACTCCCCCAAAAGAGGTTCTAGCTCAGAATGAAGAGCGGCCTGACTTTTCGGGTATCTGGTCAAATGCCTCTCGAACTTCATTATCGCGTCCGCGAAATACAGAGCTGATTGTCTCTGCGGAGCAAGCGCAAGCGATTGTCGAAAACTTGTCTATCGCTGGAATTTCTCGAGAGAATATCGAGAGCGGGCCTTCCATCGACCCTGATACAGGGGCACCGCCAGCTGGTGCAGCAGATTTCGGGCTACGAGGGTACAATTTATTCTGGACTGATCCTGGATCAACTCTAGCCAGAGTAAAAGGCGAATACCGGACTTCGTATATCATTGAACCAAGCGACGGTTCTATTCCATTTTTAGAAAATCCAAAATACGATCTAGGAAGACCTCAATTTGGGGCTCGATACCTTACGGGCGTAGCAGATGCGTCAGGGCCAGAAGCTATCCCTATAGCTGAGCGTTGCTTGATTGGATTTGGAAATACAGCAGGCCCAGGCATGATGGGTACGCTATACAATAGCAGTTATCAGTTTGTTCAAACTGAAGATTATCTGATGATTATGGTGGAGATGGTGCATGACGCTAGAATAATTCCCTTATATGAGTCTGCCGAAGAAGCACTCGACAATCATCGCCCACCTGTTCTAAACCAATGGTTAGGTGATTCTGTCGGTTGGTATGAGGGTTCTTCATTAATCGTAGAAACAAGAAACATAAACCGCTTGCAAATGAGCCAGAGTTCCGTCCCGATTTCACCCAATGGCAGAATACTTGAGAAATTCACCCGCTCATCCAACGACGAAATAATTTATCAATTTACTGTAGAAGATACGAACCTATACAAACAACCTTGGACGGCAGAACTTAGTTTTTACCCTCTGGAGGGAAGGATCTATGAATACGCCTGTCATGAGGGGAACTACTCGATGCCAGGGATTT
>CACJAW010000091.1 GCA_902591495.1 uncultured Pseudohongiella sp.
CTGATCAGTCTATCATCTGGCAATTCCTTGAAAAAACTTTCTCAAGAGTGGTGAAGCGTTTTGGTTATCAAGAAATTCGCTTTCCTGTGGTCGAGCAAACGCAGCTATTTAAAAGGTCGATCGGAGAGGTAACTGATATCGTTGAGAAAGAAATGTACTCATTCGATGACCGTAATGGCGTAAATCTGAGTTTGAGACCAGAGGGCACAGCGGGATGTGTCAGAGCTGGAGAGCAGAATGGGTTGTTTTACAATCAACAAAGAAGGCTTTGGTATCAGGGTCCGATGTTCAGGCATGAGCGACCACAGAAAGGCCGTTATCGTCAATTTCACCAATTCGGAGTCGAAGCTCTAGGTATGTCTGGTCCAGACATTGATGTTGAAGTTCTTCAGCTTGCAGATACGCTTTGGCATGAATTGAAGTTGAAAGACCATTTAACACTGGAAATTAACAATATAGGTAGTTCGGAGGATCGAAAGACTTATGCAACAGCACTAACAGAGTTTTTTACAACAAAAACTAAAATGCTTGACGAAGACGCTTTGAACAGAATGCACACTAATCCAATGCGGATATTGGATAGTAAAAATGAAGATGTGCGATCAGTTATTAATACCGCCCCTGTTCTTTCTGATTTTGTGAATGGTGCTAGCAAGTCGCATTTTGATAGTCTAAAGGACATGCTTGATCATGCTGGTATTAATTATATTGAAAATGCAAGGCTTGTTAGAGGTCTAGACTATTATAATAACTGTGTGTATGAGTGGACAACCAGTGCCCTCGGAGCTCAAGGGACAGTTTGCGGAGGAGGCCGCTATGACGGTCTTGTTGAGCAACTTGGTGGAAGGAAGACTTACGCATGCGGTTTTGCTATTGGCATGGAACGACTAGTTCTCATGCTAGATACATTGGGAAAAGTCCCAAGTTCACAACTCAAACAAGTTGACATATACATAGCTATTGTTAATCAAGATTTAATGTCAGAAGGTATGTCTTTGGCTAATATAATTCGTAATGATTTCCCAAACCTTGGAACTCTGTGTAATTGTGGTGGTGGAAAATTTAACAGTCAAATGAAGAAAGCCTATAGTTCTGGGGCGGATGTGGCGGTAATTCTTGAAGAAGATTCTTGTGACGGGAAACTAATTAATGCGAAAATTCGCCGCCTTGATGATTCGAATGAATCTAAAATAGTAAAAATTAGTGATATCTCGAAAGAGTTAAGGGGTTTTCTAAAAATTTCAGATGGTTAGAGTACTTTGAGGATGTCTGAGATTTTACAAACCTGTAAACTATTATCATATTTAGGAATTAAATTGGGCTAAAGCTTGCCCGCAAAGCCCAAAAATTCATACTTAGGAGTGGATTGTGACTTTAAATGCTGCGGAAGAGGAAACTATTGAAGCTATAAAGAAATGGTGGGATGAAAATGGTAAGCAGTTGATAGTGGCTATAGTTGTAGTTGTTGGGAGTTATGGCGGTTGGTCGCTTTGGCAGAGTAATGAATTAGCAGCATCCGAATTAGCGTCAGATTTATATGAGGAAATTTTAGAAGTTTCACTTGTAGAGGCTGGAGAGTCTTCTACTCAAGAGGCCAGAAACGATATTGTAAGGATAGCGAATGAGCTGATGGAGTCACACAGCGACAGTGTGTATGCTCAATACGGCGCCTTGTTTGCCGCGCAACAGCATGTGATTGATGGTGACTTAAACGCAGCAGAGAGTGCTTTGAGCTGGGTTCTTGAAAATCCGAAAACAGGTATTTTTAGTGGCGAAGATGAAGGATTAGTGCTAGCTGTCACTCTAAGACTTGCGAGAATTGTTTTGTCAAAGGGAGAAGCGGAAAGAGCATTGGGAATAGTAAATAATGTGATCCCAGGTCCATTTGAAGCGGGCTACTCAGAGTTAAGAGGGGATATTTATTTTGCTTTGGGTCGAAACGTTGATGCTCGGGAATCTTATCTTGCTGCACAACAAGCTGGATCCGCGAGTGATATCTTGCAATTGAAATTATCCGAATTGCCTGACGATAACTAGGTCAGTATTTTGAAAAATATGTATCCGACTTTAAATATTTTCCTTTGGTTAAAGCGAATCAGAGTTTCGATTTTATGTTTGATGCTCAGCGTAGTAACTGGTTGTGGATTTTCTGACTGGGTTCGTAATCCTTTTGGTGATGATGAGGATCCCAGGGCTCCAGCAGAATTATTGGACGTCGTATCTGAGACAACAATAAATAGAAACTGGAGGATTAACGTTGGTAATGGACAAGGAGACAATTATAAAAAGTTGACACCGGTTTTAGATGGAGGTTTTGTCTTCGCAGCCAGCGATGATGGAGAAATTATAGCTGTGAATACCATTAATGGAGATTTAATGTGGCAAACTGAAGTCGAAAACTCTATTACGGGTGGAGTCGGCGCTGGTGACGGGATAGTGATGATAGGAACGGAAGCGGCCGAGTTGATAGTATTCAATCAATCTAATGGTGAAGAGGTATGGCGAGCTTCAGTATCAAGTGAAATTCTTTCCCAACCGAAAACTAACGGTGATATCGTTGTTGCTCAGACTGTAGATGGAAAGCTGATAGCCTTGAATAGGGAAGATGGGATGCAGCGTTGGACCTATGAGACAACGTTGCCAGCTTTAACTTTGCGTGGCACCTCGTCGCCCATTCTAACCTCTGAGGGCACTGTTGTTGCGGGATTTAGTAACGGAATTTTGGTTTCTGTCGCTGCTGAGGATGGTGTTTATGTCT
>CACJAW010000092.1 GCA_902591495.1 uncultured Pseudohongiella sp.
TATTTGCGGCAGCTTTCTTTCCTGAAAACGGACAAAATATTGTGTTTGGACTTTACCTCTTTGGTATAGCTCTAGCTATTTTCACAGGCTGGACGTTCAGAAAACAGCTCTTCACAGACGAAATTACTCCCTCTTTCCAAGAAATGCCGGCCTACCACGCTCCTGTTCTAAGAAATATTTTGTTTACAACGTGGTTCAGACTCAAGGGTTTCATTTTTAGAGCCGGCAAGACGATAGTAGTCGTGGTAATTGCTTTAAGCTTTTTGAACTCAATCGGTAGCGATGGAAGTTTTGGAAATGAAGATTCGGAGAACTCAGTATTAAGCGCCATAGGTAAAACGATTACCCCAATATTTGCGCCACTCGGTATTAAAGAAGACAATTGGCCAGCCACAGTAGGCCTTTTTACTGGCATGTTTGCCAAAGAGGCTATAGTAGGAACGCTAGATGCACTGTATACCGAACCAAGTTCTGGAGACCCACTAGAACCACCAGAGTTCATTCCTGTCATCAAAGAAGCTATATCTTCTATCGGAGCAGAACTAGCCGCATTGGGAGGCGCTCTTACAGATCCTTTGGGAATTTCTATCGGCGACGTATCAGACATTGATGCAGTTGCAGAAGAGCAAGAGGTAAACAGCAGTACACTGACTAATATGGCATCCCTCTTCGGAAGTCCGTTCTCTGCATTTTGCTATCTGGTCTTCGTTCTTCTCTATGCGCCATGTGTCGCAGTCCTCGGTGCCGTAAATAAAGAAGCCGGCTGGCACTGGACCTTGCTTGTTTTTAGTTGGTGTACAAGTCTGGCGTATATATCAGCAACCGCAATTTATCAGCTAGGTACTTTTTTCTCACATCCCGTGTCTTCTTCTCTTTGGATCACTGGGATGGCAATTGCGCTAGCATTATTTATTCTAGGGCTTAAGAGACTATCAAGGACATTAACCCCTTCAAATATTATTGATGCTGTACAGATCTAATTGGGGGGCTTAATTGCCGGTAAAAGATATTAATATAAAAGACTTTTCTTTTTCAGCTGTCTTTTTGATTAGCTTCACTTTATTGCTGTTGCTAAAAATAATGCTTGCCTCAATTCTTGATCTCTACAGCGATGAAATTTTTTACTGGCAAGCGTCAACAATACCTGCAATAGCGTACAGCGATTTGCCTTTCATAACAGCTTTTTTAGTTGGGATTGGCGCCTCTCTGGATTCTCATAATCCCCTCGCCGTAAGAGCAGTCTTCATCTTAATCGGCTCATCCATTCCATTTCTTGTCTATTGGTTAGCATTGCCAATTACCAACAAAAAAGACGCCTTACAATCTGCTTTTCTGACACTTTGCCTACCCTTACTTTTGATCAGTTAATAATGATTTTAATAGGGTTGCTTCTTTTATACCTCGCAATCATTAAACAGTTTGAGCCATTACTTCTTATTCCAATTGGATTCGGAGGTATCCTATCTAACATACCCGGGGTTGATATAGCGGTCGGTAACGGTGTGCTTGCGCAATTTTCAGCGATGGGTTTGGACACAGGTATTTTTCCACTTTTGGTATTTATGGGAATTGGAGCCATGACGGACTTTGGCCCTCTTCTAGCAAACCCTAAAACAATGTTATTGGGTGCCGCAGCACAATTTGGAATTTTTTCGACCCTACTCGGCGCTATTGTTATGAATGAAATAGGGATGTTCGATTTTAGCCTTGCGCAAGCCGCCGCAATTGGCATCATAGGCGGTGCGGATGGTCCAACTGCAATTTATGTCTCTAGTGTTCTGGCACCTGAATTGCTTGGTGCAATTGCCGTGGCTGCTTATTCTTATATGGCATTGGTGCCTTTAATTCAGCCTCCAATTATGCGAGCTCTAACCTCTCGGCATGAAAGAAAGATTCGCATGCAATCCATCCGGGAAGTATCTCAGACTGAGAAGGTTCTTTTTCCTCTAGTGTTGTTATTGCTTGTGGCATTAATAGTTCCTGGTGCTGCACCTCTGCTTGGTATGTTTTGTTTTGGAAACTTAATGAAAGAATGTCGGGTGGTTGCTCGCCTATCAGATACGGCACAGAATGCCCTAATCAACACTGCGACCATATTTCTAGGTTTATCGGTGGGTTCGAAGTTAGTCGCTGAAGAATTTTTGGTCGGCGAAACACTCGGTATATTGGGATTAGGAATCGTTGCATTTGGGATAGGCACGATGACCGGAGTGCTGATGGCAAAACTTATGAATCTGTTTTCTAAAAATAAAATCAATCCTTTGATTGGCGCCGCAGGTGTCTCAGCAGTTCCTATGGCAGCACGGGTAGCAAACAAAGTTGGTATAGAATCGGACCCAGATAATTTTTTGATAATGCATGCAATGGGGCCGAACGTAGCAGGTGTTATAGGATCAACAATAGCTGCGGGTGTATTAATACAGTTTGCCGCGTGATTTTCTATTTGTAAGAAAAAACAATGCTGTTGAAAAATATATCAATTCAATGGTGAGAAGGATGGAGGTTTTTAAGCGGATCACTCTTCATCTTCAAGGACATTTTGTTGCATTGTTTCTGCGGGAGAGTTGGATGCGGGAGAGCCAACAA
>CACJAW010000093.1 GCA_902591495.1 uncultured Pseudohongiella sp.
CAATGCGGGTCACACATTAGTCGTCAACGGTGAGAAGACTGTTTTACATCTTTTACCGTCTGGTATTTTAAGAGAAAGTGTTTGCTGCGTAATAGGCAATGGTGTTGTGGTGGATCTGCATGCCCTCACCAAAGAGATTGATGAACTCTCAGAAAAAGGGATTGAGGTTTCAGAGCGATTGTCAATTAGTAATGCTTGCCCACTAATCCTACCTAGCCATGTTGCGCTTGATCAGCATAGAGAGATGCTTAAGGGAGATAAAAAAATTGGCACTACAGGACGAGGTATTGGTCCTGCATATGAGGATAAAGTAGCAAGGAGAGGCATACGCCTCGGTGAAATCTTTGATTCATCAGTCTTTAGTGACAAACTAAGGGAATTACTGGACTACCATAATTTTTGGCTGACCGAATATTTCAGCGCTTCCGCAGTCGATTACAACAAAACCCTAGATGAATGCTATAAGTTATTTGATTCGGTAAGCTCAATGGTTACCGATACTATTGAGGTACTCCACTCTTACCGAGCGGCTGGCAAGAATATTTTATTTGAAGGGGCGCAAGGCTCTCTTCTTGATATTGATCATGGTACCTATCCATTTGTAACGTCCTCCAATACTACTGCTGGAAGTTCTTCGGCAGGAAGTGGTTTTGGCCCACTTTTTCTTGACTATGTTTTGGGTATTACTAAAGCATATACGACCAGAGTAGGTTCTGGCCCTTTTCCGACAGAGTTGTTTGATGAAGTAGGTCAACATTTGGCCACGATAGGAGCAGAAAAAGGGGCAACTACGGGAAGAGATAGGCGATGCGGCTGGTTTGATGCTAACGCGGTTAAGTTGGCTGTGCGCATAAACAGTGTGAGTGGGATTTGTCTAACCAAGCTCGATGTTTTGGATGGTCTTAACCGGATTAAAGTTTGTACTGGATATCAGGGCATTGACAACCATGAGACAGTCGGGTTTGCTAAAGCTGACCAGCTTGAAAAGGTAGAACCAATTTACGTGGAGTTACCAGGATGGAAACAGTCAACGGTAGGTATAACATCATTAAAAGATCTCCCAAGAGAAGCTTTGAATTACATAAGATTTTTAGAAGATCAGATTGAGGCGCCAGTAGACATTATATCCACTGGCCCTGACAGACTAGAGACTTTAATTTTGCGCAATCCATTCGACACTGAATTCTAAGATTTTGGCCACAAACAAGCAGCCCCTCTTGCTCCGCTGGCGTCACCAAAAGATGCCGCCACAACTTTGGTTTGAATAGTATCATTGAAGACCTGACCACATAGATGGTTGGGGATCATTTCATAAATAGGTTTAATATTCGAGAGACCACCGCCTAAGACAATAACATCTGGGTCTATGGTGTTTACAATAGTTGACAGACAGCCTGCTAACTGTTTTGCGTAGATATCAATGCAATTTTTAGCATCTTTATCGTGCAGCTCGGCTTGTTTAGTTATCCCCTCGGGTTCCATCTGGATTCCAGAAAGTTCTGTAAAAGTCTGCTTGAATCCGCGACCAGACAGCACTGTCTCAATACAATTAGTTCGACCACAATGACATGTGCGGTCGCTTCCGATTAAATCTCTAACAGAAGTAGGCATGCAATTATGTCCCCATTCGCCAGAGATACGATTTGGTCCGTTGACAAGATTTCTACTAACTACTAATCCTCCGCCACATCCTGTTCCAAGTATAACCCCAAAAACGCATTTAAATTCTTTTCCTGCACCATAGATTGCTTCAGATAATGTGAAGCAGTTAGCATCGTTTTCAACTCTAATAGAATAGTCTAATTTATCTTCAATATCTTTTTTGAAAGGACTTCCATTAATGCAAAGAGAGTCAGAGTTTTTCATAAAATTTGTTTGAGGATCCAGAGTTCCGGGCGTGCCTATCCCTACGCTGAGTCTATCTGGAGTTTGTAAGTCGCTTATCAAATCACAAATTGAGGTAATCACCGTGTCATAATTTTCAATAGGTGTACTAACACGTATTTTTTTGTCAATTTGTCCATTGTCTTTTAATCGTATTCCTTCTACTTTGGTTCCACCTAAATCGATACCTATCCTCATAAATAGCTCACTTCCTAAAATTTCCTTTATGGATTTTTATTATCTATTGTTTAGGAAGTCAAATTGAATACTTAATTTGAGTTTGATATGGACTCGTATGAACATTAAGCTCTAAAAATAGAATTACGTATAAATCAAACGTGGGGTGCTTTTAGAAATTAGTCGCAACAAAAATTATGTTGGCTAATCTATTAATTCATAAATCGTGTTGTGATCAAAGGTTTGTTAATCTTCTAAAGATGCTAAATAGTATTTTTCTTGAATTCTTTTTAATGTTTGCCAGGTTCATTTACCAGCCCAAAAATATCTATCTAATTCTCGATTTAGGGGGCTGGTACAACATATTGTTCAATTTCATACTGAAAATTTAATTGAAAAATAAACAATATATTGTTTGACTTTGTATTATCAACACTATATGTTGCGATCTTTGGTTCTAAACAGACAGTCGTTGAGTGATTAACAAAAAAAGAAATCACTGATTACTG
>CACJAW010000094.1 GCA_902591495.1 uncultured Pseudohongiella sp.
TGGAGTTACCATTAAGGCTGAGTGATTAATGTTACCTGTCGGCGGGATATCCAGACCTTGAAGCGCAGGATGCTCCTGAACAAAACGAGGCGTTCCTCCGTTTGGAATCCACCAAAGATGCTCGCCTGTATTTAAATCGATCGCTGTAATTCGGCTGTAAGGAGGTTTCTCTAGAGGTAATCCTCTGGGGCCTCGAACTCCATTAGGAGTGCCCAATCCAACAGCATAATCGGCTATCGTCACCCCCGTTGGCCGCTCTAGGAGGATGTCCCTCTCTTCACCGGGTACTATTGTCCGCCAGCCGCAATTTGTCCGCGAGATGGTGTATATGATGCCTGTTGAAGGATCTGCCGCCGGTGGGCCAGTAATGTTTGTGCCCCCAAGTTCTCCTGGACACCAAATAGAGCCAGTAATTCCCTCTGGATTGTCTTTCTGTATCGGGGGGTTGAATATCCCACCTAGTTTATAGTCAGCGACAATCTCAAGCGCCTCATCACGTAATTCCGGAGTAAAGTCTATCAACCCATCATGAGTGAGTTCTTGAACATCATATGGAGCAGGTTTTGTTGGAAATGGCTGGGTAGGTGATAATTTCTCACCTGGGACGCTTGAAGGAGGCACGGGGCGCTCTACGATCGGCCAAATTGGCTCGCCAGTTTCTCGGTTAAAGGAGTACAGGAATGCCTGCTTGGTGGCCTGAAAAACGCCTGGTACCATTCTTCCGTCTACTTCGACATCCATTAAAAGTGGCGCTGTCGGTGTATCGTTATTCCATACATCATGATGGACCATCTGGAAGTGCCAAGCCCGTTCACCAGTGTCTGCATTAAGTGCGATCAAACTTGCGCTGAACAAATTATCCCCAGGTTGAAAACCACCATAAAAATCTATGGTCGCGGCATTGGTAGGGATATAAACAAGCCCTAATTCTGGATCCGCAGAGAGCGGAGCCCAAGAGGATACATCGCCTGTATATGACCAAGCATCATTCTCCCAGGTTTCATTTCCCACCTCTCCGGGGCGCGGTATTACGTGAAATTTCCACTTAAACTCTCCAGTCCGTACGTCGTAGCCCAGGATGTCACCCGGAACATTTTCAGTTCTGGTCTGGTTGTACCCTTGTTCGGCAGAGTTGCCCACCACAATTGTGTCGTTAACGACAATAGGCGGAGATGAATTGGTGATATAACCTAGCTCAAGAGGTATTCCTATATCTGGATCATACTCCTGGCCCGAATTTAGCCAGGGGCCCCAATCGCCCACCAGATCTGGAATCATATCGACTACACCAGTTTCCTCAAAGCCATCAAGCGGAACAGGTTGCCCCCAGTTCTCTAGTGGTTTCCCTGTCTCAGCATCAAGCGCGTAAAGGAAGAAAGCTGGTGTTACGATAAGCACGACACCGCGACCATCAATTTCGGTATAAGCGACACCTTTTCCCCAAGGAGCTCTCATGGAATATTCCCAGCGAAACGTGTTAGGTTCTCGAAAGCTCCATAGTGTTTCTCCGGTACTGGGATCTATCGAGACAACATGTCTTCTAGCACCGGCTACGGTAAAGAGTTTTCCGTTTGCATACACGGGTGTTGAGCGCGGCGGTGTTGAGCCAAAGCTGGCGTCATTCCAGCTCCACTCAATTTCCAGATTCTCAAAATTTTCTGCGGTGATTTGATTTAGAGGGGTTGATCGAGTGTGACCGGCATCTCCACCAATGTAGCGCCAGTCTCCGTTATTTTCTCGATAGTTTATGTGCTGGGCAGATGCAGTTATGCAGCTTAATCCTAGTATCACTGTGCACAGAATACTAGTGATTGTTTTTAATGCCCGTATCGGTTTTACTTCTCCCTTTCGTCGGTCGTTTATCATCTGAATCCCCTTTTTAGGCTGCACTCGCTGAACGGAATGCCTTCTGAGGTATTTTTTTATATATGCACAAAGAATAATGAAATTTAGGGAAACTGTAAAAGCAAATTAGTCAGATTCGATGCTAGACTATTTTAATTTCAATGAGGATAGGGGCATGATAAAGCTTGCAGAAAGTGAGCGTTTGCGTTGAGAATCTTGACTGTGTAATTTCTAGAGGGTCGCGGTATGACAAAGACAGATAAGAGCGGAAAAATAAATCGCCGTGATTTTTTGAATGGCACTGCATTGAGCTTGGTAGGTGGGGGATCTATTGCGCCCTTGGAAGCAATTGCTCAAGGACTGCTAACTCCCTCCGCTATTCCTCCTGATTATTACCCACCGGCGTTAACAGGGCTCAGAGGAAGCCATGAAGGTTCATTTGAGGTTGCTCATAATTTTCGAGACGGTCAGACATGGAATTCCGTTGACTCTGGAGAGTTAGAGTACGACCTTGTAGTCGTTGGTGCAGGGATTAGTGGACTAGCGGCAGCCTATTTCTATCGCAAACAAAACG
>CACJAW010000095.1 GCA_902591495.1 uncultured Pseudohongiella sp.
AACCCCAAAGGCGGTGGCAACAATTGCGAAATCTCTCATCATGCCGCCGCCCATCAGCCCTATCCCTCCAAGGAGGGCCATGTCTGCCACCCCTGTGCTGCCGCCGGTAGCGATACCACCGAAGTAGGCCGCTATCAAACCCAGCGCAATGGCGATTGCCGAGCCATGAATTCTGCCGGCGGTTAATTTGTCCGCTAACATATATGAGAACCAGATAGTGATGCCGATGACGGCGAAAGCGACAATTAAGCTGTTTCGAACAAAAACTGTTTCAAAAATGTCCATAAGAATAGTCCTTTAGTCCTTTTCAATTGTCTTACGGTTGCCGACTTTGCTTAGGACAGGCACCAGGGCAAAGCTGACCGCGACAGCTGCGACTCCAGCAACCACGGCTAGTATGCCACCTTCAGTCGCCCCAGCTACGTCTTGTCTTGCTGCCATGGCCACAACGATTGGAATGTACATTGCACTCCAGAACTTTATCCCGTTGCCGGCAGCGCCCTCGGTCAGGGCTTTAAACTTTTTCGAGTTACTAGCCAGCACAAGAAATATCATTGCTATGCCTACACCTCCGACATTAGCATCGACATTCAAGGCCACACCGATTGATTCTCCTATTAACATGCCCAGGACTAGACACCCTGAAAGTAGGGCTACACCGTAAACTATCATTATTATTTTCCTCTTTAGGTATCGCTCACACTTTTTAGGTCGAGTTGGATGATATGACGGTGGTCAAGTAAGTGCAATTTGATGCCCTATGAAGGACCTAATCTTGCGAATTGTGTTGAGGGTGCTATATTTAAGCCTTTGAATAAAGACGATTACTTAAGGTTATCTGAGGGAGAGACAATGCCTAAACTACTTGTAATTATTTTGAGTCTCACTATTAGCTTGATCGGGGCTAGTTATGCAGAAAACCCCTTCAGCGCAGACCAGTCTTTTGGTGGTCAGATACCTATGGAGGGACAACCAATCACTTTAAAGGAGGCGATAAGCCAAATTGGAAGCGCCGGAGATCAATTTCTGAAGATCGAGGGTCAGATAACAGAGGTATGCCAAGCCAAGGGTTGTTGGATGATATTAGTAGAGGGAGACACCTATGCGAGGGTGACTTTTGAGGACTATGGATTTTTTGTTCCGACCGAAACAAGCATGCAAAGATCTGTGATTTATGGTCAGCTGAGTGAGCGAACGCTTTCTGGGCAAGAGGCGGCGCATTTTGCACAAGATGCAGGTTCTCAATCTAAAATTGAACTTGAAGGCGAGATTAAAGAGTATTCAATTCTTGCTAGAGGAGTACAGCTTGAAAATCGAAGCTAAGGGTTCCAGTGATATGGAGAAAAGGAAGGCATTGCCTTCCTTTTTTTTGCTTATAAATTGGCGTTTTGTAATCCCGGCCCTCCGCACAGCACGGATGGGCCGGGCATTCAAGGAGCGTTTGAATAAAGCTCTAGTAAAGTAGAGGCTTATATCTCAAACATTGCAAAACAGCATTAGGCCATTATGTTGTGTTGCGAGAGTAATCGTACCACTCTATGTTGTGTCACACAAGTAAGCAGCGACACAAGCTGGGGATATAATCAGTCATAAAGTTGTTTAATTGAGGGGGTGTACTAGATAGTAAAGTAAATACTTTACTATCTAGTAGTAAATTTAATTATGCGGAGATTGAAGGCTGCGTGAATTCAATTAGAGTTCTCGTAACCAAATGTTTCTGAAGGAAACTACTTGGCCATGATCCTGGAGCAAGAGCGGCAATTTCCCGGAGCAGTCCATAGTTTCTCTAATCTCATATGGCTCGCAAATAGCGGAGTACTCCGGCACCCTCGGAAAGGTGCTACCGAGCACCTCTACGTGGTTTAGCACCAAAACACCATTATGAAACAGGGTTATGTATGCAGGTGATTCAAGTTCATTGTCTCTGCTATAAATTGGTGCCTTGAAGACTATGTCGTAGGTTTGCCACTCTCCGGGCGGACGCGAAGCGTTAACAAGGGGTGGATACTGATGGTAAACGGAACCGGCTTGACCGTTGACATAAGTGGGGTTTTCCCAGCTGTCGAGCATTTGAATTTCGAACAGTGCCTGCATGAATATGCCGCTGTTGCCTCGGCTTTGACCCTCACCCTGAATAGTTGCGCTTGGCATCCATTCAATGTGCATCTGGATGTCACCAAAAGCTTGTTTGCTCACAAGTGTCCCAGTCCCATTAGCCACAGTCAAAATATCATTCTCTATGATCCATTGTGATGGCTCACTGGAACGGACGTGCTCCCAGCTGTCCATATTTGTACCATCAAAAAGAATGATTGCATCTGATGGCGGTTGACCGTTCGCAACACCAGTAACC
>CACJAW010000096.1 GCA_902591495.1 uncultured Pseudohongiella sp.
AATTTGACGAGATCTTTGGCAATTAATGTGTCTTCTTGCTCTTGAATTCCTACATATGCTGGCGTGATGCTCAACAAGACCGCCTCTAAAATAGAGCAAAGGAAAGAGAAAAAAATACTAACGAAGAAAAAGGTAACTAGAAGACCCATTGCCCAAATCCAAATCAATTAACTCTATTGTTACATGATTATTTGATCGCTGACAATCAACAAGAAATGTTTCGCAGAAACATTAATTATTCAAACTAGGTTGGTGTTTGCGAATAATCGATGATTTTCCTAAAAGCATTGTTTTCAGTTTTTGAGGTAATGCTAGCATGGCCGGTGTTACTATCAGGGTTAAAATTGTAGCGAACGATAGTCCAAAGACAATCGTTGATGCAAGGCCAGCCCATTGCGAGGCTATAGGCCCTCCGATTTCGATTTCTGCTCCGAGTAAGTCTATGGAAATGCCCATAGCAAGGGGTAATAGGCCAAAACCTGTTGTAAATGTTGTCAGAAATACAGGACGCAATCTTTGTACTCCTGTTTGTACAATAATTTCTCGCAATGACCAATCAGGGTGCTCATGGCGCAGAACATTGAATGTATCTACAAGTACAATGTTGTTGTTTACAATTATGCCCGCTAGGGCAACGATCCCGATTCCAGTGAGCATCACGCTGAAGGTTTGTCCGGTAATGAGGAGTCCAACTAAGACTCCAGATGTTGACAGAAGAACCGAGGATAGGATTAGTAAAGATTGATAATAACTATTGAATTGAGTGACAAGTAGTATTCCCATGAGTGCCATAGATAGAGCAAACGCCTGAATAAGAAATTCAGCGGACTGCTCTTGCTCTTCGTTTGCACCTCTAAATTTGAAATTTACTCCTTGCACTGGAGGATTTTGGGTGATCCAGGCGTCTATCTCTTGGAGTTTATTATCGGCCACAACTCCGGGGGCTGGGTTTGCGCGAACAAGAACGATACGACTGCTGTCTACCCGCTGAATTGAACTGACTTTTTGTCTCGCCTCTCGTGTTACAAAACTGCTGATGGGAACAGGGCCATTAGCTGTACTTATGCGAACGGTATCTAATTGGTCGATCCCCCTATATTCCTCAGGATATCTTACTCTTATATCGACCTCTTCTTCACTATCGTCCGGGCGATAGTCACCCATGAAAATGCCATTAGTTAAAAGCTGTATAGCAGCTCCAATTTCGGTCATATTTGCTCCCAACATGGCGGCCTGAGCTCGATCAACATTCATTTCCCACTCAATACCAGGAATCGGCGCTGTGTCATCAATATCAATGAGGCCGGTCATCTCGGTCTCCATGAAATTGCGAATTCGCTCTGCTTCGTCGAATAGAAGAGTGAGGTCCTCACCAGATAGTTCAACTTGTATTTCCTTTCCAACCGGCGGCCCTTCCTCAATTGTGGCGACCTCCGCTCTAACTCCAGGAATCTCTGATATTGCACGTCTGTAAAGATTTTCAATTTCGAAACCGTCTAAATCTCGAGTCCGTCTGTCGGTTAGTTCGATAAAAATAGTTCCTACCAAATCCGGGGCAGCTTGTTGCGAGCCAGCCATTTGGGTGCCAGCTCCAGATTGGGTTACGATTCCTTTGTAATAGCCAATTTCTTTAACGCGATCCTCCGCATCAAGCACTATATCTCGGAGTTCATCAGGCGAAAAATTTCCTCGGGCAAAAATTTGTACCTGAGTTTGAAGAGGCTCGGGTGAAACATAAAACTCGATCCCAGACCCCCATCGGCCGTAGGCGGTAATTATTCCCCACAAAACTGCAATGCTCAAAACAAATATCGTTATTGGGATCTTTACGGCGAAATTGAGAACGGATGCGTACACTCTCGTTACGCCTGTTGTTTCGTTAAAGTGTTGTTCCTCAGTGACAGCCTTTAATTGCGATCCGTTTTGCCGCTTAGTTGTAACCAAAGCTCCTATGGCGGGTGCAAAGAGTAGCGCATAGAATAATGACCCGATCAAAACGGCAAAAACTGTAATAGGTAAATAGCTCATAAACTGACCAGCCACACCTGGCCAGAACATGATGGGTAGAAATGCGGCTAGGGTGGTTGCTGTTGAAGCGGTGATTGGCCAAAACATTCGCTGCACCGCAGCTTTGTATGCGGCTTTTCCGTCTAGGCCTTCATTCATTTTTCTGTCCGCGTATTCAACCATTACGATCGCGCCGTCAATCAGCATCCCAAGGCCTAATAAGAGTCCAAATATCACCATGAAGTTGT
>CACJAW010000097.1 GCA_902591495.1 uncultured Pseudohongiella sp.
ATACCTAGAAGTTCACGAAGTCGAAACATCTCCTGATCTGAGATTGCGCTTGTTGTAAAGTAAAATCCAATTATCGTAAAAATTAGGACACAGATTAAGTAAGTTGGGACGGTGCTATACATCATTGATTTAATATGTGAATAAAGATCTGTATTAGCGCTCATCGCGGCCAGATTAGTGGTATCTGAAACAGGGGACATCTTATCACCAAAGCTTGCCCCCGAGACCACCATTCCGGCTACGAGTGCGGGTGACATGCCCAGAGTTTGACCCAAGCCAATTAAGACTACGCCAAGTGTGGCAATCGTGCCCCATGCAGTCCCCGTAGCCAAGGACATTAAACTGCAGAGTAAAAGCCCTGCGGGCAAAAATAAGCTTGGGTGGAGCGTATCTAGTCCGTAATAGATAAGTGCGCCGATAGTGCCAGCTTCCATTAAGGCCGCAACGAGTATGCCTATCAAAAAGAAGATAAAAATGGCACCAAGCCCCTTTTCAATGCCAGCAATCATAGATGATTTTATCTTTTTATAGGAAAAGCCTAACCAGTAAGAATGACAGGCGACCCAAACAAGTGCGATGGCCAACAGGCTGTGTAAGCTAATTCCGAACCACAGTAAACCGACTATGACGATTAATATGACTCCGCCAAAGCATATCAAAGACTGCAAGAAGCTTGGGATTCTTGGTTCTTGCATAAACTAGCCTCTCAACAATCGTGACAATATAAACAAAGGGATTGTTAGTCCTCAGGTCGAAATGGATTATTTGGCATCAATAGAATGTTAAGTGGCGCCCTTCGCGAGGAAGACTTTTGGCCATAATTAGCGGCAAGATAATTCAAAATTGATTCTTCTACTTTTGGATCAAGATCTTTAAGTCCTTGTGTATTTTGCATCCATCGGATGCGGCTTTCCCAGACTGTTCTGCTTCCCGAATTTTGTGTGATAAGTAATGAGGAGTGACACTCTGTGCAATTTGCCTGTACGTTCTGCCAGCCCTCTGCAACGATCAGTCGTGAGGACTCGGGTGTCTCTGATTGTGCTAGGGCACCATTGTTTTGAAGGCAAATGGCTAACGCAATAGTGAAGATATTAAAGATTGAGTTCTTGGTCATGTTGGTCAAGTAGCTTGGACTGCCACTCTGTGACAGGCATTGTTCAAATAACCTCTAGGGTTCCAGCCTGGAACAACCATTGGTTGGGAGCGTCCCAGGTTATCCATTGCCCGGGCCCAAATTTCGTAATATCCCGGCTCTGGGAACTGGACCCAGGATTCAAAGCTTTGCCAAGAAAGGCGGTTTGAGGCAGCGCCGACTGCGGTGGGTAACCATGTCGCGCCAAAGTCTATTGACAGAAAAACGCTGCTAATCTGATTATCTCCTGCCCAAGCATGTCCTCTTACTGTCATTCTTTGACGGTAATCATGATCGATGCCTGATTGAGGATAGGTTACTAGCGATTTAACAGGCATAGATTCGATGATTTGCATATCCTCGTTTGGAACTCTGCTTCCGGGTGCGACATTCCTGTTTGGGACTGAGTAAGATGGTGCTGCCATTTTTTCGCCATCGTGCACCTTATTGCGGATCACTAATCGATTCAACCATTTTCCTGAAACTGAGCCTGGCCAGCCCGCACACACTAAACGCAGTGGAAATCCGTTCTGTAATGGTATGTCTTCATCATTCATGGCCCAGGCGATCATAGATTCTCGTTCCATGGCCTTGCTAATTGGAACCCCTCGAGAAATAGGATCGGCATTTGGATTTCCACTGGTGTGGGTGTCAGCACCGTAATACCCAACATACACTGCATCTCTGGCAACACCACAATAATTAAGGACGTCCCTTAACCTAACACCAGTAAATTTAGGACAGCCGATCGCTCCTGTTGTCCACTGATTTCCACTTGCAGCAGGCACAAATTCGCTCCGACCGTTTCCTCCGCATTCTAGCTGTAGCTGCAAAGTAACCTCTTCAAATCTCTCCCTGAGGTCATTTATTGAGAACTTCGTAGGAGTAACGCAAGACTCGCCACCTATCTCCAACTCCCAGCTTTCTGGATTAACCTCTTCTGGCGGTATACCGTTGTTTCTTATAAACATGAATTGGTTTGGAGTAACTGCATCATCCAACAAATGAGCTGGCGTTTCTGCGTTGACAGGCCTGTCGTTAAGAATAATT
>CACJAW010000098.1 GCA_902591495.1 uncultured Pseudohongiella sp.
GCTAGCAAGACGCATTAGACAAATGAATACCCAAAGGTCACTCCTAAGTCTGCCTAAAGTTTCACAGCGCGTTTGTCTCCAGCTTTGGCTGCTCGTTTCCAAAAACAGCTCGGCTAAAACGAGGAATATCGACAATTTACCCACGCACATGGAAATCGCAATCATGCTCAATTTGAGCAGGGAAACCATAACCCGAGTTTTCCAACAGCTCCAACGGAGACAAATAGTCTCTCGGGTAGGGCCGAACAAACTAGTCATCAATGAGCCGAACCTGCTTAAAGAGATAGCCGACGGGTCAAGCGAACTCTAGCGATACAAATCCCGAACCAAAAGTCCTCCAAGGCTATCGGAAATGCCATTTTAGCCGATAGAACCAAATAGCGATGAATTCGATATGAAGAATTATGCGATCAACGACGACTCCTCGTAAAATAATCTTTGGGGCACTATACGTAGATAAGATTGGACAGTTTTCCTATTGAAAAACTTGAAAATTTAGGAGAAGCCTCAATAAAGCTTTCAAACCGCATTTAATAACAAATAGTGTTTGTATTTTTGGCGACTTATGATTCAGAGCAAAACCATGCCTAACCCTCTCAAAGCCGAACTTAGTTCTGTCAAAGCATATTTTCTTTATGCCACATTGTTTAGCGCTGCTTTGAACTTCTTAATGTTAACTCCAATACTTTATATGTTGTTAGTCTACGACCGCGTGGTCTCTAGCGGAAGTATGGAAACTCTGATAATGCTCACGCTGCTTCTAGTCCTACTGTTGTTTTCTTCTGGAGGTTTTGAGTGGGCGAGAGGAAAATTACTGATAGCCGCAAATGTGAGGGTCGAGAAAAGTTTACGTCACAAGGTGTCTTCAGTCGCTAGCCTTAATGCGCTGTTGACGGGCAATGACACTATGGGCAACCAAGCCATGAATGATTTAGTTAATTTAAGGCAATTTTCGGTTGGCAACGGAGTTATTTCACTTATGGATGCCCCTTGGGCGCTGGTATACATTTGTGTCATGTTTGTATTCCACCCCTATTTCGGTTCGGCAGCGATAATAGCGGCTGTAATCATGATTATCCTCGCAGTCATTACACAAAAGTCAACGGGTGATCGGATGGCTAAAGCGAATGGCTTATCAAGGACGGCGCAGGTTTCGTTTAGCAATAACCTCAGGAACACGGAAGTAATCCACGGTATGGGCATGTCGAAAAATATTCAGTATAAAGATGATTTGCTGTATGACAAAGCGGCAGATGAACAAGCCATCGCTAGTGTTGCAGCATCCCAATTGCAGTCCATCAGTAAATCATTCCGCATGCTAGCGCAGTCCTTGCTTTTAGGTCTTGGCGCATATTTAGCGTTAAATCAAGAAATCTCTCCTGGAATGATGATCGCTGGTTCGCTCCTTCTCGGACGTGCCTTGGCTCCGATAGATATGATGGTTGCTAACTGGAAGAGTTTTATTGATGCTAAAGGTCAGTATGAGCGCCTCACAGAGATACTGAAAACCACTCCCTTTGATCGGGAAAGAGTTACACTGCCGGACCCTGAAGGTAGTCTGTCAGTAGAACAACTTTTTGTAGTCCCCCCCAGGATCAACAAGTGCTTGTCTGAAAGGCGTAAGTTTCGAGCTTGCGGCTGGTGAAGCTCTCGGCATTGTTGGCCCCAGTGCGGCCGGGAAAACAAGCTTAGCAAGATCGATACTTGGGGTCTGGCCGGCGAGAGCGGGGTTGGTTCGGTTAGATGGTGCGGATATGAATAAATGGGACAGAGATGAATTGGGACCTCATCTAGGATATTTACCTCAGGACATCGAGCTCTTTCCCGGAACAATCGCCGATAATATTTGCCGGTTTTCACGTTTGGATTCGGAAAAGATAATCGAAGCAGCCAAAATTGCTGGTATTCACGAAATGATTCTCAGTCTTCCTGAGGGGTATGACACTCTTATCGGCTTGACCTCTGGTGCGTTATCTGCGGGACAGCGACAGCGAGTAGGGCTCGCGCGAGCAATTTATAATTCTCCGAGGCTTATCATTTTAGATGAACCTAACTCGAACCTTGACGATCAAGGCGAGCGGGACCTCGTGTCGGCACTAAGA
>CACJAW010000099.1 GCA_902591495.1 uncultured Pseudohongiella sp.
CTAAAGGTAATTTCGATTACTTTTTAAAATTACGATCTAAAGATAGAGGCATATTGTATGAGGAAGATGGTTGAGATATATGCAAGTTTAACCTGTGCGATTGGGTTTTGTGCAAATGCTCAAGAAATTTCCCAGTATCAATATTGGCTAGAGCTCAGTTCAGCCGATCAGATTTACGCTGACAGAACTGGTGAAATTGGGCGAACTGAGGCTTTTAGGGAGTTCTTGGGGCAAGACTCAATTGTCTTTCGCGACCAAAGGGGACCAGTTGATGCGTTAGAAGAGTATCTTTCTGATGCCACTTCGTTTGATGAGATGACATGGGAGGCGCATTACATTGATGTTTCCAGGGATGGTGACCTTGGTCTAACCGTAGGGCCCACTGAGTTGGTTAATAGAACTACTGAGTCGGATGAATATGCGTACGGGCATTTGGTGTCAATTTGGCAAAGAAGTGATGGTGCATGGAAATTAATGGCGGACATTGTGGCTACGATACCTGGCTTTCTTGCTTTGGATGTAGAACCAAATTTTGCGGATACTCAGCCTGTTTTAGATGAAACAGCAGAGTCTGGTAGTAGCTCGCTTTTGAACAATGATATGCAAAGTTTAATTGATGCAGATGATTTATTTGGTTTATCAATAAATTTTAGAGGGGGTGAGCGTGCGCTTCTTCGCTACGGTCTAGAAAGCACTCGCGTATACTTACCCGGCATGGCTCCTGGAATTGGTGCCGAGGCTAGCGCTGCATATGGTGCTTACTTAGATAGTGTGTCAAGAACTTCGACAATAAATCTCATCCATATGGGTGGCTTTTTATCTACCTCTAAAGAAATGGGTTACACCTATGGTGTTATGCAAGCAGATAATTCACCAGATGGGACTAGTTTCAGTACAGGATATTTGCGTCAGTGGCGTTTTAAGGATAATGATGAGTGGGGTATTGCTGTCGAGGTCCTACGCCCTCTATAAATTAGGGATTCACAACCTTAAATGATCTTTTTCCATACGGGAAAGAATTGCCCTGACTGTTAATTAGCATCAGTTCCAGCCAGTGATTACCATTTTCTATATGGGTAGTATCTATTTCCGTCTCAAAACCTAAGTTTGGCGTATTCGGGTCGGTTTGGACATTCATTGCCGAGGCGACGTCGCTTCTTGAAAGACCATAATTAGCTTTAGCTACAACTTGACCGTCTAGCATTACCTTTATCGATTCAATTCCAATATGCTCGTTGAAAGCCCAACCAGCGATAGTAACTTTTCCTGACAAAATTGCATCTGCCTGAGGCGCATCAATCCAAGCCCTCGGCGGGACAGGGCAAGCTGCACTATTTTTCAGTTTTTGTTCTGGGTCCAGCAGATTGGTCGTTGAGTAGTAGCTAAAGGTTTTCGCTCTGCCAAAAAGAGGGAGCTCACTAACAAAAACTAATTCATCGCTAAACATACACATTTCTTCGATAACTTTATGTTTGTCTAGTATAGAAAGAACGCTATCCTCTGTTATAAAGAGGGCAGGTTTTTGAATCTGCTGAATTAAACCGTTCTGGTGTTTATCCCAAATTTGGTACTGACGTAATCTACCATCTTGCACAGCCTTAGATTTGTCAATTGTATAAATATTACCCTCTACTCCGGCAAACTCGAGCTGCGCTGCAGTATAGTAGTTATCGGTAACTATTGTGGGAAAACTATTAAGATTTTTTTCGATAATTAATTGTTTAGTATGTTCTGTAAATTGCTTCCATCCAGCCATTTTGGTTGACAAAATCTCTTCACCAAAAATCTTTTGAAGTGGAGTTTGAAAAGCTTGTGAACCAATACCTAATAAAATACCAAATGTCCCACAAAGACCTATCGCTGGAATTAAAGCTACTAAGAGTCTAGCTGCTCTTTTTAGCCTGGTATTGGAAAACCAATTGTAAATTAAGCGTAAACTTTCAGGTAAAAAGACGAGTAGGGGCACATAGCCTGATAGAGGCCAATGTAAAGTTGTACTATTGGAGTCTGACCAAGGCGCTAGCACTGCATAGATAATTAGATTCGTTACAGAAAAGCTCAACAATAGTGCTGCAGGTAAATAGTGT
>CACJAW010000100.1 GCA_902591495.1 uncultured Pseudohongiella sp.
AGAAGACGCTAATACAGCAGCGGAAGCACATCGATTAGGGTTACATGCCTTAAATGCTGGCAACTTTAAAGTGTCTCTTTCCTTTTTCAGGAAAGCCTTGAAAGTAAATCCAAAGATTATTGAATACTGGGCTAGTTATATAGAAGCGCTTGTTGGATTAGAACGTGTCAGTGATGCTAAGAGCATTCTTCAAAAGGTCAGGGATAGAGGAGCAAAGAAAAGTGCTCTTGATAGACTAGAGCAATATATCGCTCTCCTCCCAGTAGACCCACCGGCAGAAAAAACGCAAGCTTTAATAGATGTCTACAATCAAGGATCGTATCAACAAGTGATAGGCCAAGCCAAAACTCTTCTTCAAAAGTTTCCAAATGCTGCAGAGCTACATAACATTCAAGGAGCAGCCTATGCATCGCTCGGGCAACTTGACGCTGCCATAGACAGTTACAAATATACGATTGAGATTAAGCCAGACTTTGCTGAGGTATATAGCAATATGGGTAATGCTCTGCAAAAAAAGGGAGATTTCGACTCTGCCATAGATTGCTATCAACAAGCTGTCATGAAAAATCCAGATTATGCGGAGGCATATAGCAACATGGGCAGCGCCCTTGAGAAAAAGGGTGCGCTAAACGCTGCCATAAATAGTTATAAACACGCGGTTAAGATTAAGCCAGACTTTGCTGAGGCGTACAGCAATATGGGAAACGCTCTTCAGAGGAATGGTGAGCTAAAGGCTGCCATAGATAGCTATAAACGCGCCACTAGAATAAAGCCAAACTTTGTTGAGGCATATAATAATATGGGTAATGTCCTTCAGGATACGGGAGATTTGGACGCTGCCATAGTTAGCTATAAACAGGCTATCAAGATAAAGCCTGACTATGCGGAAGCTGCCTTTAATTTGTCTGGAGCATCCAATGGTATATTTGAAGCAAAATATTGGCTGGAGCAGTGTTTAGCCGCGGATAACAGTCACTTAATGGCAAAATTAAACCTTGCTGCACTCCGATATTATACAGGTGATGTATATAATTTTAATGACCTGATGAGATCTTCTCTAAAAGACCATCCTGCCATGCGCTCTTATGCATGGGTCTTCAATCTTCCGGAATTGCCCGAATTATACTTTCATAGGTGGGCATTATTCGATCGTATTGTTGAGCAAACCAAGAAAAGTAGACCATTTTATGAATTTGGCGTCTGGCGAGGAGAAGCGTTCCGTTATCTCATTAAAAATTATGAAAAAGGTTACGGCTTTGATACGTTTGATGGGTTGCCAGAAAATTGGCATGAGGAGAAAAAAGGGTCTTATTCTAGCGATGGTCAGGTACCTACAATAGACGGTGGAGAGTTTATTGTCGGTCAATTTGAAGACACACTACCTAAATTTTTCTCAAAATCTCGACCGGTAGCCTCATTGATTAATTATGATGCGGATCTTTATTCTTCTACTATATGCGCCTTAAATTTTACTAAGCCAGTCATTGACCGTCATACTATTTTGATTTTTGATGAATTCTTAATAAATAGAAACTGGGAGCAAGACGAATATAAAGCGCTTAATCAGTTTTGTCTCAATAACAATTGTACCTATGAGGTTTTAGCTGTTTCTTTCTTCACAAAACAAGTGGCAGTCAGGCTGCTGGGAATATAAATCGAATCTTTTATTTGAGATTATTGAGACTTAATCTGGCCGTAACAAAAAGCTTGTATTAAAAATTTGTATATAGAAGCCATAACAGAAAAACCTGGTGAGGCTATTTTTATAAATAGTGCATTCATATTTTTCACCCTAAATATACTAAAGATATCGGCATCGAATAACTCAGGGGGAGTAAAGAGCGACCGTAAAAATTACGTCCTATGCGGAGTTCTTTTAGTATTAATTTAATGGTTTAAAACTACTGAAAACCATCGCAAAAACTACGCATAAATCGATTTTTCTGTTTGTAAGTCATTGATTATTAAGACATTTAACTAGCCCATTGAGCTATTGGGCAATTTTTTTCTTCTTTATAATCAGTTACTT